>NZ_CP033906.1:2734230-3038034 GCF_003816055.1 Bacillus sp. FJAT-42376
ACTGCCGGATCCTCTGTTTTAAAATCAGGAAGTCCTGCCAATTCACCTTTAATGACGTCAGTTCCCCCGTCACGGAGCATGTCTTTGAAACGCAGGGAATCTTCAATGGTCGGATAGTTGCGGATGTTTTTTTGTCCGCCATCCTTCACACCATATCCTGCATGATTCAATACGACATCCACCATAATTTTGATGCCTTTGTCATGGGCTTTATCAATCAGCTTCTGGAAAGTCTTCATATCTCCCAGATGTTCATCCAGCTTAGTGAAATCCTTCGCCCAGTACCCATGGTACGCATATTGCGGACCTTCTTTGCCTGAACGGATGTTCCAGTCCACATTGTCGACGATTGGCGAAATCCAGATTGTGTTAATCCCCATATCTTCAAGATAATCCAGTTTCTTCGTAATACCCGCCAGATCCCCACCGTGATAGGTTTCCGGATGCTTTTTATCATAGTTTTCTTTATTCGGATCATTATTAGACGGATCGCCGTCATAGAAACGGTCTGTCAGCATGAAGTAGATTCGGGCTTCATCCCAGTCAAATTGGTCCTTGCCGGATCCGGAAACCTGAATCGGCTTTACTTCAAGCTGTACTTTCCCTTTATGAGTATTTCCATACTGATCTTTTACAATAATCGGAAGAGTTTTCATTCCGGCTGTTATACTGTCTTTAACTGGCACGCTAATCTCACTCAGGGCCGGATCGATCGGTGTATTTTCAGCCCCTCCGAGAGCCCGCAGATCAATCGACATGCCCGTTATTTTGGCGTCTTCACCGGCTTCGGCAGCCACCGTGATGACCGCATTTTCCCTTGAGGAGATTTTTTTAGGATAAGCGGACGCTGAGACATTGATTTTCGGCACAACATACTTAACAACCGATTTTCCATCCTCACCCGTATTGTATGGATCACTGATTTCTGTTGTTTTGCCGTCTTTTGTTACTAGAAACGTATATTCATAGTTTCCTTCTTTGAGCTCATCCAATATGTAGCTGAAATATTGATGTTTTGCATCATACGTCATCGGGAAAAGCTTGCCGTTGATTTTTACCTGGACACGCTCTATTTGCTCTTGGGAACTTGTTTCATAAAGCTCCTGATCCCGGTACAGGAAGGTGAGTTTTCCGCCTGCCAATACCGGTCCCTTGACTGGAGGAACGGTGTCAAATTCGCCAACTCCGCTTGTTACGGTAACCTTCGTGACAGATTGAGATAAATCTGCATCGATGTAGCGGTCCTGTCCATATGGATCCTTGACCGCCCAGTCTGTTCCTTTTCTTAATACGAAACCGATTTTTGTTGTGTCAGGCCCAATTGGGAACTTTGCCACAGCCCCATTGCTTGTGACGCTTGAAAACCGTTTTTCTCCATCTTCTACACCTGTCTGCCATGTCCAGATATTCCAGCCATCGTATTGGCTGTCTGCTCTTTTATACGTGAATTCTACAAATCTCTGTACATATTTTTTCACTTCGATTTGCTTTTGAGCAGAAACAGAACCGATTTTGGCTGTTACAACCGCTTTTCCGGCGCTGAGTCCCGTGATCTCGCCTGATGAAGAGACAGACGCAATTTTCGGATTGGATGATGTCCATTCAATCGCCGGATCTCCGACCGTCTGGCCAAACTGATCCTTCACCGTGCTTTGCAGCTGGATGGAGCTTGATTCATAAACAGAATCTTTCCCCTGCAGAACGATGGATGCAGGCTTAATATCGGCTACTGTTACCGTTACGGTCGTTTTCAAAGATCCGCTTGAAACAGTCACATTCGTTTTGCCGTTCTTTTTGGCTGTCAGCTTCCCTCTGGAATCTGCCGCAGCAACTTCTTCATCTCCGCTTGTCCAAGTAATCTTCTGATCTTTCAGATATCCTCCAAATTGATCCTTTACAGAAGCCTGGAGCATTCGGGATTCACCGGCCGTCATGTATATATTTTCAGACGAAACGGTCAGCACGGACGGAACCGGCTTTTCGGTTCTTTCCTCATCGTATAAAACCATCATCGATAGCGGCTGAACCTGCGCCTCTGTTCCTTTAATTTCTTCAAGGATTCCTGTTCCCGCCTTTTTATCGTTTACAACTGCTTTCCATCCTGCTGGAGAGGCAGGAAGCTGAACTTTTTTCGCTGCTGTATTCGCATTGTAAATCACGACGATGTTCTTCCACTTGTCGCCGTTTGCATTATTTTTGAGCTGATAAGCGACCAAATTATCTTGCTTCTGCAGGATTTCCACATTCGCTTCTACCTGCTGTTTCCCAGTCATTTTAAAAGCAGGATGACTGTTGCGCAATTGGTATAAACCTTGATAGTACAGATTGACCTGGTCAAAATCCGAAACATTCTTCCAGCGGATCTGGTTGATGGCATCAGGACTCCTGTAGCTGTTATGATCACCGTATTTTGTCCGCAGCATTTCATCACCGGCATGAATGAACGGAATGCCTTGAGCGGTAATGGCAATTCCATTTGAAAGCAAAGAACGCTTAACGGTCTCGTTCGCAAGCTCGTCCTCTTTGTTTACTGCATGATATGGAGTGGCTGCAGCGACCGCCTCTTCTACCGTTTTGTATCGATTAGCGTCTTCTCCCTGCAGTTTTCCGTCTTTTATATCCACGAAGCCCTCTTTTTCCTCAAGCCCCTGTGTTTTTATAATCTTATCCCACATATTTAAGTTGTCATGAGCGGTTACATAGTTAATGGATTCTGCGGGGGAATTCGTAAAATCGGTAATGGATCCTTTAACACCCGCTGCAATGGCTTCTTCTTTTCCCTTTTCTCCCGTTGCAAATCCTTTTGAAGCGTCATCGCTTCCGCCTTTGATTGCCCCGCGGATGTTATCGTTGAATACCGCAAACCCCTTGTCTTTCTGAGCACCTTTAGTGGTCTGGAGACTCTCTGCGAGCGGAGAACCGCCTGCCTGCCATGGCTCTCCATAAACAAGCATGGAAGGATCCACTTGTTCTTTCAATTCTTTTGTCAGCTGTTCCATCGTATTTACATCAATCAGACCCATTAAATCAAAACGGAATCCGTCTACACCGTATTCCTCAGCCCAATATTTCACTGAATCTTTAATATATTTTCTTACCATCGGTCTCTCGGAAGCTACTTCATTTCCGGTTCCGCTCCCGTTTGTATAAGTTCCGGCATCATTGCTTCTGTAATAATAGCCAGGCACTATTTTATTGAATGGACCGTTTTCAATTTCGAACGTATGGTTGTAGACAACGTCCATTACAACGCGAATCCCTTTATTGTGCAGAGCTTGTACCATTTCTTTAAATTCAAGAATCCTTGTTTTCGGATTGGCGGGATCTGTTGAGTAGGATCCTTCTGGAACATTAAAGTTCTGCGGATCATATCCCCAGTTAAACTTCGGCTCTTTGGATGAAGGATCATCCACCTTCAATTCATTCACTGTTTTGAAATCATAGGAAGGAAGTAAATGGACATAGGTAATACCCAAATTGGCAAGATGATCGATTCCTGTCGAATCGCCCTTGCTGTTTTTCGTCCCTGTTTCTGTAAACGCTTTAAATTTACCTTTGTTTTTCATACCCGAATCTTTGTCCGATGAGAAATCTCTTACATGCAGCTCATACAGAGAAGCATCGGCAGGTGATGAAACCTCCGGCTTGTCCATCGGCTTCCAATTCGCAGGATCTGTTTCGTCAAGGCTCACGACAGCAGACCTTTGGCCGTTCGCGCTGACTGCCTTTGCATAAGGATCGACTGCATAATTCACTTTTCCATCAGAGAATTCGACCTTGTACATATAGAATTTTCCGTTTAGATCACCAGAAGCGGAGGCCGACCAAACTCCGTTTTCAGCTCTTTCCATGCTTTGCTCATTTCCATCTTTGTGCTGTTCTACTGTTCCCTGCTCTGTGTATGTACCAGCGCTGTCAAAAAGAACAAGACTGACTTTTTGAGCTGTGGGAGCCCATACTTTAAAGGTCGTATTTGAAGGTGTATAAGAGGATCCTAAATCATTTCCTGCATAGAAAAATTTTTTATCATCCAGCGCTTTTCTTACGGTTACCTTCTTTTTGCCGAATCGGGTGCTTTTTACAGAATAGGCATTCCTCACATCAATGGAACGGGAATCACCGATTAAAAGCATAACCTGGTTGTCTTTCACTTTTTTTGATTGTGCATCCATTTCTTTTCCCGTTGTTTCATCGATAAGGGTAAAATCATTGATATCTTGTTCATTAAGAGGATGCGAGGAAGTGACCATGATCCGGTCCATGGAATCCATCATCGCAGAAGTCATTCTTTCTCCTACATTTGCTTCTTCCCTGCTGTAATAGACAGCCGGATCCCCCTCCACGATATACGCTTCAGCAGCTTTTTCCCCTTCAGGAATCTGAATCACTCTCGTCATTTCCTGCGAAGTCCAGTTCCCCGGCCTGGCGATGACGTTAATTTTATTCGAAGCAGCTTCAACCTTGACTTGGGCAAAGCCATCTGTTACTTGACTGAAATCAACCTCTTTCCCATCTTTTCCATCTTCCCAAATCCATAAGTCCCAATCTTTCGCTTTCCCATCGTACCTGTAATAATTTAGTGTGAAGCTATACGTTTGCTGCGTCTGATCAGCATTTGCACCTTCCAATGCAACCGTTTGCAAATTAGACTGTGCAAACGCTGAAGGTACACCGCCTAACGTACTGAGTACGAGCAAAACGGCCAGTAAAGATGAAATAATTCCTTTAGCTCTCCCTTTCATTGCCTTCCCCCCATGATTCGGACTGTGAAATCGATTGCGCTTGCAAGCGGTTTCAAGTTTTATTTTCACACGTTAATGAGATAAAATCAATCAGTTGCAGAAAATTGAGATAAATTTACTATCATTTAAAAATACAAGAAAAAAAGCCCTCGAAACCCGAGGACTTTCAGCTTATTTTATCGCATTCAATTTGCTCGTTAATTCTTTGAATGCATGTTCATCATGGCGGTCCAGCGCTTCATCGATTAATTGAAGCAATTTATCTTTCTGATAGGACTGAATGGCACGTTCAAGCACTCTTTCGGCAATAAGGCGGTCTTTCTCATTTCCGTTTAAATGTTTCGGCAAAAATGGATTGGTTTCCATCACTGCAGCGTATTGCGGAGACTGATAGGACGATCTGAAATTAATCTGAATATAGAGCTCTTCATCCCTGTTTAACCGAATGTCGTGAAATGACTTTTCCGCATCCGTAGTCATGACATTTTCTTTGTAAAACCTGAATGGAACCTCTTCCACACAGTGGGTTGACATGATAATTCCGCGGGGACAATACTGAGCCTGCTCTACAAAATGGACTCTTTCCATCAATGCGTCATGGCTCATCAGGTAATTCAGAATCCATACGCATTCTCTTCGCTTTAGCTGATAGTGATTCAAAAACCATCTGATAAAATCTTTCTTCTCGTGAACAGATACAGGGGTCATCATTATCGTTCCCTCCTCTGCAAGAACGTTTCTATATATGAAAATTTCAACATCGAGAAATCAAAATCCTGCATTTTTACTGTTTAAATTCGTCTTCTAAATGCATCAATAATGCTTCAATTTCGACATTGGCGGGATCTATGGATAGGATTCTTCTGAATAATTCCATCGCTTTTTGGCGATTTCCCTCTTCTACAAGGAAGCGGGCATATTCTTCAAGAAATTCAACGTGGTCTTTAAAGAATTTATATGCACGCTCATAATAGTCCGATGCCTGAGAAAAGTTTTCTGTTTCATTGTAGCTCTTGCCCAGCAGCCAGAAATATTGAGGATCTTCTTCTTCATATTTCATCACTTCCTCAAGCAGTTCAATAATCTCATCATACTGTTCCTGCTGGAGATAAATATTGGCAAGGATCAGAACTGCCTCAGCATGTCCGGGATCAATTGCTGCCGCTTCCCGCAGCAATTCAGCTGCTTTCTCAGGCTGCTGATTTTTCAGAGAGATTTTCCCCGCAAATACGTACAGCTCTTTGTTGAATTCATCTTCCCGGATTCCCTCAAGGGCCGTATCCATGCTTTCGGTAAGCAATCCCTCTTCTTCATATGACCGGGCCAGCGGCAAATAAAGGGAGGAGAAGGATGGGTCAAGCTCTTTTAATTTTTCGAGCTGCTGGATCGCGGTTTTCGTCTGGCCCGCTCTTAATGCCGCGAGTCCGTATCCGAATACCGAATGGGGATCAACCTTCTCAGCGATTGCTTTTTCATAATATGGCATGGCCGCTTCAAATTCTCCGGATCCGCTCAATGCATCTGCTAAACGCTGGCTGATGCTCACCCCGGCGTATATCTCTGAAGTGAGTGCCGCTTTCTCATAGTAGGCAACAGCGGTTTTGTCATCACCGCTATGATAATAAAATTCCCCCAGGGCAAAATCAATAAGCGGTTCATCAGGCAGCAGCTTTTTGGCCTCTTTTAGTTTTTTCTCACTGACTTCCTGCAGTCCCTGAAGCTGATACAAATCTGCCTGGAGAAGAAGAGCTTGCGGATAGGCAGCATCCTCCGGACTGATTTCCCCCAGAATGGAAATGGCTTCATCCTCCTGCTCCAAATCAATATAGGCTTCCGCCATAAGAAGGGATATATCCGTTTCATGAGGGTAAAGAAGGTGGAGATCGGTCAGCAGTTCCAAGGCCTGATCAGGCAGGCCCCACTCGTAATATTTATCTGCCAATCGAAATTTTTCTTCATCATGAATAGAAGCCCTGATTTCGGAAAGTTTCCTTAATCCCTCTTCCGCTTCTCCATTTTCCACGAGGATAATAGCTTCTTCTAAAGAGCTTGTCACGCAGCATGTTCCTTTCTATAAAAGAGGCAGAGCAGGCGAAAAAGGGGAATGAACCGGCTCATGCCGATTATCCTCAAATCCAGACTGAAATGCATGGAACCGTCCGGCATTACCATACCCTGCCTCTATGAATTGTTATGGTTGGAATATGACTATCATAATCGAGAAGCGGGATCGTTTCAACCGAATCGCTTAAACTGCCTCTTTTATAAACCCTTTGTCAGCATCTCCATCCAACACAGGATATCCCTTTAATAGCGGGTCCGGCTTTGCGTGATACCGGAGCATGTAATGATTCCCGGCAGGCGCGTTTTCAAAAGCACTTCTGTTCAGACATTGCCAATCTTCCATTTCATTCAGCCGATAGAGATTTCTTCAGATATCCAGTGCGGGCTCCCTGGCCGGACGGAAACGGGTACCGCCAGCTTATCGGAGCTTGTCTATTAAAAATGCACGGTTAAACTTGGCTGGTGATTCATACAGCTGGCGTTCGCTTCCATCAGCATAGCCTCGAAAAAAGTAAGTTGATCCGTCATGACAACAGTTTTTCATGGCGCCTCTTTATAAGACAAGTTATGCGAATGGACATATGATTATGACGGGGGCGCACTGGTTTAAATGCGGAGAAGATAAAAAGAAGCTTACAAGACTGTGATTTCTGATTTGTAATCCCACTTTGTCTGACTGTATCCGCTGCCTTATTCCGGCAGCGGAGCCACTTCCTCTTTAGAACACAAAACCCAGGATCGCTCAAATAATCTGCGTTCCTGGGTTTTTGACTCAATATCGTCTCTCGGCAGAACTTTTCAAACTGCTTCATTCCCTAAGCAGATTATTGTTCGTTTACCCGCTTTAAGTCCGTGAAAAAGTCCGGATAAGATACTTTAATCGCATCAGCCCCAGACAGGTCAAGAGGACTTTCTGTCAGACAGGCAGCAATGGCCAGCATCATACCAATCCGATGATCACCGTGGCTCGATACCTCTGCCCCGCCTTTTAAAATTGCAGGACCATTAATAATCATTCCATCTTCAGTAGCTTCGATGTCGGCTCCAAGCTTTTTGAGCTCGTTTACGACAGTATCAATCCGGTTTGTTTCTTTTACTTTCAATTCTTCTGCATCTTTTATAATTGTTTTTCCTTCAGCCTGTGTTGCCATCAGGGCAATTACTGGAATTTCATCGATTAGCTTTGGAATCAAGTCTCCGGAAATGGTGATTCCCTTTAAATTCGACGTTTCGATTGTAATGTCTGCCATAGGCTCATATGTTGAAGTTTTGAGTTCAGTCACCTGGATAACCGCACCCATTTGCTCAAGAACCTCCAGAATACCTGAACGGGTAGGATTAATTCCCACTCTTCGCAACACAAGTTTGCTGTTCGGCACGATGGCACCGGCAGCCAAAAAAAAGGCGGCAGAGGAAATATCTCCAGGTACTTCAATCCTTGCACCCTTCAAGTGCTGTCCGCCTTTTACAGAAACGGTCAATCCTTCCTCTTTCACACTTGCTCCGAACGATTTCAGCATTCTTTCTGTATGATCTCTGGATTTATGGGGCTCTGTAACACTTGTCCAATCCCCATCTGTACGAAGGCCCGCAAGCAGAATAGCCGATTTCACCTGGGCGCTTGCAACAGAAGATTCATAGCTGATTCCTTTTAGCTTTCCTCCTCTTACAGAAATTGGTGTCAGGTTCCCCCGTTCTCTGCCATCGATGGAAGCTCCCATCTGTTTGAGTGGCTCTGTTACTCTCTTCATCGGCCTTTTAGCGATGGATTCATCCCCAATCAGACAGGAGTGAAAAGAAGTTCCCGCGAGAAGACCTAAAATAAGCCGTGTTGTGGTGCCTGAATTGCCGACATCCAAAATGTCTGAAGGCTCAACGAGTCCATCTATTCCCTTTCCCGTCACTTCCACATTTGTTCCATCCACTTTAATGTCTGCTCCCATGCTTCTAAAACAGGAAATCGTGCTTAGGCAGTCCGCTCCATTTAAGAAATTCGTGATCACGGTTTTTCCTTCTGCAATCGAACCGAACATCACGGCACGGTGGGAAATGGATTTGTCGCCGGGTATCTGGATTTCTCCCTTAAGCCCGCTGCTTGAATAAAGTTTCATATTTATTCCTCCTAGCCAAAAAACGTTCCGTAATTTGTATATTTGGCGATGCACGTTTTCGCGCGCTCGCGGTCTGCTTCTCTTTGAAAGCTAATCCGCAGCACTCCATTTATATCCTCTCTCGTTTCAATGATGCGAATATTGGTTATGCTGATGCTTTCTTTAGCAAGATAGCCTGTAATTTCTGAGATGACCCCCGGATAATCGGGCACATCAATGTACAAATCATAAAAAGAAGGAATTGCTCCCTGCTGCTTAACAGGGAGACCGTCCCGGAATTCTTTTGCATCATAAAAGTATGTAAGTATTTTCGCGCCGTCCTCTTCCCTGATCAAGTGACGGACATGCTCCATTTCCTTCATCCATTGCTCTAAAAGCTTGAGCATATGTTCTTTGTTCTGCAGAAGGATATCACGCCACATTTCCGGGCTGCTGGAAGCAATCCTTGTAATATCCCGGAAGCCTCCCGCTGCAAGCCGCCTTGTCAGCGGATATTCCTCCTCATGCTGCACAGCCTGATGAACAAGACCTGCTGCAACAATATGAGGGAAATGGCTGATTACGCCTGTTACTAAATCATGTTCTTTAGGTGTCATGGTAACGAAATTCGCTTTTGTACCGGAAAAAAGGTTTTTTAATTCTTCTGCATAGGGTTTATGCTCTTCAAGATGATGACATAAAACGTAAAAAGCATTTTCAAACAAATGGGCTTTTGCGGCTGAAACTCCTGATTTATGGGATCCTGCCATTGGATGACCGCCGATAAAAATAATGTTCTCACTGAACACCTTTTTAGCATGGCGGTCAATTGTTTCCTTTGTGCTTCCGACATCGGTTATAATGACTTGTTTTTTTAGCGGAAGCCTGCTTAATTCGCTCATAATCAGCAGCGTCTGCTGCACAGGAGCAGACAGAATGATGCAGTCTGCTTCTCTCGCACCTTCCTCTATTGACGAAACAGCTTCATCAATGACGCCTAATGTAACAGCGAGCTGTGCTTGCTCCGGATCAATATCCAGACCTGTTATTTTACAGGAAGGATGCTCCTTTTTAATCGCCATAGCCAAAGATCCGCCAATCAAACCGAGTCCGATAAAAAATACGTGATTTCTCATTGCGGGCACATCCTATCGTTATGTAAAAATCTCCTGGCTGATCAAGCCTATGTAAGGGTCTGCTGAAGAGGCACGCGCCTCTTACAGCAGAGTTTTCAGCAGCTCAATGATTTCCCTGTTCTGCCCTTCAGAACCGACAGTGATTCTTAGTGATGTCGGAAATCCGAGTGCAGCACCGGATCTGACAATATATCCCCGTTCAAGCAGCTGCTGGAATAAGGAATTTGCATCCTGATTGAAGTCAATGAGGATAAAATTCCCTTCAGAAGGGTAATAGGAAAGATTATTTTCCTCGCAAAATGCATAATATTGCTTCAAACCCGCACGATTTCGCTCACGGCAGGTTTGAATAAACTCCTGATCATCCAGTGCAGCAAGGGCAGCGGCTTGAGCAATCCTGCTTGTATTAAATGGCTCTCTTGCAGGCTCAATCATTTGAACGAGCTTCCTGCACCCAATTCCATACCCGATTCTTAAGGCAGCAAGGCCGTATGCTTTGGAAAACGTTCTGAGAATCATCACATTTTCATATGTTTGCAGGTAAGGAACCGAATCTGGATAATCCTCTGCCGTAACGTATTCAGCATACGCTTCATCAAGGACAACCAGTACGGACGGCGGCACTTTTTTCAGAAAGGCTTCCATACTGCTTTTATTTACATAATTTCCTGTTGGATTATTCGGGCTGCATACCCAGACAACCTTCGTGTAATCATCAATTGCCTCAAGCATAGCATCCAAATCATGCTCGCCTGCTTTTAGAGGAACCTCTCTGATTTCTGCATTTTCAATTATGGCATTATGTCTGTATTGCGGAAAAGTCGGTGTTGCCATAACGGTGTTGGAATTTTGGTCCAGCAGCGCTCTGCAAATGATTTGGACGATTTCATCTGATCCATTTCCAAAGATGAGCTGATCTTGATCGACTCCCACCATACTTGAAAGTTTCTCACGCAGTTCCGCGCTGTATCCATCCGGATAAAGCGCAAGCTGGCTGATCTCCCTTTCAACGGCTTGTTTCACTTTCGCTGAACTCCCATAAGGATTTTCATTGGATGCCAATTTTACAATATGGTCCAATCCATATTCCTTTTTCACCTCATCAATGGGCTTTCCCGGCTGATACGGCTTCAAGTTGAGAAGCTGGCTTTTCACTTCCATTTTTTAAACACCTCTCCTAGACAGTATGGACAAACGACCTGGCGAAATCCTCCACTTTTTGAAGGGCTTGTTCCCGTTCTGAAACTGAAATGAGTTCATCCTGAAGTTCTTCAACCTGACGGATGATGGCACTCCCTACAACCACTCCATCGCTCACTTCATTCATTTGCATAGCCTGCTCGCCGGAAGATATCCCAAATCCTACAGCCACAGGGATGGGGGAAACGGCCTTTACCTCTTTAATAAATTCAAACACGTTTTCATTAAAGGCTTTTCTCTCTCCCGTTACTCCCAGAGAAGATACGCAGTATAGAAATCCTTCTGAAGATTGAGCGATTTTCTTTAACCTGGAAGAGGATGTTGGGGCAACCATTGAGATAAAGTACAGATTTTCCGCTTTGCAGCGTTCCCGCATCCGTTCATTCTCTTCAAATGGCAAGTCAGGAACAAGCAGGCCATTTACATCATTTTCGCGCATTAAAGCGAAAAAGTTTTCTTCTCCCAATTGTAACACAGGATTATAATAAGTGAACAGGATGATTGGGATCCTTACCCCATTTTCCCTCATTTGCGGAACAAGTTCCATTGCTTTTACAATGTTCATTCCCTGCTTCAGCGCCCTTGCTGATGCACGCTGTATGACCGGGCCATCCGCCAGCGGATCCGAATAGGGAATGCCGAGCTCAATTGCGTCAGCCCCTGCATTCTGAAGAGATAAGGCCAAATCAATCGTAGCGGCTGGAGATGGATCACCTGCCGTAATAAAAGGAATAAATAGTTTTTTATTTTGCTCCAGAAGAGACTGAAAGTAATTCATCTTGATCCACTTCTCCTTTCAAGGCTTTCATCAGCGTATGAACATCTTTGTCGCCGCGTCCGGACAGGCAGACAAGAATGGACTGATCCGGAGACATATCCTTTGCCATTGAAAAGGCCTGCGCCAGAGCATGGGCAGATTCTATGGCAGCGAGCAGTCCCTCTTCCTTCGCAGTCCTGTGCAGCGCATCAAGGGCTTCCTGATCGGTAGCATGAACGTATTTGACCCTGCCTGTGCTCGCCAGATGAGCGTGCTCAGGTCCCACTCCGGGATAATCAAGCCCAGCAGAAATAGAATACGGCTCAACGATCTGTCCAAATCTATCTTGGATTAAGTAAGTCAGGGAACCGTGAATGACTCCATTCGTTCCTTTTGTAATGGTTGCCGCATGAAGAGGTGTGTCAATTCCTTTACCGGCCGCTTCTACTCCAATCAGCTCCACTTCATCTTGAAGAAAGGGATGGAACATGCCAATCGCATTGCTTCCTCCGCCTATACAGGCAATGACTTTATCCGGAAGGCCGCCAGTCCGTTCCAGGAATTGTTTCTTTGATTCTTCCCCGATTACTTTCTGAAAGTCCCTTACCATCATTGGGTATGGATGGGGACCGACAACAGAACCAATCATATAGAAATGGTCTTCACAATGCTGGACCCAGTAGCGGATTGCCTCATTTGTCGCATCCTTCAATGTCTTATTCCCGGAGTGAACGGGAACGACTTCTGCACCGAGCAGTTCCATCCGGAATACATTCAGCTGCTGTCTCTCCACATCCTCATGTCCCATAAACACTTTGCATTTCATTCCAAATTTAGCTGCTACAGTCGCAGCCGCTACTCCGTGCTGTCCTGCCCCGGTTTCAGCGATCAGCTGATTTTTCCCCATCCGTTTCGCAAGCAAAGCCTGGCCTATTGCGTTATTAATTTTATGGGCACCCGTATGGTTAAGGTCCTCTCTTTTTAAATAGATTTTGGCTCCGCCAATTGATTTCGTTAGATTATCTGCAAAAGTCAATGCTGTCGGCCTTCCGGAATATTCTTTCAAAAGCCGGACGTATTCTTCTCCAAATGAAGGATCAGCTATTGCCTCTCTATAGGCTGCTTCAAGCTCCTCAAGGGGCTCCATCAGTGTTTCAGGTACAAATTTCCCGCCAAATTCTCCGTATCTGCCTTTATTATCGGGATACATATTCAAACACCCTCTTCTCTAAATTTCTGATTCTCTCTGCATTCTTCATTCCATTCCGTTCAATTCCGCTTGCCAGATCAATGCCATGCGGATCGGTTTGTAACAGATCTGCAATATTTTCAGGATTAACTCCTCCTGCTATAAAACATGCTTTCCCTAATTTTTCAGCTTTTTCCGAATAGACGCGGACGGCTGACCAATCGAATGCTATCCCTGTCCCCCCCCGCGAACCCGGAACCTTGCTGTCGATTAAAAATACATCAGTAAACGGGGCATACCGTTCCATTTTTTCAACTGCTTTTTCATCATGGGGTATCGCTTTCCATATTTCCGCGGAGCCGTTTTTTTGCCTGAATTCTTTTAGAAAATCAGTGGTTTCTTCTCCATGGAATTGGACGGCATCGAGACTGAGAATATCGCACGCCCTTTGTATCTCTTCGTGTGAAGGATGAACGAAAACTCCCGTAAGCTTCTTTCCGTTTCTTCCGAATTCCTCTACCCACTCTGCGGCCGTTTCAGGTTCTGTCTTCCTCTTGCTGTCTGCAAAAATCAGACCAAGATAATCAGCTTCCGAATGAATCGCCAGTTCATAATCTTCTCTGCTTTTATTTCCGCAATATTTCAGCAGGGGGCGAATCATGCATATTCACCAAAAAGGTTCAAAACCGCTTCCTCCTGGCTTTGATGCTTCATGAGAGATTCTCCTACCAGAACAGCCTGGGCTCCGTATTCTTTTACCAAGGTCAGATCTTGAGACGTATGAATCCCACTCTCGCTTACAAGCAGAGAATCTTTCGGAATGTATCCTTTAAACTCCGCAGCACGGCGGATGTCTGTATGAAATGTGGTTAAATCCCGGTTATTGATGCCGATTAATTCAGGAGTGATCTGTTTTAAAATCCTCTCAAGGACCGGTAATGAGTGAACTTCCACTAAAGCATCCATTCCCCGTTCTATTGCATGATGATAAAGTTCAGACAGATATACAGGATCCAGCGCCTCCCCGATAAGCAGGATGGCGTCAGCGCCAAGATAATCCGACTCCTCGACCTGAAGGTGGTCTACGATAAAATCTTTCCTTAGTACAGGCAGATTCGTTTCTCGTTTGGCGATGCTTAAGTAGGCATTGTCGCCCTTGAAAAATTTAGAGTCGGTCAGTACGGAAAGACAGTCCGCTCCCCCTTTTTCATATTGTGCTGCGTGCATTTCAGGTTTAAAATTTTCTTTTATGATGCCTTTTGAAGGAGATGCCTTTTTCACTTCTGCAATCAGCCCTACTGTTCTGTTAGGATGTTTTAGCGCTTCATAAAAAGAGCGTTTCGGGAGTTTCTGGTCTTCGGGCTGAATTAAAGTTTGAATTTCAGTTTTTTTATGTTCAAGAATTCGGTCAAGCATACTTTTCCACCTTCTTTTTCTGGAGTTTTTGAAGCTGGGCAAGGGCTTGCCCGGAAATAATGGCCTGTTCGGATAGTTGGACACCTTCGTTCAGAGTCTGCGCATAGCCGGATGCATAAAGGGCTGCGCCCGCATTTAAAGAAATAATATCTTTAACGGCTTGCGGCCCCCTGTTCTGAAAGGCTTTGCAGATCATCGCCGCGCTTTCTTGCGGGCTGCCAGCCTTCAAATCGAGGGGATTTCCCCGGCTCATGCCGAATTGCTCCGGTGAGATTGTATAGCGGCTGATGGTTTCACCTTTTACTTCCAATACCATCGTTTCGTCTGTTACCGTAATCTCATCAAGCCCGTCTGCGCCTGTAACAAGGAGAGCATGCTTTGTACCAAGCTTGCAGAGAGCTTCAGCCATTAATTGGGCATAACGCTCTGAGAAGACTCCAATTACCTGTTTGGAAGCATTGGCGGGATTCGCCAGAGGTCCCAGCAGATTAAATGCCGTCCTGAATCCGATCTCCTTTCTTGGATTCACGGCATGCTTCATGGATGTGTGATAGAGCGGTGCAAACAGGAACCCCATGTGGTATTTTCCAAGTTCCTCCGCTGCCTGGCATGGAGATTCCAGCGGCTTAATATCCAGCGCCTCCAATACATCCGCGCTTCCGCTTTTTGACGTAAAGGACCGGTTTCCATGCTTTGCCACTTTCACCCCGAATGAGGACGCCGTTATTGCTGCTGAAGTCGAAATATTGAATGTGGAGGCCTGATCTCCTCCTGTTCCGCATGTATCTACCGCATCTTCGAGCCCTTTAATTACAACCATCTTCTCTTTCATGGCCTCAGTAAAACCGATAATTTCTTCTACTGTTTCTCCCCGGAGTCTCAATATGGATAAAAAACTGGCAATCTGGGCTTCTGTTGCACGCCCCTCCATAATGGACCGCATTGCTTCCTTCGCTTCGAATCTCGTAAATCGTTCTCCTTCAACGGCTCTGGATAGTATGGATTTCATCATTTGCCTCCTTTCCGAATTGACGGTTGGCAAGCTCAATGGCTTTTATAAGTGCGCTCGCTTTGCTCCGGGTTTCTTCCCATTCGCTTTCAGGCACAGAATCCGCTACAATACCCGCACCAGCCTGGATATAAGCTTTATTATTCTTCACAACCGCCGTCCGGATCGCAATACAGGAATCGATGTTTCCATCAAAACCGATATAGGCGATGCTTCCCGCATATTGGTTTCTCGGTGTAGGCTCAAGCTCTTGCAGAATTTCCATAGCCCTGACCTTCGGAGCTCCGGAAACGGTACCTGCCGGGAACGAGGCAAGCAGGGCATCCGTAGGATGAACATCCTTCCTTAAGCTCCCGGTCACCTTTGAAAACAGGTGCATCACATGAGAAAAATAGGTCAATTCCATATAATTTTCCGTTTTTACAGAATGATAGTTTGCTACTCTTCCAATGTCGTTTCTAGCCAAGTCGACAAGCATCAGATGTTCGGCTTTCTCTTTTTCATCGGCCAGGAGGCTTTCAGCAAGCTGTGCGTCTTCTTTCTCATCTTTCCCCCTCTTTCTGGTGCCTGCAATCGGGTGAATTTCGAGGTGCCCGTTCTGAACATGAATCAGTCTCTCTGGAGAGCTCCCTACAATTTCCGTTTCATCATTTTTTAAATAGAATAGATAAGGGGATGGATTTACTTTCCTGAGTATTCGGTAAAGTTCGAATCCATTTGCCTCCATGGGCATTTCAAAACGCTGGGAAAGAACCGTTTGAAAGACATCGCCTGCCGCAATATAATTTTTAATTTTCTGGACTTTTTGTATAAACTCATGTTTTTCCATATTGGAATGAACATGGTCGAAGCTAACCAATGAGCGCTGATCATAGTTCAAAAACAGTTCCTGAAGGGGCTCCTTGTTTTGAAGTTCTTTCACCAATTCCTGAATCTTCGCTTCCGCTTTCTTATAAAGCGCAATCTTTTCATCTTCCTGCTCATTTCCATTCAAAAAAGAGAATTGTATAAAATAAAGCTGGTTCTCCGCATGGTCAAACGCTATATACGTGCTGCATACGGCGAGACTGCATACGGGGTCTGAATCGTTTAGCCCTGAATGCTTTTGCACCTTTTCAAAGAGGCTGACAGAATCATATCCGATAAAACCGACTGCTCCTCCTTTAAAAGGAATCGGAAGATCAGGCAATTTAATTTGAAGGGACTGATCAAGGTGCCGGAACACATCAGAGAAGCTGGAAGATTTATACTTTACAGCTCCATTCTTTTCCTGAATGACAAAGTGCCCCTGTTTTTCTTTTATTGTCATAACGGCATTTAATCCGATAAAGGAGTAATTAGACCAGTTGGATTCCCGGTCATTGCTTTCCAATATATAAACTGCCTGCTGTTTTAAGGAGTTAAAAATCTGAATGGGAGTTAATGTATCGATTTTGTAGGACTGCACAACCGGGATTGTCCGGCAGGTCTTTGCATCCTCTAAAAATGAAGGTAAATCTGAATGGGTCATACCTGTTTCCTCCTCTTTAATTCGCAGAGGAGAATGGGATGAGTCGGAGGGAATGAACGGCTATGCCTATGCTGAATAAGCAGCTTACACAGCATATTTGTTATGAAAGAAATAACGAAATAAGCCCAAAAACACATAAATGTGTCTTTGGGCAGCATAGTCCGAATCATGGACAAGAAAGTGATTCCTCAGCTATACTCAATCATTCTCAGCTACCCTAAACTCTTCTCTGCTCTTGCTCTCAACTAATACTCTCTTGTAACTTATTGATTATTCTAGTACGTTCCCTCTACTCTGTCAATGGAGAAGATTCTTGCCTGGAATTTGTCAAGTCCGGTCTTAAAACAGATGCGCCTTTCAGATATACATGCTGTACTTCATTTTGGTTCAAATCCGTTTCCACATGCATCATGACCCTGATGCATTTTTGCAAGGCCCCGGGAACGTCAATTTCAGCCATGCACATAACCGGAACATGGTTCCAGCCTGTTAATTCTCTCAATGCTTTTGCCGGAAATGCCGCATCCAGATCCTTCGTCACCGTCACAAGGACACTGCTGACTTTTTCAGGAACAATTTGATTGTCAGCCGCCATTTTTTTATAAAGCTCCTCCGCTGAACTTAATACAGATTGAACGGTGTTTTCAGAAGCTGTTGTAGCCCCTCTAATCCCTCTTATCAATTCAGCTCCTCCTTTCGATACTGCTCAAGCAATTCCTGCAGTCTCACAGGAAGAAAAGAATGAATCACCGGAGATCCGATTTCTTCAAGGAGCACCATATTCACGTTTCCAGATGCCGATTTCTTATCTTTGAGCATATAGGAAACCAGTTCTTCCGTACGAACTTTTTCTGGAATCGCAACGGGAAAACCGATCTCCTTAAACCACATTTTATGTTCTGTATAATAAATGCTCGAACCTAGTTCCTTTTCACTTAGCCAGGAAGCAAAAAGCATGCCCTGGGCAACTGCATCACCGTGCGTAATCTTTCCATACCCGAGCGCTGCTTCAATGGCATGGCCGAGCGTATGGCCAAAATTCAAAAAAGCCCTGACTCCGGTTTCTTTTTCATCTTCAGACACAATAGCTGCTTTTACCCGAATGCCTTCCGTAATCATCTTAATGAGCTGTTCTTCATTCGGACTCCTGACAGCGGTCAGGTCCTTTTGCAGCCATGACAGGAAAGACGGATTTGCAATCAGCGCATGTTTGATGACCTCTGCCATACCCGAACGCATCTCTCTGTCCGGAAGGGATGCCAGAAATTCAGGATGATAAAAGACCGCTTTGGGCTGATGGAAAGCGCCGATCATATTCTTCCCTTTAGGATGATTGATACCGGTCTTGCCTCCGACTGCACTATCGTGGGCGAGGAGTGTCGTTGGAATCTGGATAAACGGAATGCCTCTCATGAAAGTGGCAGCAGCAAACCCCGCAAGGTCTCCCACAACTCCCCCTCCAAGAGCGGCAATCATGCTTTTCCTGTCCAGTCCTATTTCAAGCGCATATGAAAGAATTGCATAATACTGCTCAAAGGATTTTGCTTCTTCTCCATTTGGAACAGCCATTACCTCAACGGGTGCATATTCACATAGGGATGCTTTCACTTTTTCCCCATACAGGCGATAAACTTCATCATCCGTAATGAGAAGAATTTTCTCAGGTTTTATCCCGGAGTCCGTGAGTACATGTTTAAAAGATGACAAGGCCCCGTTACCGATTATAACCTGGTAGGAATGATCAGCCGACGCAACGGTGACAGCTTCCATTAAAATTCCCTCGCACGCTGGCGCATTTTTTCAGCGTTTTCCCGGATGAGATCCATTCTGTCCTGGCCGAATTGTTCCGTAATCGCTGCAGCAAGCTCCCATGCGACAACTGCTTCCGCCACAACACTTGCAGCAGGGACTGCACAGCTGTCTGAACGCTCAATGCTTGCCGAAAACGGTTCTTTCGTCTCTATATCTACACTTTGCAATGGTTTATACAGCGTTGGAATGGGTTTCATGACACCGCGGGCTATGATTGGCATACCGGTGGTCATTCCGCCTTCAAGTCCGCCGAGACGATTGGTTTTCCGGTAATAGCCGCGCTCCTGATCCCAGGCAATCTCATCATGAACTTCACTTCCGAACAATCGTCCAGCTTCAAATCCAATCCCGATTTCCGCTCCTTTAAAAGCATTGATGCTCATAATCGCAGCTGCAATTTTCGCATCGAGCTTCCGGTCGTAGTGAACGTAGCTTCCCACTCCCGGAGGCATTCCTTCCGCAACCACCTCTACAATGCCGCCGATCGAATCGCCGTTTTCCTTGGCACGGTCGATGGCCTCCATCATTTTGGCTGCCGCCTTTTCATCAGCACATCGTACCGGAGATTCCTCTGTTTTTGCTAAAAGTTCATCAACATCGGAAAAGGCAGGATGCCCGGAACGGATTCCGCCGATTTCCAGGACATGTCCCGCGATTTTTATTCCGCACTCAGCAAGGATCCGTTTGGCCACAGCTCCTGCAGCCACACGGACTGTCGTTTCTCTGGCAGAAGATCTCTCTAATACATTTCTCATATCCCGATGGCCATACTTAATCGCCCCGTTTAAATCCGCATGCCCCGGGCGCGGTCGGCTGATCTGCCTTTTTACCTCTGAATCTTCCATATCTTCCAGAGGCTCAGCCCCCATTATTTTCGTCCAGTGCTTCCAGTCTTTATTTTCTACAATGAGGGCAATCGGAGAACCGAGCGTTTTGCCATGGCGCACCCCGCCGGCTATAACCACCTGATCCTTCTCGATTTGCATTCTGCGTCCTCTGCCATATCCCTTTTGTCTGCGTGCCAAATCTCTATTGATGTCCTCCGCAGTAAGACTCAGACCTGCGGGGATTCCTTCTAATATCGCTGTCAGCTGAGGACCGTGTGACTCCCCGGATGTTAAATACCTCATTGTGATCTCTCCCTTCAACGCGTTAACGCTTTTATGTATGTAAATGATTAGTTAACACTATACCACAATTTTTTTATAAAAAGTAGCATCTGTCTATTTTTTGCGGTAGAAAAAAGGTTCAGCCGATTCAAACCCGTATCTGTCCGGATGAAAAATCTGCTCCGTACTGCCCACAAACAAATATCCGTCTTTTTTCAGTGCCTGACTGAACTTTTGATAAATGATTTCTTTTGCTTCCTCTGTGAAATAAATTAATACATTTCGGCAGACAATTAAATCCAGCTGATTTTCATAAGGATCTGAAAGCAGATTATGCTTTTTGAACTGGACCATTTTTTTTATCTCTTCTTTTACTTCAAATGCATCCCCGTTCGACGTAAAAAACCGGTTTTTACTGGTTACAGGTACTTCTTTAAGCGACCTTTCAGCATATAGTCCGAGCTTTGCCCGAGCCAGCACATTTTCGTCTAAATCTGTTGCGGTAATCATCGGAGAGGATACTCCAAGATTCTTTGAAATCATAGCCAGGGTATATGGTTCTTCACCTGTGGAACAAGCAGCACTCCAGATTTTAAGCCTGCCTGTTTTTAAAGCGAGCTCAGGCAGTATGGTTTTTTCTAAAGTCTCCCACCGTTTTCCGTTCCGGTAAAATTCGGAAACGTTAATCGTCATCCGGTCAAGGAATTCAAGCAAAAGAGAATCCTCTTTTTTTATTGCCTGGAAATATTGCGAAAAGGAAGCAAATCCTTTTTTTTCATACAAAGAAGTTAAACGGCGTTTCATTTGCGCTTCTTTATATAATGACAAATCAATCCGGGTTAACTCATACATATTTTTTGCAAAAAGCTGATATTCATCCATCGTCTCTTCTCCTGTTTCCTGCATTCTGCTAATACTTTACAATGAGTATATCGTGAACCGGCCACTCCTTACCACCCTTTCAGACTGCTTAGTGCAGGGTTTTCAGTCATAACCTCTTTCATTTTCCAAGGCAGCCGGAAGGGCCGGAATACCTTCTTTGCCCTTCACAGATGCTGATGAAGGAATATACTGTCGAACGATTGAATCGGCAAAAATAAAAGGCCAGCCCGGAAGGCTGACCAAAGTATTAATAAATGCAGCTATTCATTAGTTTTTCATACCCAACAAGCTCTTCCTGCTTAAAGAAAAGATCAATTTCTCTCTCTGCGCTTTCGGGCGAGTCAGAGCCGTGAATAATATTCTTTCCGACAATCACACCATAATCCCCTCTGATGGTGCCGGGAAGAGCTTCCTTCGGATTGGTTTTGCCCATCATCTGGCGTGATGTCTCAATGACATTCTCCCCTTGCCATACCATAGCAAATACCGGTCCTGAAGTAATAAAATCCACTAATTCATTATAAAAACCTTTCCCCTTATGTTCCCCGTAATGCTGTTCTGCAAGCTCCTGTGAAATTTGCATAAGCTTCGCTCCGGCTAATTGAAAGCCCTTTCTTTCGAATCTTTGCAAAATTTCTCCGATTAACTGCCTTTGAACACCATCAGGTTTGACCATCAAAAATGTCTTTTCCATATACAATTCTCCACCCCGTCAAATTATGTATGGGTTTTCATTTACCCTTTAAAATCGTAACACTTTTACAGGAATTATTCAATCAGGAGTGGAGAAAGTATTCAAATTTTTCTTTTTCCAATATATTTGGCAATCGAATGCATGGTGCTTCTCGCTTTATTTGAAGGCATCTCATTCAAAAGAGCAAACGCTTTTTCCAAATATCGATTGCTCACCTCATAGGACTGTTCAATCGCACCTGATTTTTTTATCGCTTCAATCAGAGGCTTGATTTCATCCGGCTTTGTTGATGGTCCGACCTTCATGATCTCTGCCTTCAAATCATTGTCTTTCATGGCAATGAGCACAGGCAGAGTAATATTGCCTTGAAGAAGATCGCTGCCGACTGGTTTTCCAAGCTGTTTTTCAGTAGATGTAAAATCAAGAATATCATCAATGATTTGAAAGGACATGCCGACATTATAGCCAAAGAGGTAAAGCTTTTTATGCAGGAATTCGTCGGTTCCAGCAGCAATTGCTCCAAGCTGACAGCTTGTCGCAATCAAGATGGCCGTTTTTCTTTTGATTCTTTTCAGGTAATCTTTAAAAGATTGCTCATACCGGTACTTATCCTTCAGCTGCTCAATTTCTCCTACCACAACATCAACAATTGTGCGTGAGAGAATTTTATGCGCGATAGGATCGTGCAGTTCGGTCATAAGCTCAAGCGATTTAGCAAACAGATAATCCCCTGTGTACATAGCAATCCGGTTATCCCACCGCGCCTTAATCGTTGGCTTTCCCCTTCTCAGCTCGGCATCATCAATTACATCGTCATGAACGAGCGTAGCCATGTGGATAATTTCAAGTGCAACAGCCACATCTTTAATTTTTTCGATACGGTAATCGCCAAACATTCCGGAAAGGAGAACAAATACCGGACGAATCCGTTTTCCTCCTGCCTGAAGCATATCCAGCCCGGCTTCGCTCAGCATCGCATAGTTTGACTGAACCACTTTTTCAAGCTCCTGTTCAATCAAATCCAGATCTTTGTTTAAAAACGTATATAAATTTTTAAATTTCATTCCATCCACCAACAATCAAGTGTGTTATTTAACCGGCTTTGTGCCCATATGCATCGCTGCTACCCCGCCTGTAAAAGGTTTTACTTCCACCTTCTCCAAACCGGCAGACCTGAACATATCCGCGAGCTCCTTCATTCCCGGGAAATCTCTTGCGGATTCCTGAAGCCATGAATACTCTTTGAAGCTTTTTGCAAATACTTTGCCGAACAAAGGCATTACATACCGGAAATAGGCATAGTAAAGCTGCTTGAATCCCGGCATCTCCGGCTGGGATGTTTCAAGGCAGACCACTTTTCCGCCTGGTTTTACTACTCTCTGCATTTCTTTAAGGACAGTCATATAGTCGGGAACGTTCCTTAACCCGAATCCGATTGTGACATAATCAAAAGAGTCATCCTCAAAAGGAAGTTTCATGGCATTGCCATGAAGCAGGGATACTTGCTTCATACCTGAAGACTTAACCTTTTCCTGCCCGACCGAAAGCATATTCCGGCTGAAATCCAGTCCGACTGCTTTGCCTGAGGGACCTGCTGCTTCTCCAAGCGCAAGCGTCCAGTCTGCCGTGCCGCAGCATACATCCAGTGCGGTTTCTCCCGGCTGGACATTCATTCGTTTCATCGTTTCTTTGCGCCACGCCACATGCCGCTGAAAGCTGATGACCGAATTCATTTTATCATAATGAGGCGATATTTTTTCAAATACCCCATGCACTCGTTCTTCTTTAGATTGCTGCATTTTTAAAACCCTTCTTCCGCAAGCTTGCCTGACAGAGAATCCTCATGAAACTTGATGTTTTCGAGCCTGCCAAGCAGGGCGTGCTTCAATGTATTCGAGCTTTCAAGACTTCTTTCCACCAGGGAGACTGCTTCGTCAAAATAAAAATTGCACCGCTTTACCAAATCGCTTTTTACTGCATCCATTTCCTGAAACGTTATTTTCCCTGAAGAAAATCCTTTCACCATCTGCGAGCTGCCAGCTGCCATTTTTGCTTTTTCTGCAGACAGCCGCTTAAAGGATAAGAATTTCTTTGAAACGGCTTTCCATAAATCAATGCCAAAGTGATCTGAAAGGTGCTGGCAAAGAGCTGTCTCAATAACGAGCATGCTTTTAACTGCTTCTTCCATATCCAAATCGGCTGACTCATACAGTCTTATTTTGTGTTCATTAATTTCTTTTATCGCCGTTGCTAACGTTCGAACCATCATAACGTCATTCATTTCGGCCAGTAAAGAATAATAAAGGCCGCTATAATAGTCCCCCGCAAGGACTGTAAGCTGCCGTTTAAAAAACTGCCCTCTCTCTACATTGCCGGAAGTCGTTACATTATCATGGGTATCAAGGGCAATCTGGACAAGCATCGCTGTGACCGTATAATTTTTCTTTTCCTCTTCTGTTACAGGAGCTTCATCTAAAATTGCATAAAATAGAAGCAGTTTATCTTCATCCACTACAGGTGAAGATAAAAAGCGCGCCAAATAAGGATGGCTCAACTTCAGATTTAGTCGCTCTTTTAATTCCGCCAATGTTTCATAGATGTTCTGCAAAGAAATCACCCTTGTCCCCTAATCATTTGATCGTCATTCGACCTGCTAGCAAAGACGTAAAAGCCAAGACCGGCAGAATTTATTATATCATAACCTGTTCATTTATTCCCGAAATAAACTTCCCCCGGGAGCGGGCGCTTAGAGACAGGCTTACATTCCCGCCATCTCTATGCGCAGCCCTTGCTCATTTTCTAGGATCGCTTTCCATTTCGCCGTGGCTTGTAAGGATTTTCGCGCTCCCCCGCACTTTAATAGCGGATGTATGCTCGGTAAACTGGGCAATCATCACTTCACCTTTGTCCAATTTTTCGGAATGATGAAATCTCGTATCAGAACCCCGGGTTAAACCGATAACGTGTACTCCGTCTTCTATCGCTTTAATCACGACAAAATCATTAGCCGGATTTTTCATCCTGTTCGCCACCCTATCTTTTGTAATTTTCTTATTAGCTCCGGATCAATGAAAGGACTTCAGCTCTTGCAGCCTGATCATTTTGGAAGACTCCCCTTACGGCCGAGGTAATGGTCTTGGATCCCGGTTTTTTTACGCCCCGCATCGTCATGCACATATGTTCTGCTTCCACTACAACCATTACTCCATGCGGCTCTAGCGTATGTAAAATACTGTCGGCGACTGTGGATGTAATCCGTTCCTGCAGCTGCGGCCGCTTTGCAACCGATTCTACCGCTCTGGCAATTTTGCTTAATCCTGTTACTTTCCCGCCCTGAGGAATGTATGCCACATGAGCATGGCCATAAAAAGGCACTAAATGATGCTCGCAGACCGAATAAAACGGAATATCTTTTATCAGGACAAGTTCTTCATGATCTTCACCGAAAATTGTTTTGAAATGTTCGGAAGGATCTTCATTTAAACCGGCGAAAATTTCCGCATACATGCGCGCTACCCTTTTCGGGGTATCCAGAAGACCTTCACGATTCGGATCTTCTCCAATCGCTTCAAGAATAGATCGTACCGCTTCTTCTATTTTTCCATGATTAATTTCTGTCATATAGCTGCCTCCTGCTAACAAAACAAATAGTCATTTTCGTTCGTTTGATTCAGATTCTAGCACATTCATGAGTTTAAAAGCAAAGCCGGTGTCCTCTCCGATGCTTTTTAAACGCCCTGCCAATCAGAGGGGCTCTGACAATGTATACCGTCTCGAATCTATGTATAATGACAAATGAAAAGCCCCTTTAAAAAGGGGCTATCTGTGAAGAAACGTGTATGTATTTGCTTATGCCATACACAAATAAAACCTTATTTGCCAGCAACAGCATCTTTAAGTGCTTTACCTGGTTTGAATGCAGGCACTTTGCTTGCAGGGATTTCGATTTCTTCACCAGTTTGAGGGTTGCGTCCTTTACGGGCAGCGCGCTCGCGAACTTCGAAGTTACCAAAACCGATAAGCTGTACTTTATCGCCGTCTTTCAACGCATCAAGGATGGTATCGAATACGGATTCAACTGCTTTAGTAGCGTCCTTTTTAGAAAGTTCGCTAGCTTCAGCTACTGCATTGATTAGTTCTGTTTTGTTCATGCCTTTCACCTCCTCCCAAGAATGGGTAGAATAACAGTCATGCTGTTATTACATTTCTTCACAGAAATCACTTGAAATATACGTCATATCAAGCTTTTACTGTTAACACGCTTATCTTAACGGATAATAAAAGAGAATTCAATGATTTTCCGCTGAAAATGCGCATGTTACAGGCAAATCTGACCATTAAAGAGAAATAATTCTCTCAATGCTGATAGTAGATTATCATAATTGATTTCCCTGTGCAAGAAATTATCGCTAAATTCCTTGATATTAAAGGGTTTGAGAGAATTTTGAAGAGGATTCAGTCTAAAATCCTGTATTATGTCAACAAAAAAAGGCTGTATAAAACCAGCCTTTTTTCTCTTTATTGCATAAAACCGCGTCTGCGGATTGAACGGCAAACCCATGGAGAATTTCCGCTCCCTCTCATACCGCGTGTCCCCCGCTGTGATCCTCTTCCAGAGCGGCGGCTTCCTCTCCGTGATCCTCTTCCGGAACGGCGGCTTCCTCTCCGTGATCCTCTTCCAGAACGGCGGCTTCCTCTCCGTGATCCTCTTCCAGAGCGGCGGCTTCCTCTCCGTGATCCTCTTCCGGAGCGGCGGCTTCCTCTCCGTGATCCTCTTCCGGAGCGGCGGCTTCCTCTCCGTGATCCTCTTCCGGAGCGGCGGCTTCTTCCAGGCGGCATCAATAACATTTCTTCCAACTCTGCTTCAGATGGATCCTGATGAAGGAATCCTTCAAGTCCGTTTTCAAGTGCAAGCAGATGAGCCTCAAAAATATCATGCTGTGTCATGAACTAACCCCCTTTAATCTTTATGCTTCAGCATACTCATCTGCAGACCCTTTTGATTGGTTTGCTGCCCTGTGAGAGGAAAATTATACGTTTGCCCTTTAACCATCATGAGCTGTCCCGTCATAGGATGGGAAAGGGATAACCATAAAGGTGTGATGATGATGAAAGACCCGGATTATTTTCTAAAGAAGTTAAATTGCTCGATCAGCCCCCGCCATCTGACAGATTTGAAAAGAGACGTCTGGAATGACGACCCCCTTCCGATTACGTTTTCCTTTCAGGATAAGGCCTCCGTGCACGCAGAAATAGCCTATAGAGGCGCTCATACAAGGAAGGCAAAGAAAAAATCCTATTTCATTCAAAATGCACAGGGAAACAAAGGAAAATCCGAACGGGAGTTCCACTTAAATGCAGAATTTTATGATCCCTCATTTATGAGGAATGCGCTCTCTTTTATCTTTTTGAAAGAAATCGGCTTAATTGTTCCGCATGCAGAATACGTAAAATTTTTTATGAATGGAAAGTACGAGGGCGTGTATTTGAAGCTTGAATCTGTGAATGAAGATTTTGCAGAAAAACAGAATCTTTCTCCATGCTCCATTATTTATGCAGTAGATGGTGATGCCAACTTTTCTTTATACAGCGATCTTGACCGTTCACTGAAAAAAAGCCTGCTCCAGGGATATGAACTAAAATCCGGAAAGAAAAGCGCCATGACACGATTAACGGAGTTTATCCTCTTTACGAATACTGCCTCCCATCATGAATTTGAAAGCCGGATTTCGGATTATATGAATGTCAGGCAGTATCTGACCTGGCTTGCAGGGGTGGTATGCCTGCAAAACTTCGATGGATTTGTTCACAACTACGGACTGATTCTGAAGGAAGAAACAGGGCAGTTTATGATCATCCCCTGGGATTATGACGCTACTTTCGGCAGAGATGTCAACGGCATAGATATGGGGGCGGAGTATGTCCGGCTTGAAGGCTTTAATACCCTTTCAGCAAGACTTCTGGCCATTGAATCGTTCAGGGAAATGTACGCCGGGCTTATGCGGACGTTATTAGCTGGGTCGTTCACAATAGACGCGCTGTCTCCTGCTATCGATGATCTTTATGGCCTTTTGGAAAAGGCCGTTGAAACTGATCCCTATACCGGTAAATACATGAAGGAATTTACGCAGGAACCGGATTTTATCAAAGCTTTCATCCAGGCTAGAAACACGTATTTATCCGCCGAACTGTCCAAAAAGGGATGGTAATAGGCAAAAGAACCATTTTAGGTGTTTTTCTGTAAATTTGGGTTTATGTATAGGTTCATCTCATCCCATGGGTGAGTATAAATGCATTATAAATAACCACTATGGACATTTTCCGAGGAGGAAGACTGATGAAACAAAATCAAAACTCGAGATACTGGAAAACGTATGTCGGCGAAACCGTTAAAATTAATCGCGGGGGCCCCGAAGCCAAAAAAGGAAGGCTGCTTGATTTAGGAACGGATTTTCTCGTTTTAGCAGTAGAAAAACCAGGTCCTAAAAGCCCGGTTGTTTATTACCAGCTTCACCACGTTAAAAGTGTGACGTCAGAATCCAATGCCGAACAGGAAGAAGAAACAGCAGCTGAAGAAGCAGAAAACGAAGTGCCGGAAGAAGCAGAAAAGGAAAAAGAGGGGAAAACACAGGAAATCCCTGACTATTACTTTTCACGCAGTTTCCGGAGCCTGCTCCGCATGCATGCAGGAGAACAAATTCAAATCAACCAGGGAGGACCGGACTCTGTTAAGGGGCTGCTTCTCGATGTAAAAAGCGATTATGTGATCGTTAAGTCAAAGAAAGATATTCTCTACATCAGCATGTATCATATTAAAAGCGTGGCCGGAATTGTCAGCAAAGATGATAAAAACGGGAACAATCAGGAAGAGGATTGCGGGTGTGAAGATGAATACTATCTTGCCCACAGCTATGACCGTCTTTTCCAGGTCCTGAAAGGCACAGAAATCGCCGTCCACAGCGGAGGACCTGAAAAAGCGGAAGGCATGCTGAATGAACACACAAAAGGCAGATATGTCCTTGAAGGAAAGAAAGAAGCCGTTATCATTGAACCCGGCCATGTAAGAAGCATTAAAGCGAAAAATGCAAACAATGAAGAAAACAGTGAAGAAAACAGCAGCCAGGAAGCAGCTGAAAATGGAAATCAAAATCAAAACAACAGCGCTCAATCTGATGAGCAAAAAAGCAAGCAGGATGATAAGAGACGCGAACCTGAGCGCGACAGAGTGTATACTCAAGTAACGAAAACGGTTGATTTTCACTGGAAACGATAAAATAGCCAAACCCGTCAAATAAGGAGGAGCATCCGTTGACTTACACACAGCTGATTGGAAAACCGGTTGAAGCAGAAATCACGGGCAAAGTAAAATTTTTCGGCCACCTAGTAGACGCAGGACTTGACATCATTGTACTATTCAACGGGACCCAGCACCTATATATCCCCCTTCTGCACTTGCACAGTATTCAGCAGACAAATGAATTCGAAGATGCACAGGGAGATCCTCCGGCAATGCCTCTGCAAGGTGATGAGCAGATCTCCTACCGGAAAACCCTGAATCAGGCAAAGGGAATCTTTACAGAAATTTATGTAACCGGAAATAAATCCCTGCACGGATATATCACAAACGTTTTAAATGATTATCTGGTTTTTTATTCTCCAGTCTTTAAAAATGTGTTTATCTCCCTTCATCATTTAAAATGGCTGATTCCTTATCCTGCCAACACCTCTCCATATACTCTGAACAGCCGGGAATTGCCTGTGACCATCGCAGGACTGAGCGTCAGCCGGAATTTAGAAGAGCAACTAAAAAAACAAGTCGGACAAATGATTGTTTTTGATTTGGCGGAAAACCCGGATAAGCTTGGATTGCTTAAGAATATTGATCAAAATATGATGGAGCTGATCAAAGCCGACGGCCAGCCTATCTATTTGAAAATCAGCCACGTTAAAGCCGCCCATTTGCCATAAACTGAAAGTCATTTCCTAGCTTTTCTCCTGTTTTATACGTGAAATGTGAATCGCAATTCCCGCTGTTTCCATGCAGAATGTTCCGGCAGCTGCCGGTGTTTCAGCTTTTCAATACCCGCTTTAAAATCCTCCATATAAAACAAATACCCAGGATCGCTCATTACAGTCAGCGCACCTGGGTTTTCCATTTGGCTATTTCCTGCCTTTATGGATTTCTCACCCATTACATAATCATATTAAGGTAAATCCAGCCGAGCAAGAAGAATACAGTAGCTGCAGTCGTAAGCGGAATCACAAGAATGGTTATTTTCAAATAGCTTTTCCATTTGAATTTTATCCCGTTCTCTTTAAGGATGAACATCCACAGCATGGTAGCCAGGGTTCCAATCGGTGTTACAAGAGACCCGATGTCACTGCCGATAATAATCGCCATGTATGATGCTTTCAGAATGACCGGACTCAAGTGAGCATCCGATAAGGCAAGCATCATCAGCATCAACGCCGGATGATTATTGATCAAATTTGAGAGAACAGACGTGACTAAAGCAATGGTCATAGATGACTCCACAAGAGGCATTTGCTCAACGATATCCGTTAAATATTTCGTCAGTTCAGCTGTAATCCCCACGTTGTTTAAAGAGAAAATGAGGATATACATTGAAAAAGCGAATATAAACACATGCCACGGTGCCTTAGCCAATGTTTTTCTCATTGAAATCTGATAATTTTTCCGGGTTAGCATATACAGCAGCAGAACACCTGCGATAGAAAGAAAGGACAGGGACAGGCCGAGGAGAGAACTGCTGATCAGAACTAACCTCATTCCTAAAATAAAACAGCAGATTAGAACCACATGGCGGGAATTGATTTTTGCCTGTGGCACTGGTTTAAGCGGATGATGGAATCTGCTGGAATCAAACGTCACGGATCCTGAATGAAATTGCTTCGGGATTTTTTTCCTAAACAATACATATAAAAGGAAGGTGAGAAAAACCACTCCCATTGTGGCCGGAAGAAACATCATCCATACATGTTCATGCAGGGACATTCCAATAATCTTTAGTGCAACTAAATTGACCACATTGCTGACTCCGATGGGAGCACTTGATGCCGTAGCGATCAGCGCACTCGTCAGCAGAATGGGAATCTTCTCATGCTTTTTAAAGGAAGTGGCATTCAGAAGTTTAATCAGCAGCGGAGTTAAAATCAATATACATCCATCATTGTTAAAAAGAAGCGTCATTAGATAACTTAAACCTGCAGTCAGCCAGAAAAGCCTTATCCCCGAATTTCGGGACCGTTTAATTAAATACTCTGCGACCAGCTGGAAAAAGCCGATTTTATCCAATATTAAAGCGAGAATGAAGTTGGAAATGATGGTTATGGACGCATCTTCTATTTTAAAATAGATTTGCGAAATATCAGAGAGGGATACAATCCCAAGCAGGACGACTATCAGGGCTCCTGCGCTCGAATAAATCGCTTCATTAAGCTTCATCGGCCTTGTAATGACAAGTATCATCGTAAATAGGAAAATAATCGTTGCAGCGGCAAAGCCGGGTGAAAATATCATGGTGTTCCCCCTCTCTCTTTCAATAAACGCTTGTCTTGCTCCATCACCCGTACTGTATTTATATGAGACTATCAAATAATTGCCTGATAATAATACCTATTGGCTGTAAAATCCGCTGATTCCTATGAAGGCTGCGGACGGAATCCAGGCATCCGTCAAACAGCCGGCATCATTATCCGGATATCAGCCCCGCAAGCTGTGTATGTGCTTTCGGATATATATATCCACTATATATGTACGCACAAAAAAACCCGTCTCCATAGTGGACGGGTCATTTGTTTTATAGGATGATTGCGATCAGTCCGCCTGATCCTTCATTAATAATTCGTTCGAGCGTTTCTTTTAGCTTATATCTTGCATTCTCTGGCATGAGCGAAAGCTTTGCCTGAATGCCTTCCCGGACAATGGAGCTGAGTGAGCGCCCGAAAATATCGGAATTCCAGATGGACAGCGGATCATCCTCAAAATCCTGCATTAAGTAGCGTACAAGCTCCTCACTTTGTTTTTCCGTTCCAATGATCGGAGAAAACTCTGATTCTACATCTACTTTTATCATATGAATTGAAGGGGCGACCGCTTTCAGTCTGACTCCGAACCTGGATCCCTGACGGATGATCTCCGGTTCATCAAGGCTCATATCCGACAGCGCAGGTGCAGCGACACCGTAACCTGTCTGTTTTACCATCCGGAGGGCATCCGACACCTGATCATATTCCGCTTTCGCATAAGCAAAATCCTGCATCAGCTGGAGGAGATGGTCCTTTCCTCTAATTTCAACTCCAACCACTTCCCGGAGGATATCATCATAAAGATAATCAGGTGCATACAAATCAATCTCAGCAATTCCCTGGCCCATTTCAATCCCCGCAAGACTCGCTCGTTCAATAAATTCATATTCACTGAAAAAGCTGACGACTCTGTCTACATCTCTTAAGCGCTTGATATCTTTTACCGTGTCTTTAACCGCTTCCTGATAGCTTTCACGCAGCCAGTGGTTTTCTCTAAGCACCATAACCCAGCTCGGAAGATTCACGTTCACTTCAAGCACCGGAAACTCATACAGCGCCTCTCTCAGGACATTCATAACATCACTGTCCCTCATGCTTTCAACACTCATCGCAAGTACGGGTATGTCGTACTTTTCGTTCAGCTGCTGCTTCAGTCTCTCCGTATCCGGGTGATAAGGCTGGACCGTATTGATGACCATAATAAATGGTTTTCCTACTTCTTTCAGCTCATCAATGACACGTTCTTCGGCTTCGATATAATCTGTTCTCGGAATTTCACCAATCGATCCATCTGTTGTTACGACAACTCCAATGGTTGAATGCTCCTGAATGACTTTCCGGGTTCCGATTTCAGCAGCTTCATGGAACGGGATCGGCTCTTCATACCATGGAGTTGTAATCATCCTTGGCCCGTTTTCATCTTCATATCCTTTTGCCCCCGGTACCGTATACCCCACACAATCGACAAGCCTGATATTCACTTCCAGCCCGTCTTCCACATGAACACTGACCGCTTGATTTGGTACAAATTTCGGTTCTGTTGTCATAATGGTCCTGCCGGCTGCACTTTGAGGCAGTTCATCCTGGGCACGCGCTTTATCCGCCTCGCTGCCGATGTTCGGAAGAACCACTAGCTCCATAAATTTCTTAATAAATGTAGATTTTCCCGTTCTGACTGCTCCGACTACGCCAAGATAAATATCACCGCCGGTGCGTTCAGCAATATCTTTAAAAATATCTACCTTTTCCAAGCGATCCCCTCCCGGTTTAGCTATATTGGGATACCCCGTTTTTTTTCACATTTTAAGGACACTATATGTCTATGATGTTGTCCTAATTGTTTATGCCTGATGAAGAAAAATTTTCATTCCCGGTTCACTACATAATGCGAAATTCCTTCTTTTTTGCTGTCTCGGCACTCCGCAAGTTTTGGTCAATGCCAGATAAGGCTGCATCGACTTGACCGGGATTTTGCACGAAAGGCATCTTCTTCTGCCTTTCTTCATCCATTGCTCTTCATATGAGGATTTAAAAAAACCCTTCTATCGGAGTGTATGGGTCTCCAGAAGGGTTCATTCCTCAATTCTTCATAAAAACGGGTTCATTTTTTTTGTTAACGGTGTAAGGCTTGGAAAAGGCGGGTACAAAAACGGAATCTTCCACCAGTATATCCCTTATGTCTTCGCCTGGTTTAGGGTGTTTTCCTGTCTCTTTAAGCTTCATCTGCAAATCAATCCTGTAGTCTGCAAAAATCTCGCCGTCACTGCCGATTAAAAGAGGCAGCCGGTTCCCGGTATAGGGGCTCTCAGCGGTCGGTGCCTCTTTAAGCCCGAGTTTTTTATAATCGAGGGAAAACACACCCGCTTCATATACCTTTTTATATGGAGGGTAGCGGTTAGACTGGGTATACGCACTCAGCCGGATGCGCAAATCTCTTATCTCTTCTGCCATGCGCAAATCAATTAGCTTCACCTCAGGCTTTTTCTCTGCATCAATCAGAACATACTGATAGATTCCTCCATTTTCGTATGAAGTTCCTGGCGGCTCCGGTAAAAAACTTGGAACGATTTTTGAGAAATCAATTGGATATTTTTCATAGATTGGGGTTTTCATATCTTTGTTTTTAATGGGCAATAGCCCTCCGGTATCATTCCGGTAATCATTCACTGCCTTTTGTACGCTCTCAAGCTGGTTTTCATAAGGAATTTGATTTTGTACAAGCTTTGCATCAGGATATAAACACCCGCTTAAAAGCAGCAAAATAGCCATCCATCCAAAAGCAGCTAATTTTTTCATTTTCGTCACCTCTAATGCTATTTGGATACTGGTCCGCTAAAAACAACGAAAATCATCAGAATTCCGGCCGATATCATGAACAGGTATGCAGCAGCGGATACAATTCCTTTTAAAATTCCGCTCTTAATCTTGTATCTGCTCAAATAAATAGAAAAAACAGCAATAAACATAAAAACCATGGATGAAAGAGCAATCCACATTTTAATGAGGCCAGGTGTCATAAACTTCCCTCCCGCAGGAATGTTAACGGTTACATTTAGGCTTGTCCAAATTTATTCTAATTAAAACTGAAGTAAAGAGGGGGCATCCTTACTTCAGCTTAGGGGAAACAGACTAATGATCCCAGTCAAGAGTAACAACTCTGCAAATGCTTCGGTTTATTTTATGCGATCCAATGATGAGTTGCATCCTCAAATGCCTATTTTCATGCATTATTGCCCCATTTTCATGAGACATGGGCTTTTGAGGAACAGGCAAAGACTTGAATCTCTAGATATAGTATGCATTTTGCTCAAATTAGAGGCATGGTTATTGCAAACGGTTCTCCATTATATTCACAAGGTCTTCCATTTCATGGGTTTTTCCTCTTCCCATTAACGAATCGACTGCCTTTTTAGGTGATTGCTGATGAAATAGAACATGATAAAGAGCTTCAGCAATCGGCATATTTACCTTGTATTTTTCAGCAAGCTGATAAGCGGCCTTTGTCGTTCTGACCCCTTCAACTACCATTCCCATGCTGTTTAAGACTTCTTCAAGATCATGCCCTTTCCCGAGCATATTGCCGGCTCTCCAGTTCCGGGAGTGAACGCTCGTGCACGTTACAATCAAATCTCCAATTCCAGTCAGTCCTGAAAAAGTGAGCGGATTGCCGCCCATTACGCTCCCGAGCCTCGCAATTTCTGCCAGCCCCCTGGTAATCAAAGCTGCTTTGGCATTATCCCCGTATCCAAGACCATCGGTAATGCCTGCCGCAAGGGCAATCACATTTTTAAGTGCTCCTCCGATCTCTACGCCTACAAGATCCGGATTCGTATAAACCCTGAACTGCTGATTCATAAACAATTCCTGAACGAATTCAGCCGCCTCGAGGTTATCAGAAGAAGAAGTAACAGTGGTCGGATGCCTCAGACTGACTTCCTCTGCATGGCTTGGCCCTGATAAAACTACAAGGTCTTTCAGCCATTCCCCCGGAATTTCTTCTGAAATGATTTCTGAAATTCTTTTCAGGGAATCCGGCTCAATCCCTTTGCATACATGAACAATCGTAACAGGTTCTAAGATTATTTCGCGCACTTGCCCCAGCACTTCCCGGATGGCTTTTGAAGGCACCGCAATAATAATCGTTCTGGCCCCTTCAAGAACGGCTTCTAGATCGGCTGATGCTGTAATTCCATCCGGCAGTTCAATCCCCGGCAAATACTTCAGGTTTTGCTTCTGAGCGTTAATTTCTTCCGCCAGTTCCTTCCTATGACTCCAAAGCCAAACATTATGGCCGTTATCAGCAAGTACTAAAGAAAGCGCGGTTCCCCAGCTTCCTGCACCAAGTAAGGCAATCTTATCCAATATTACTCCCCCTGCCCATCGTTCTCTTTATGATTTATTTACGTGCTCTTGAGAATATTTTAATTGGTGTCCCTTCAAATCCAAAAGCTTCCCTAATACGGTTCTCGAGGAATCGTTCGTAAGAGAAATGCATCAGTTCCGGTTCGTTCACAAAAATGGCAAAAGCGGGCGGCTTCACTGCAACTTGAGTGGCATAATAGATTTTCAGGCGTTTCCCTTTATCAGAAGGTGTAGGGTTCATCGCGACCGCATCCAGCACGACTTCGTTCAGGATATTCGTCTGCACTCTTAGTGAATGGTTTTCACTGACTTTAATAATTTCCGGAACTAATGTGTGAATTCGTTTTTTAGTCTTTGCCGAAAGGAAAACAATCGGTGCATAGCTTAAAAACAGGAAATGCTCCCGAATTTTTTGTTCGAACGCCTTCATGGTTTTTTCATCTTTTTCGACAACGTCCCATTTATTTACGACAATAATGACCGCTTTGCCCGCTTCATGGGCGTATCCTGCGATCTTCTTGTCCTGCTCAATGATTCCTTCCTCTCCGTTAATGACGACAAGAACAACATCTGAACGGTCGATTGCCTTCAGCGCCCTGAGCACACTATACTTTTCAGTCGTTTCATACACTTTTCCCTTTTTTCTCATCCCGGCTGTATCAATAATGACATATTCCTGCCCGTTATGTTTAAAAGTCGTATCGACTGCATCTCTCGTTGTCCCTGCAATATCACTGACAATGACACGCTCTTCGCCGAGCATCGCATTCACAAGAGATGACTTTCCAACATTCGGTCTTCCAATCAGACTGAATTTAATAATCTCTTCATCGTAATCGGACTGGCTAATGCCCGCAAAATGTTTAATGACATCGTCAAGCATGTCCCCAAGACCAATCCCGTGAGAACCCGAAATCGGAAATGGATCTCCAAAACCAAGCGCGTAAAAATCGTACATCGCTTCTCTCATATCAGGATTATCGATTTTGTTGACTGCAAGAACAACCGGCTTTTTCGTACGGTAAAGAATTTTAGCTACCTCTTCATCCGCTGCAGTTACTCCTTCTCTTCCATTTGTCATAAAAATAATGACATCTGCTTCATCAATCGCAATCTCTGCCTGATGTCTGATTTGAGCCAAGAATGGCTCGTCTCCTATATCGATTCCGCCAGTATCAATAATATTGAATTCATAATTCAGCCATTCGCCTTTGTTATAAATCCTGTCCCTTGTCACCCCTGGACGGTCTTCCACTATGGATACACGCTCTCCTACAATCCGGTTAAAGATTGTGGATTTGCCTACATTCGGTCTTCCTACAATTGCCACTACTGGTTTTGCCATTTCTTTTACATCCTTTCCAACACGATCCTGCATACGAGTCTGCTCTGCCGGCAAACGATTTCTGCTTGTATTAAACGAATTTATTATTAATACGATCATATCATTTCAATCTTCATTAAATAAACCCTTCATCAGTTTTCGCAGAAGGGCATTCAAACCTATCATATCAGCTTTTCTCTCAATAAACAATTTAATGTCGAACATTTAAACCGGCCGCCGCGGGATTCAGGACAATGGCCGCTTATGCAGCCCAGCATCTTAATTGCCAGGCTGATTTTACCGGTTTAGATGAAATCGTTACCCAATGGGCTTTTTTTAGGTCTATCTATTTCTCATATTTTAATGCAAAGCCTCTGCAGCCGTTATTAGGGGTTGCCTCTTTAGCGTTATGAGGCATTTCTGCTTTGTCTGGGCCTTATTTGCTTCTGGAATATCGGATTCCCTATTTTAAGCGTGTATTCAATCAGCATCCATATACTAAATCCCGCCATCCCCAGCAGGACAAAATCCAAAAACCAAGCCTCTCCTAGCTGTATGGATCCTGAAATAGGAAATATTATCCCTTCATACAGCAAATCACCATTGCAGCTGGCAAGCAGAAACAGCGCAAGTTTGTCTGAACCGTTTTTTCCGATGAACCCTGCTGAAATAAACATGATCGAAAAAAGTAGGAAAAATGGACTAAGCGTAAACCAGACTGGATCAAAAAGCTGCATAAGTTTAAGACCAGCAAACCCACCAGTCAGGCCTACAGCCGCCAGCATAAAACGCAGAGACCGGTGCAGATTGTGGCGAACCGTCCATCCATATGCTGCTGCAGACAGCAGGAAATAAGCACACCCTGCTGTGCCGAAGGGTATGTGATAGGTAAACTGCTCAGAAATAATGAGAATTAAAAAAAAGAAAGACAAAAAAGTGCGGACAAGCGTCTTTTTCATTAAAAACGTATACACAATCCACATTGACCAGGCAACCCAATAAAAGATTATTCCTTCCATCGTGACCTCTCCTTTCCCTATCATTATGGAAAGAAAAAGTCTTTTTTAATCGGCTGTCCGGCATTTATGAGTGATTTATCAGAACTGAAGCAAACTACCAATAACTGAAAGGAGGTTATAAAGATGGGAAAAGATCGTCAGGAAAAGAAACTGAAGCAAAGCAGACGAGTGGAATCAGACCGCGACCAAGCTCTTGAAAACAAGGGGGCTACTGGTCTTGAGAGTCCGGAACAGTCGAGGGAAAGAAACAGAAAATAAAAAATAAGCCTATACGGCCCGATAACCTGACAGGCATCGGACCGTTATAGGCTTTCCCTTTTTATCTGCGGCTGAAAGCAGATGTATGGTATCCTCTTTCAGAAAGCCAGTGATGAGTAGTTCCAGAAAGGATAAGGGGAACGTTCTGCAAATCATGGATCGTTGAGGCACCAAGGGCGCACATGATCCATTTAAACTCTTCATGAAGAAGTGAAAGTTCTTCATAAAGTCCATCTTCTCCCTTTTCAGTCAGAACCGATAGCAAGCTTCCTGCCATTCCGGCAGCTGATGCACCAAGGGCAATCGCTTTTGCTGCATCGAGTGCGTCCTGTATTCCGCCTGAACCGAGAATACTTGCGTTCCCAGCAGAGGCGGATCCTTCTACAATGGACACACTTGTCGGAATTCCCCAGTTATTAAAAGCATGCAATGCACGGCTGCGCCGTTCATTTTCAATTTGTGAGAAATTCGTTCCGCCATACCCGCCAACATCAATCGCAGTCGCGCCGGTCCCGATTATTTTTGCTGCGGTTTCGGCACTCATACCAAACCCTGTTTCTTTAACAATGACCGGAACTCCTGCATGGTGAACGATTTGTTCGATGCGCTTTAGGGCCCCTCTAAAATCACGGTCCCCTTCAGGCATAACCAGCTCCTGAATAACGTTCAAATGAATTTGAATGGCGTTTGCCTCAATCATATCAATTGCTTGTTTAGCTTGATCTACTGTAGCCTCACTGCCTAAATTGGCAAGAATGATACCGTTTGGATTTGACTTGCGTACGATTTCATAAGATGGCCTTTCATCGTTATCACGGATGGCCGCCATTTGTGATCCTACTGCAATCGCCATTCCAAATTGTGCAGCCGCCTCTGAAAGGGCTTTGTTGATTGCTTCGGTTTTGCTGCCGCCCCCGCCTGTCATCGCGTTGATGAAAATAGGCGAACTTAAAGCAAGTTCGCCTATGTTTACAGATATATCAATATCTTCAACGGTTGAATCAGGCAGGCTGTTGTGCACAAACGTGACGTCGTCAAACCCGCTTTGCCTGCTTTGCCCAGTAGACAATGCATGATTTATATGATCTAGTTTGCGTTTCGCTCTGCTCAAGAATCATCACCATTATTTAAGTTTTTTTAATTGATCGCCAATCATATCGCCTAAAGAAAATCCTGAAGACTCTTCTTTTGGCTGATAATTTTTATAATCCGTTTCATCGGCTTTTTGAGGCTCTTCCAGCTCTTTCATGCTTAAAGAAATTCTTTGTTCATTTTCATTAACATCCAGCACCTTCACACTGACTTGCTGTCCTTCTTCAAGAACTTCCTGAGGCGTGCCGATGTGCTTATGGGAAATTTGTGAAATATGAACAAGCCCTTCTACACCTGGAAGGATTTCGACAAATGCACCAAAGCTGACAAGACGTTTGACGGTACCGTCTTTCACATCTCCTGCTTTGACCTTATCTGAAATTTCAGCCCACGGTCCAGGTAAGGTTTCTTTAATGGATAGTGAAATTCTCTCATTGTCGCGGTCTACTGACAGCACTTTTACAGAAACCTTCTGTCCCTCTTCAACCACATCGGAAGGTTTATCCACATGCGTATGGGAGAGCTGGGAAATATGAACAAGTCCATCAACTCCGCCGATATCAACAAAGGCACCAAAGTCTGTCAGGCGCTGAACGGTACCTTCAAGCACTTGATCCGCCTGAAGGGACTCAAGAAGCTCCTGTTTTTTATCAGATGTTTCTTTTTCAAGAACCGCTCTGTGAGAGAGAATCACCCGGTTCTTTTCACGGTCAAGCTCTACAACCATAAGGGAAAGAGTTCTCCCTTTATAATCCGCGAAATCTTCGACAAAGTGTGTTTCGACCAGTGAAGCAGGAATAAATCCTCTCACGCCTAGGTCGACAACAAGCCCGCCTTTAACGACGTCTTTGATTTCCGCTTCAAAAATCCCTTTTTCTTCATATTTTTTCTCAAGGTCATCCCAGGCCTTATCCGCATCTACTGCACGCTTGGATAAAATAATGGCCTCCTCTTCTACTTTGGAAACTTTCAGTTCAAGTTCATCGTTTTCCTGAACAGCATCTGAAGCTTTCTCGATATGAAGGCTGGAAAGCTCACTAATCGGGATGATTCCCGTATGCTTGCAATTGTCAATTTCGACAATAACCTGCTTTTCCTCAACCTTTGTTACCGTACCTTTTACGATGTCTCCTACTTCAGGTACAGCCACTTCCACGTTATTCATTTCCCCATTGTTCATTTCATCTACCATTCCATTTACCTCCTTGGTCAAAACCTGCGCAACTTTGATATATGTATGGTATTTCATTCAAATAAACGAATGAAATGAAAACCCCTCTTTGTACTAACTTCTAATAAATGCTACTTTTTGTCAAGTCAAAACTCTTGCTTACTGATGTTTTTCGAGCAATTCCCCAATTTTATTCATGATAACCCCGGTCATCTCATCAGCAGAGACTTTATTTTCCCGGTATTCACTGACATTAAGAGGTTCACCAAAATAAATCCGCACTTTTCTGAAAGGCTTATACGGACCTACCACTGCACAAGGGACGACAAGCGCATTTGAACGAAGAGCGAAAAAACCGGCACCGGCAAGGCCTTTGCCAAGCTTTCCGTCTTTACTTCTAGTTCCCTCGGGAAACAAACCTAAAACCTCTCCGTCTTTTAAAATTTTCAACCCTTTTCTTAATGCTTCCCTGTCGCTCAGGCCTCTTTTCACAGGAAAGGCTCCTACTTTGATCAAAATTTTGCCCAGTACAGGGATTTTAAACAGTTCTTCTTTTGCCATAAAATGAACCATTCTAGGAGTACATGCTCCTACAATTGGAGGATCCAGGTTATCGATATGATTGCTGCATAAAAGGACGGAACCTTCTTTTGGGAAGTTTTCCGCTCCATGTACTTCCATTCTGTATATAGGTTTAAAGATCACTAACACTAAATTTTTCCCAAATTGGTATAAGGACATTCCTATCAGAGCCTCTCTATCATCAATTCTTTAATCCGGTCAACCACTTCAGCGATGCTGAGCGATGTCGTGTCTATTTCAATTGCATCATCGGCTTTTTTTAACGGAGATACTTCTCTTTCAGAATCCAGCTTGTCCCTGCGTGCGATCTCCTTTTCAAGCTGCTCCAGGTCTGAATCGTATCCTCTGCGGAGATTTTCCTCATGTCTCCTTTTTGCCCGTTCTTCAACCGATGCGAGTAAAAAGACTTTTACATCCGCATCCGGCAGGACATGCGTTCCGATATCCCGGCCATCCATAACTACCCCGCCGATTTTTGCCATATCCTGCTGCCTTCTAACCATTTCTTCCCGGACCATCCGGTGCATGGAAACAGCGGAGACCTGATTGCTGACTTCACTTGTACGAATGGATTCTGTCATGTCTTCCCCGTTGACGACCACCAGCTGATAGGATCCATCGGGAACGAGGGAGATCTCCATAGAATGAAGAAGATCCATGAGCCCGGCTTCATTCTCTGGATCCGCTCCAGTTCGAATTGCTTTTAATGTAAGGGCTCTGTACATAGCCCCAGTATCAATATAAATATAGGAGTAGTCCTTTGCTACTTGTTTTGCGACAGTGCTTTTACCCGCTGCGGCAGGTCCATCTATTGCTACTGATAGTCTTTTTTTCATGCTTTTTCTCCTTCTGAGAGTAATAGATTCGTTGCAGGTTCGCAGCAAAAAAGAATGCAGAGCGGCATCTGCAAACAGTTTATTTAAACGTTTCAAGCCATTCACTGACAGTTTGTCTGTTTACGCCCTCATATCTTACAGCTTTAGAGACGTAGGGCTTAAACGCCGGCTGCTGCATAATTGCCTGTGCGGCAATCAGTGCGGCCAAATGAAAAATAATCAATCGCACTAACATTCTTTCTGCTCGCTTCAATCCTCAGCACTCCCTGCCTTTTTTTAAAAGTATGGGTGCAGGAGGATATTCTTATTCATAGGCAGCTTCTTTTTTCCTGTGAAGGATTTGCTGATCAAAACAATAGCGGACAATTTTTTGCTGATCTGTCTCGCTCACGTCATGAAACTTAATAGTTGCCTTCGTTACGCCAGAAGAGTCTTCTATAATCCGGATGGATTCTGAGTCGATTGTCACATAGCTTATCGTCCCATCATTTAACGGCATCGCCATCCAAACGATCAGCTGCTCCTTCTCCTTCAAGCCGGCGTTCTTCGGAAGGATAAGGCTTGCACCTCCCGCGCTTAAATCGGACGTGACAGTGACAAAAGGTTCAAACGCATTGAAGGGGGAATGGACAGCGACATTTACATCTGTATCTATTCTTACATATTGTCTTCTCTGTATTTTAACCAGATCGCGCGGATCCGGCTTTTTAAGAATAATGACAGGAATGTTTTCTTTTTTTCTTCCCATTACGGCGGTTTCAAAGCGGTAAGGGTTTTGATCAGCTCCGACAATCAGGCAGGAAAGCATCGCTCCGTTCATAATAAAAGCGGTTTTTCCTGTTTTCTCGTTAAGAGGGTAGTCGATGGAGAATGTCCCCTCATCAAGGGATACGATTTTGCATTTATATACATCACCAGGCTCATCGGTCAGCTCCAGCGTCAACAAATTCCCTATCTCAAGCATTTCATCACTCTTTTCAAATCGGTCTATTCTATTTTGTTCCCACACTTTATTAAATCATGGAATAAGAAAAAGGAAAAGTCTCGACTTTTCCTTTTTCATCCCATCTTCATAATGGTTTAGCATTATAGTTCGTTAAAGATCGGCTCTGCGTTTTTCAATTTTTCCACTTTCTCTTCCATTCCTGAATCTGCGTTAATAAACATTCTGTATGTGTCTTCATCAATGGTTCCAAGGAACTCATAGCATAGCACCTCTTCGCCAAGTTCATTAGTAATGACAGCCAGTCTGCTTTCCTGGATCATGACCTTCTGGTTAATTTTCTGTCTTGCCTGGTCTTCTTTTAAACTTGGTTTTGGAATATCCCTTTTCCGGTGAGCAGCGAGAAAGTCCTTTGCAGAAAAGCCGATAATTTGTCCATCATCAAGTGCGACCTTGATTCTTAAAGTATCCGGGTAAAGCAAAATCCCGTTTTCATTCGGCACGTAAGAAAAGACTCCAATGTTATCATACTGAGCACTTTCATTTAATACAAGATCTTCCGTCTCGAAACCATGCTTCTTTAAAAAGGAAACGGCATTGTTTGAAGCATCGTTCAAACTGATATTTGCTTCCTTTACATCCCTGCTTTGAATGAGCCAGATTGGATACCCGCCTTTTTTTGTAATATCCATATACAGATCAGCTTTATGCTTTTTGTCATACATGGACACACTGTAAAATTCGTATCCGGCGCCCTTTCCGCTTTGAGTAACTTTAGCCTGATTGGTTTCAGTGGATGCAAACTCTTTCGCTCTCTGCTTTGCCTGCTCTGCTGTAATATCCTTCCCTTTCAGCTGCTCAAAGCCTTTCTCTTTCGTTTTCATGGAAGTGAAACCAGGTCCGAAGTCTGTTTCTGAATAGGCGCTCACATTATTTTCAACCGATTTAAACCCATCGACGATTGTATTATCCTGCTGTTTTTTCCCGGATGCGAGAGCAAGCTCCACATCCATCCAGCGAAGGTTCTTATCGAGAACCATATGCTGAACGTTCCTCAGCTCATTTTGGATATCTGTGGATTTTCCATAAAGGGCCTGCAGGGAAGCGTATTCGTCTTTGGATAAAGGTTTGTTTTCCAGATCACGAATGGCCGCTCTATAGCTGAAATCTCCTATACTTGCCAGAAATTCTTCGGTTTTATTGAATGGGAGGAGGGTTAAAGGAAGCTGCCCCACATCATTATGTGCCTCCGAAGTAATTCTCCAAACTTCTGCAAGCGCAGGTGAAAGGGATTCCCTGGAATTCATCGCCAGGGTAGTCCCGATTTTGTCATGCAGCTGATCCATTTGATAGGACAAATCATGGAATGCACGCTGATAATTGTTCTCTGCATGAATCAGAACTGCGTTTTTTTCCTGGTGTTCCTTATAACCCCAGTATCCGGTACCAATCACGCCAATTGCAAGAAATGCAATGATAATTCCGCGTATCACTGGATAACCCCCTTCTTATTTACAGAAAATATGTTTTCCGATTTGTTTAATCTGCGGTCTGCCCCATATCCATCCGCTAGTGGCGGTATCCGGATTAAAGTAATACAACGCATTTTCCGTCGGATCCCAGCCGTTAATCGCATCTAATACAGCTTTTTTCGCCTGAGCATTCGGTTCTAGCCAAATCTGGCCGTCAGCAACCGCTGTAAATGCCCCCGGCTCAAAAATGACTCCTGAGGCAGTATCCGGGAAAGTCGGACTTTCAATTCTGTTTAAAATAACCGCAGCAACCGCAACCTGTCCCACATAAGACTCTCCGCGCGACTCTCCGTATACAGCATTTGCCATGAGCTGGATGTCATTTTGAGAATAGCCCGCCGGCATATTTACCGCCGTATTTTGGGATTTCTGCTTTTGTGCAGATGGTGTTTTGCTTGGGGCTGGCTTATTATTGGTTGAACCCTTCCCCTGATTTTGTGCGATTTTTTTACCGTTTCCCTGATTTTTAGTCCGCATTTGCTCCCTCAGCTTTTTGGAAGGACCCGTTTGTTTTTCCAGCGGCATTCCGCCGTAATGCGTAAAATCCTTTCCTTTTGCGAGCTGAAGATGAACAAACCGGTCATTAAAATCTGACTGATTGACAAGTTTCTGCTTGGTTGTTAACCCGACAAGGCCATCAACATTCTCAAGCCCGTAATCATGCTGAAAATTTCTGACAGCCCAATACGTACTCCATCCATATACCCCATCGATTTTCCCGTGGTAATATCCTATATACTGGAGCCTGGCCTGTAGTTCAATGACATCATTGCCTACCGCCCCCCGCTGGATGACTTGCTGTGTAAATGCATTTGCCCTAGGCTGATCTTCGTATACGAAAGACGCCGTCAGAATGAAGGTAACTGAGAAAAGTACCATCCATGCAAAACGAATTCTGTTCATGATGCTGCCTCCTATGATATGGATGATTTTTGTTACATGTATTTTTTGTAGTGAATGGCATTTTATTCATGAACTTTTTATTGGGATTACATGGGAATAAGGAAGATGGAGGTAAAGACCGGACGATGCCCTGTGAAAACCCCGCTGCTCTAAGCAGGAGTCTCACGCTTTCCGCTTCAATCAACAGGGTTTAAAAATCATTAACATGCTTTAACATAGCGAATAAAAAAACCGAACGATTATTTGAAACTCTGGTATAGAGCTTCGTAATCGTTCGGTTTTTATTGTTTTTCATGCTTTCTTTAAAACCGCTGTTAAACTTGGCTGTTGATTTCCTCTGCAGTCGTTCGCTCCAATCAACAGGTGTTAAGTAGCAAAAGCATGCTTCAACATGGCCTTTTCAAAAGGAATATTCGGCTTAAGGACAACAATTTTAGTTTTGTCCCAACCTCTCCTTTAATGAATATGTTTTGCCATACGCGCCTGTTTGGCTTTATGCAGCGCAAACCACCAAAGGAAAAGCATAAACGGCAGCATGATGACTGGCCAAAATTGATAAGCAGATAAAATGTAATCGTATAGCCCATGCAGAATGACAGGAAGTGCAAGACTGAGTATGAGCCATTTTTTCTTATCCTGAGGATTTTGAGTGAATTTGCTTTTACCGAGGTAATAGCCCATGATGACACCAAAAAGAGCATGGCTTGAAACAGGAAATACTGCTCTGCCCATGGCAAACTCCAGTCCATTTGCGAAAAGAAACAGAATGTTCTCAAGAGTAGCAAATCCTAAAGAGATGGAACTGCCATACACAATCCCGTCGTAATGCTCATCAAAATGGACATGCGGATAAATGGCAACCAGAAAAATGAACCATTTAAAAAACTCTTCCAAAAAACCGTAGGCGAAAAATATGTGCAGAAATTCGTTCGGCCACACCTTTTCAACGTCCATTATGTATTGGATAAACATGAGAGGGAAAACAAGAATCATTCCGAAAATGAAAGCCCGGATGACCATATAAATGGGCTCTGTTTCAAATTGATCTTTTAAATAAAAATAGCATAAAATGGCAAGACCAGGGGCGAACCCTGCCGAAATGGCTGCGATCATACGGAAAGCCTCATTTCAAGTTTTGTCAATTGCATCCAATTACATCGTATCATGTAATCCGGCAATTGAACATGTCCTGCGGACTTAGAAGGAATCGAAATCTTCCTGTACCGCAAACCCTTTGCTTGAAAGCAATACCCCCAGCTTGATTCTTGCTTTTTTGCTGTCATAATCTCCTCCAAGCAAAACTCCCTTGCGCTGAAGATCTTCTGCGCTCCCTGCGTAACTATACGTCGGATGAACCTTTCCTTCTTCTGCACTTGTCGTCACCACGACCGTAATGCCCGCTCTCAGAGCCTCCTCAATTGCAGGCACCATGAATGGAGTAACCTGCCCCCTGCCTACCCCTTCAATAACAATTCCTTTGGCACCGGCTTGAATGGAAGCCTGAATGAACAACCCGTCCTGCCCTGTATGGGATTTAATTAAATCAACCCGCGGAAAAGGGCTTACAAGATTATGCTGGTCTCTCCTGATCGGTTTCTGATAGATCGATACCCGGTCATTATCGATAATCCCCATATAGCCGTAGCCGAAGGACTCAAATCCCTGAAGGTTGGAGGCATGAACTTTTTTAACATATTTTGCTGAATAAATCCGTTCATTAAAGACAACCACCGCACCTGCATCTGCCAGGGCATCATTTGCCGCAGCATAGATGGAATTGCGGAGATTCGAGTATACATCCGTCCCGACATCATGAGGGGCTCTTTGAGAGCCTGTAATCACGACTGGTCTTTTGTCGCTTATGGTTAAATCCAGAAAATAGGACGTTTCTTCCAGGCTGTCCGTACCGTGGGTGACGACCATTCCCGACACTTCTGGATCTTCAAATTCTTTCAAGATGATTTCTTTTAATTCATTCATTTTCTCCATCGTAATATGCATGCTGGGCATCTTCATGACATCAATGACTTTTACTTCAATCTCCTCCGGCAGCCTGCACAGTGCAGCCAGTTCTTCGCCGGACAGCTCTCCAGATGAAAGCAGACCCTCTGCAATCTCCTTGCTCGCAATGGTACCTCCCGTTGTAAGCAAAAGAACTTTTTTCTTCAATTGGACTCCCCCTTTTTTATTGCATCCGCAATGATTCCCCCATGAAACCGGCCATTTTCAATGAAGATTTCATTTGCGTTGTTTCCTGCAGCGAGCACTCCAGCTATAAAAATGCCCTGCACATTTGTTTCCATCGTTTCCGGGTTATAGATCGGCCTGCCCGATTCCGAATCCACTCCGATGCCCATGCTTTTTAAAAAATGGTGGTCAGGATGATAACCGGTCATTGCAAAAACAAAGTCATTCGGGATTCTTTTTATCGTTTCACCGATTGTGTATACCAGTTCATTTTCGGTAATTTCTGAAGCACAGGCTCCAAATTCCATCTTAATAGAACCATTTCTAACGAGCGCCTCAAACTCCGGGAGAATCCATGGTTTTACACTTTTTGAATACTCATTCCCTCTGTAGAGAACCGTCACTCTTGCACCGGCTTTTACAAGCTCTAGCGCAGCATCAACACTTGAATTCTTTCCCCCGATCACAGCCACATCCTGATCAAAATACGGATGCCCCTCTTTAAAGTAATGGAATACTTTCGGCAGGTTTTCGCCAGGGATATTCATATAATTAGGATGATCGTAATAGCCTGTCGCGATAATAACATGCTTTGCGCGATAGCTTGTTTTAGAGGTTCTCAGCGTAAATGTTTGATCCGTTTCTTTTTGTACTTGCTCCACCTTTTCAAAGGGGTTGATTCTAAGGCCTTTCCTCTTAACTACAGACCTGTAGTATGCGAGTGCCTGATTTCTGACCGGCTTTCGATTTTCGGTAATAAAAGCCACATCCCCGATTTCCAGCTTCTCACTCGAGCTGAAGAACGTTTGATGGGTCGGATAATGGTAAATGGCATTAACGATATTTCCTTTTTCGATGATCAGCGGATCCAATCCGATGTTTTTGCATTCAATAGCCGCCGACAAGCCGCATGGGCCGCCGCCGACAATGATTACATTTTCTGTCTGCATAAATGGTATCACCCCTATAGGACCTGCTTCGTGTGAGCTTCTCTCAATCAGAAGTTCTCTGAAGGTAATAGATAAAAAAATCTCCTATCTAATGATAGGAGATTTTCTGTGAGCTTGCAACGGATTAAATCCAGCCCCTGAATCTGCTGGCCTCGGCTGTTTTGCGAACGCCGACCATATAGGCTGCGAGTCTCATATCCACTCTTCTGTTCTGAGACGTTTCATAAATATTATTGAATGATTTCACCATTACTTTTTCAAGCTTTTCTTCTACTTCCTCTTCGGTCCAATAATAGCCTTGATTATTTTGCACCCATTCAAAGTAAGAGACCGTTACTCCCCCCGCACTGGCCAGTACGTCAGGCACGAGCAAAACGCCGCGGTCGCTTAAAATTTGGGTCGCTTCAAGCGTAGTCGGGCCATTTGCTGCTTCCACAACAATGGACGCTCTGATATTATGGGCGTTTTCTTCTGTAATCTGATTTTCTATTGCAGCCGGTACAAGAATATCGCAATCCAGCTCCAGAAGTTCTTTATTTGTAATTGTATCATTGAAAAGTTTTGTTACGGTGCCGAAGCTGTCTCTTCGATCGAGAAGATAATCGATATCGAGTCCATCAGGATCATACAATCCGCCATATGCATCGGAAATCCCGACTACTTTCGCTCCTGCATCGTGCATGAATTTAGACAGGAAACTTCCCGCATTGCCGAATCCCTGAACCACTACACGGGCTCCTTCAAGTGAAATCCCTTTCCGTTTTGCCGCTTCAAATATGCAAATCGTTACCCCTTTGGCTGTAGCCGATTCCCGGCCGTGAGAACCTCCGAGAACAAGGGGCTTGCCTGTAATAAAACCTGGAGAATTAAATTCATCAATCCTGCTGTACTCATCCATCATCCAGGCCATAATTTGGGAATTGGTAAAAACATCCGGCGCCGGAATATCTTTGGTCGGTCCGACAATTTGACTGATCGCCCGAACATACCCCCGGCTCAAGCGCTCAAGCTCTCTGAAAGACATGTCCCGCGGATCGCAGACTATGCCGCCTTTCCCTCCGCCGTATGGCAAATCTACAATGCCGCACTTAAGACTCATCCAGATTGAAAGCGCTTTAACTTCGGTTTCCGTAACATTTGGATGAAAACGGATTCCGCCTTTTGTTGGTCCGACTGCATCATTGTGCTGCGCACGGTAGCCCGTAAAAATTTTAACGGAACCATCGTCCATGCGGACAGGGATTTTCACAGTCATCATTCGAATTGGTTCTTTCAGCAGTTCGTACACTTCTTCAGGATAGCCCAGCTTCTCAAGGGCTTTATGTATCACCGTTTGGGTCGATTTTAACACATCATGCTTGTCATGATTATTCTCGGTGTTTTTCTCGGCTACCATAAGTAAACCTCCTAATGTCAATCAATTGATATAGACGGCCTTTCAGACAATAGTATACACCTTCAATGTTGTTATGCAAAGACATAATGGCTGTTTTGAGGGGAAATTTTGACATAGAATTGCGAACGGTTCCAGCAGATTGAAATTTCGGATTGTAAAAATTTCCGGGACGTGCAGACGAGAAAGATCCCATTAAAAATAAAAGCCGGAAAGTCCTTTGTTTAAAGGCTTTTCCGGCTTTTTCGCTAAAAATAATAATTGAGCTGGCGAACCGCTTCATCTTCCATAATGAGCTTGCCATATTCATGGAGCCTGTGAAGGGTAAGTGTTGTCGAACTTCCGAATTCCGCCAGTACAGCGATAACCGTTTCGATCTCGGCGGGTGCATAATCATCTAAATGAAGGAAGTATTTCTGATTATAGAAATAGACGGCTCCCTGAGTCAAACCTATAAGATTCAATGCTTTAGACAACTGAATGAGATCCTCGAATGTTTGAAATTCATAGACAATGTCTATGCTCTCATCGAGTTTAACCTGCATTTCAATATAATCGTCTGCATATTCTTCCTCTTCTTCTTCTGTTTCTTCATTGCTTTTCGTTACAATAACTACCATCCCCTGAGCCTGGAGAGAAAACACTTCCACAGCAAGAGATCCGTGAGCCTCAAAGCCAAGTTCAAGGCTTGCTTCATTCATCATATCTTTGAAGAGCTGATGCACCTTGAATGAATCCTTCCACAGGTCTTCCTTAGTCAGACCGCGATCCATAAGATCGTCAATCGTGAGAAATATCTTGATTTTGTTATAATTAAGGCGCTCCAAACGCATCTCTTTCCCTCCTGCCGTAAAACCCTTACCATGTAATTATTGTATGATTTACAAGTAAGATGGTTCGTTATTTTGTTAACAGTTTACAACGGCATCGAAAAATAGACAAGTTTATTCCCTTGTTATTGAGCAAGCTTCTCTTTCAGCCAGATCTCCCATTCATGATTGGAATCTCCAAGAAGAAAATCCTGATAATCATCCCTCTTGTCCTCTTCCATCAATTGGAAAGCGGTGCCGCCCAGTCCAATCTGAAGATCTGGAAATCTTTCCTTAAGAGTATTTACGGTTTCAAGAGTCCCATTAATATTTTTTGTTAACGTACATGATAAAAAGAGGAATTTGGGACGCACCTCTTCCAATACAACAGGAAGATCGTTTTCTGCAATACTGGATCCTAAGTAAATGACTTCAAAACCTCTTCTCCGTAAAAACAGAGTAAAAATGAGCAAACCCATTTCATGCCATTCACCTGGTCCGCATACAGCAATGACCTTAGGGAGAAGTCCGTTCACCGGGAGGGTATGAAGAATCATTCCGATTCTGGACCTCAAAAAGGAGGTGGCAAAATGTTCATGGGCCGTCGTAATTTTTCCCTGCTCCCACAGATCCCCTACTTTGGCCAGAACATGTCCGAGTATATCAATCATTACCTTATCAATTGAATATAGACTGAAGGCCCGGTTCATCAGTTCATGAGCCAGATTTTCATCAAACGCCAGCAACGCTTTTAATAGGTCATCCATCAGCTCAACAGAACGGTCTGAAGTCTGTTCAGGTTCCAGTAAGCCATCATTGACCGGGAGACCGTTATTTTCAAGCAGATGAACGGCCTGACTGATTGAAAAACCTTTATTCACCTTATTTATGAGCCATTTTAAAATCCGGATATGGTCTTCTGTATACAGCCGGTGGCCGGATTCATTCCGGACTGGAGCAATCATCTGATAGCGTCTTTCCCACGCTCTCAATGTACCGGGCTGAATCCCCAGCATTTTCGAAACCGCTTTAATATTATATTTACCTTCTTCTGGATTTGGCATTGTCAATCCTCCATCACAGCACAATGACACATACATGCAAAAACTTCTTATCTGAATTATATCTAAATGAACACCTTGTGTAAACTTTGTATAAGTATTGTTAATCAACTTTTTTAGACGTTATGGTAATGAAATGTGCTTCTGAACGGGCTCCGAGCCGGAGTGGCAGCTGTGTAGTCCCATATCCATTGCTGATAAGGTGATCTCCAAACTCCTTCTTATGAAATTTCCCCTTTTCATATGGCCCAAAACCGAATAGACGGATCTGCCCGCCATGAGTGTGTCCTGATAATGCAAGCTGAATCCCAGAGCCCTTATCCAGCTGTCTTTCAATTTCCGGGTTATGGCAGAGTAGGATCCGGAAATCAGCCTCCTTCGATTTAAGTAAAGCAAGCTCCAGCCTGTCCCATTTAAATTTCAGCTCGCTCACTCCGACAAGCTGAACATTTCCGGGTTTGTCTTTTGCAATCGGGAACGAATCATTTTCCAGGAGAATAATCCGTTCTTCTTCCAGTACTTGCTTAAGTGCCGAAAGGCCGGCTTCCGGGTCATTATTCCCTAGCACCATAACGGTTTCTCCGTATGTCCTGAGCATGTTTAAATTTTTGCGGGTTCTTTCAAGCGGAACTCCTTTTTCCGTTAAATCCCCGCCTATGCAAATCAGGTCCGGTTTATGAGGCATCCGGTCCAGCAGCTTGCCTGATATCCTTCTTCTGTGTATGTCTGAAATAAAAAGAATACTCAGCTCTCCCTTCTCTAACGGGAAATTGCCATACTCCAGATGAAGGAAAGCGAGGCGGTTCTGATGTGCCTGCATAAACATATAGGCCAGCATAAAAAAGCCTGCCAGCACCACTCCCAAAAGTAATAATCCCATAAGACCACCTGACTTCTGCTTATTTGCTTTCGTAGAAAAGATTAATGTCAAATTCACTTTTCATGATTTGAAATACGGCCGTTCTTTTTTTCCAATGATAGGGCTGAGGCCACAGTTCGCCGCTTTTTCGGATGACCTCGCAGCGCAGTGTGTGAAATTCGGCTTCCGCTTTTTCTTCCTTTTTTTTAAAATATAGGGCCGTGGCATAGATTCCTGCAATGGCCACAAGGAAATACAGATGAAATGATTCGTTTACAAATTGGGAAAGCACCTTGGATAAGCTGTTATCACTTGTCAGTACCACCGCTTTATAAAAGTAAAGCATAAAGGCAAGCACGCAAACAAACGCTGCAAGCTGGAAAGTCAGAACCTTTTGTTTCAATCGGTCAAATTTTCTCTTTTTCTCGACCAGCCCCTGCAGCATTTTTTTTGTCGGTTCATCTGTAACGGGATCCAGTCCTTTAATCGCTTTTTCCATATTATCACCCTGAATTCAGTCTTTCTTTATACTTATTCGCCATAAAGACAGGGTATGTAATGACAGAGCTAAAAAAATCTCCGTTCACCTGAACGAAGATTATCATTGCTTTAATGGAATTTCAAGTACTTGTCCGGCATAAACCTCATCAGCTGACAGCTGATTATAATCTTTAATAATCGCTTCTCCTTCTCTGCTTTTAAAATATTTCAGAGAAATGCGGAATAAGTTTTCATTCGGCTTTACGACATGTTCAACCACTCTGTCCGAGTTTGCTTTTTCATCGTCTCGTTCTGCTGATGGTTCTGCTTTTACAGCTGGTTCAGCACGCGTATCCGCTTTACCGGCCGGTTCAGAGGGAGCACTCTTTTTCTCCCCTCGGTCTGGGGAGGCTTCAGATGCACCTGTAGACGGTACCGGAGATTCCTGTTTTTCCTCTCGTTCTGAATCCTGTCCGGTAACAGGAAGAGAAGCAGCCAGATTGTCCGATTCGCTTTCCTGCCTGGCACCGCTGCTTTCTTCTTTTGGAGATTCTGCCGGATCTGATCCTTCAGTGGACTTTCCATCCGTTTGATTGTTATCAATAATAATGGAGTCATAATCTTTTAGTTTCTGTCCATTGTCTACTGTCGTGCCGCCATCATAATAATAGGTGATAAATAGAAAAAGGACGGGCAGCAGAATAAAACACAGCGCCAGAAAGCTGATGAGAGGGTATTTAAGCTTCACTTTTTTCTTGCTGTCCTGAGTGCGTTTTCTGGATCGGTGGATTTCGGTTCTTGATGGATATTCTCCATTCCTGTCTTTCAAATCTGAAATGGATTGCTTTCTCGGACCTTCAGCATGTTCCGGAGAATACATTCGCTTTCTCATCGCGTTAAGATTCACCTCTATTAAGATACTTTTTCCTGATCTGGACGCCAAATATAAAATCAATCAGAAAATGGGCAATGACGGTAGTAATCAGATTGCCGGTCAGATCATATAGGATACCTATCAGCAAACTAACCGCCGTAACCATAGAAAATAAAAGAATTTTAGATAAATAACGGATATGAAGGACAGAAAAAATAATGCTTGCCGCCGCCAAACCAAATTCGGTTTGCAGGACACCCCTGAACAGCCACTCTTCTGTCATAGCTATACATGCAGCCATCAGAGCGATATGGGGAATGGAGCAGCTTCTGAAAAGCTTCTCATTGATGCCCCCATCGTCATACCATTCAGCAGGAGCCGTTTTCACCATCACCCAGTTTGCGCCGATTACACCAGCTGCAAGACCGGCTCCGTATAAGATATCCGGTATATTAAAGCCTATTGTCTCTGCAGGCGCAAACATATTCCCAAGAAAGATGAAAGATGCCGCGAGTCCGGCAATGGCTAATATCAATTGAGTAAGGTACAGCTGCTGAATCATCTGGCGGTCTGACAGCGCATGAATCACATCATTTTGTTTTTTTAACAATCGGTTCACTCACTTTAAACATCGTCATCAGCTCTTTTTTCCAATCGCCCGCTTCTTCAAAACAGGATGATTGCCTTGTTTGGCCATAATAGGCAGATTCCTCAGCGCCGCAGTGGTCGCAGCAATATGAGGTGAAGGACGGATTTTCGCTTTTTTCACCGAAATGAGCCAAAATTCCACTTCTTCTGCAAGCATCTGTCGAATACCATTTTATCATATCCCTTAGCTTTTCGGTCTTATTTTGGTGACGCTCCTGAATTTTCTTCCAGATTTCTGCGGTTTTTTCATTCAGCCCGAGTCCCTTTAATTTTTCTGCATGGTGAAGGATAAACCGTTCATGGGTCTCCTCAATTTCGATCTTATATGTACCGGAATCCAGTGAAGATAGATAGGCTTGAAGTTCATCGAATGCGGGCAGTTCTCTTTCAATCATAAAGAACGGGAGCTGCACATCCTCTTGATCATATAAAGTGACCGCAATAGCAGGGAGTCCATCGCGTCCGGCTCTTCCGGTTTCCTGCATATAGGCGTCCATCCTGGCCGGCATATGAAAATGGATGACATACCGGATATTATTTTTATTCACGCCCATGCCGAATGCACTTGTGCAGCAGACCATATCCAGCTGGCCATTTATAAACTGCTGCTGAATGAGCATCCGCTGCTCATTTTCCATTCCTCCATGGTAATAAGCCACGTTCCCGGACGTTTTCTCTTTAAGAAAAGAAGCGATCTTTTCTGTCCATTGCCTGCTGGCGCAGTAAATAATTCCCGGCCCCTCCAGATGTCCGGCAAGCTCTGAAAGCTGACTCATTTTATCCTCGAGCCCTTCTGTTCTTTTGACCACTAAAGCGATATTCGGCCTGTTGACCGAATGTAAGTGCAGCGCAGGATCAGCCAGTTCCAGCGAAGATTGAATATCCTCTAATACCTCTTTTGTTGCCGTGGCAGTCATAGCTAAACACGGCGCATCATTTAACTCCGCTCTTGCTTTTCCGATTAGCGAATAATCGGGCCGGAAATCGTGCCCCCATTGTGAAATACAGTGGGCTTCATCCACAACAAATAATGAAATATCAATTTTCTTAAGGGCATTTAATATCCATTCACTGCTCAGGCTTTCAGGAGAGAGAAAAATAAACCGGTACTCAGAAAGATGATGCAAGGCAATCCGCCTTTCTTCATAAGGCAAAAAGCTGTTCAGAGCAATAACCCTTTTTTCCCCGTTTATTTTTAATTGAGCGGCCTGATCCTCCATTAGCGCAAGCAGCGGGGAGATGATAATGACAGTCCCCCTCATTACGTAGCCGGGAAGCTGATAGCAAAGGGACTTCCCTCCTCCGGTCGGAAGCATCGCGATCACATCTCTGCCAGCTAGTAGATCTTGGATGATTTCCTTTTGACCTTCCCGGAACGTATCATGTCCAAAAAATTTTTTTAAGACCTCTTGAATATCCATTTGCCATTCACCTCTTTGCTCCTGCCATTCCAAGCCTGATCTGAAAGTAGCTATAGTTCCCATCCAAGTGGTCTTTGATTTTTTTCAGCTGTTTCGTTTTCAGCTGTCTGACGGCCAGCAGGATTTCTTCCTTTTCAGAAGGAAGAATATAGGGAGTCAGATCAAAATGCGCATCATGCATGGCGATTTCTACTATATGGTCTTCTATGGTACTTTGCTTTAGGTTTCTGATTCTGCCTGCAGATTCCTTGTCGATACCCTGCAGAAGCAAACGATGTGTTCTTTTGGCTGATTGAGTGAGGGGCAGGGCATAAGACTGCTCCTCTGTTTTCAGCATTGATAAAAGAGGGAACGTTTCAGATGTACACCGCTCAAGAAGCCCGTGCATCAGACCCCAGAAACAAATCTCTAAATACACAGAATCTCTGTCAAGCCTGTCTTCCAGCTGCATATATGTCAGCCCCGCACGGGATGGAGTTGTGAGGCGGAATACAAACAGCTCAGCCAGGAAATCCTCTTTATCCGATAAAAAAAGTTCCAGCTCTTTATATAATCGCGAAGAGAGTTCCGATTTGCTCACATTGCTGGATAATACAAACTTTTTCACCCATAATTGCGCCTCATCGTCAGCGGTAATAGGAAGAAAACGGGATTGCTTATGAATCAAATGGGTAATGGTCTGAACGAGAAGCGACAATTTCGTCCAAGCCTCTCTCGCCTCTTTACCAAATTTCCAGCTGTTCAATTCAGATGGAACCGGCATAATGGATAGGTTTTTTTTCAGAACCTCTTTGCCTTGTCCGGTAAGAATTCCCTTCTCATTGATGAGCCCTTCCATCTTTAGGCTTTTGCATGCCTCTTCAATTTTATCCCGGCTGATTTGCGGGAATAGGGAAAAGAATCCTGTGAGTTCAAACAGCTGCATATCCTGAAGTGTTTGGGATGTTTTTTTTCCTCTCAGCAAATGATAAATGGCTGAAAAAGACCTTTCCCCGTTGAACCGGTCCAGACACAAAAGAGAAATATATGAATATCCTGTCACGATCATTATGAATCACCCGCACTTTGCAAAAGCATTTTCTCCATTTATATTCTAGCAGATTTTTCACAAACCGGAGACGTTTAAAGCTCCTGCAAAAGGGTATTGTAAGAACGGGAAATGCAGATATGATAAGTATTCTCAATGGATTTTTTTATTGAAATGTTCATACAACATCTATACAATAGGTATAAGTTAAGGACTTCACATCCGGAACACTGAGGATTGCCGGACGTCAAATCGTTCAGTCCTAAGAAAGATCAGGAGGTATGTTTTATGGCAAAGTATACGATTGTTGATAAAGACACATGCATTGCATGCGGAGCTTGCGGAGCTGCAGCACCGGATATTTATGATTACGATGATGAAGGGATTGCATTCGTGACACTTGATGAGAATCAAGGGATCGTTGAAATTCCCGAGGTTTTAGAAGAGGATATGATGGACGCTTACGAAGGCTGTCCGACAGATTCCATTAAAGTTGCGGATGAGCCATTCGAAGGCGACGCACTTAAATTTGAATAGAAACACTAAAAATCCCCCGGCTTAATCAGGCCGGGGGATTTTTTTATAGGATCATCCGGTTTGGATGGATTTCTGATCAAACCAGGATTTCATTCTTATATAAACCATTGTGAAAATCGCAGAAACCAGGATTCCCTTAATCAAATTAAATGGCAGGATCCCGATTATGATAAATTTGTAAATCTGTTCAGCGTTCATTTGCGGCATCCCCATAAAATAAGTGTAAACCGGGAGTGCAACATAATAGTTAAACACGGACATCAGTACAGCCATTGAGAGGATGCCTGCACTTGCACCCATAATCAGGCCTTTCACCGTCTGGTTCTTTTTATAAACAAACCATGCCGGCAAAATCAAACATGCACCTGCTATGAAGTTAGATGCCTGATCAATAGGAATCCCCGTGCCGCTGCCCTGCAGAAAATAATGAAGAACATTTTTCAATGCTTCAACCAGAAGTGCTGAGCCCGGTCCAAAAAGGATCATAGCAGCCAGTGCCGGAACATCACTGAAATCGATTTTTAAAAACGCACTGCCCGGATAAGGAATTTCGAGCATCATCAGTAAGTAAGCTATACTGCTTAATACCGCTGTAACCACTCTTTTTCTTAGTTTGCTTTGTACCATTGCTGTTTCTCTCCTTTTCATGATCTCTCTCTTGAAAAGAAGGGCTGTTCTGATTTGCAAAAAACCCCCTGCCGAATGGACAGAGGGAGTTAATGTGCAATCTGAATAAACGTGAAAAATTGAATTTTTCATCGTTCAGCCACCATCTTCTCCCATCCAGACTATACTGTCGGCTCTGGAGTCGCACCAGATCCTGCCCTTATCAGGCTCGCGGGCTTAGAGACTATTGCCTCATCACCGCCGGTAGGGAATTGCACCCTGCCCCGAAGAATGATCATATTATATTTTGTATTCCAAGTAATTATATCGGCTTTTTCCTCATTTGTATAGAAAAAAGTCTTCGGGTCCGCAGAGAAAAAATATTCCATAAGTAACCGCTTTCACACTTTACCGTGATGATTAGTATTGTTACACTATTCTCAATATGATAAATTATCTAACAAATTGAGACCGGAGGCGATTTCATGTTTCGAGTTCTTGTATCAGACCCAATCAGCAGAGATGGATTAGAGCCGCTGTTAGAGGCGGACCATATTGAAATCATTCAAAAAAACGCGCATGAGGAATCTGACTTGTCCCAATATGATGCCCTTTTTGTTCGAAGTGCCACAAAGGTAACGAAAGAACTTATGAATCAAATGCCGAACTTAAAAATTATAGCCAGAGCCGGTGTGGGAGTCGATAATATTGATTTGGAGCAGGCAACACGCAGAGGGATTATCGTAATCAATGCACCTGATGGAAATACTATCTCTACTGCTGAGCATACGTTTGCCATGATTGCTTCTTTAGTGCGGCATATCCCTCAGGCCAATATGTCCGTGAAAAACCGCGAATGGAAAAGATCTTCCTTTGTCGGAAGCGAACTTCATGGAAAAATGCTTGGAATTGTGGGCTTGGGCAGAATAGGCACTGAACTTGCACGCAGGGCGAAAGCTTTCGGAATGAGAGTGGCTGTATTTGATCCGTTCCTTACAAAAGAGCGGTCTGAAAAGATCGGTGTTGAAAAGCATGATTTCAATGAACTCCTCACCCAGGCTGATATTATTACCGTTCACACGCCCTTAACGAAAGAGACAAAGGGTCTGCTCAATAAAGAAACGATCGGAAAAACAAAAAAAGGGGTTTACCTTGTAAACTGTGCACGCGGAGGGATTATTGATGAAGATGCGCTCTGTACATATCTTGAAAATGGGCATGTGCGGGGTGTAGCACTCGATGTGTTCGAGGTTGAACCTCCTGAGCATACCCGGCTCCTGGAATTTGAACAGGTCATCGCCACACCGCATCTCGGCGCCTCCACAAAAGAAGCCCAGCTGAATGTAGCGTATCAAGTGTCTAAAGAAGTTCTTCTTTTCGTTGAAGGAAAACAGGTGACAACATCTATTAATCTTCCTGCCATGTCGGATGAAGCTTATCAAAAAGTGGCTCCTTATGATACTTTGGCTCAGAGAATTGGGTCTTTCCTGTCTCAATATATGAATGAACCGGTTCACAGCATCACAATCGAATACGAAGGGACCGCGGCGGAGATTGAGACAGCCTATGTGACTAAAAGCATGATTGCCTCCTTCCTGAAGCAGCGTATGGACATTACAATTAATACAGTAAATGCCGGTGTACTGGCGAGAGAACGGGGCATCCAGTTTATCGAAAAAGTCTCGGACGTCAATTCCGGTTATTCCAACAGCATGACGGTGACCATTCACGGTGAGCATAAAACCTCCGAGCTGAAAGGGACCTTCATCCCCCATTTTGGAGAAAGAATTGTATCGGTAAACGGATTCTCCATCGATTTTCATCCTTCTGGCCATCTTCTATATATTCAGCATACGGATGTACCCGGTGTAATCGGGAATGTAGGGAAGATTCTCGGGGATCATGCGGTGAATATTGCGACAATGCAAGTTGGAAGGAAAGAAAAAGGCGGAGAAGCCATTATGATGCTCTCCTTCGACCGGTCTCTTGAAAAACCGACCATAGCGGCACTCTCCAATTTGGATGAAATTGTTTTCGTGAAGGCGATTGATCTCTAAAGAAGAGGATCTATCTGCCAGAACAGATGGATTGGCTGGTTCTCCTGTTTATATGAGATACAAGGAGGAATCTCAATGCCTCCCGCTTCAAATACGATACATCTATATCCTGCTAAAATAAAATCCCCGGAACGGGTTCTCACCGTCCGGGGTATCTTTTTTATTCATTCTTCTCAGCAGCTGACAGACCCTCCAAGTATTAGCCAAGCGGAACAATCGTTCTTTCACCTTTAGAAAACGTCACAATGGTCTCATAGCCTGTTCTTTTTGCCAGAGCCACAGCCTGGTCATAATCCGCGCCTACATCCTGAGGCTGGTGGGCATCAGAGGAGAGGACGATTGGCACGCCTTTGTCATGACACATCTTTAAAAGTCTCTCATCCGGATACAGCTGACCTGTCGGCTTTCTTAATCCGGCTGTGCTAATCTCCACACACGTTTTACTGTTGGAAAGGGCACGGGCAGCTCTCTCATACTGTTCAAGCAAAAACTCTTCATTTTCCGGCACGTAGTTAAAAATCTTAACGAGATCCAAATGACCGACAATATCGAATAGATTGGACTCAGCAAGCGTTACAACCTGATCATAGTATTTTGTATATGTATCATACAGGTCCCGATGATCCCATTCATGGATGAACTCCTTTAGATCAATGCCAAAATCATCCACCCAATGGATAGAGCCGATGACGTAATCAAAATCATACTGCTTGATAAATCGTTCCATTTCTTTATGTTTTCCAGGAGTATAGTCCATTTCAATGGACTTTTTCACATCAAGGCCGGCATTGGAAGCTTCGCGGAATAAAGCGTTATAGTCTTCCATATCATAAAATCTTCTTTCATCCACCCAAGGATTGCTTAAAATATCGGCTGTCTGATAAAAATGGTAAGCATGTTCAGAGATACCAAAATGTCCGATATTCTTCCGCTTTGCCTCATCCGTAAACTTTTTCAGATAATCTAATGTAAGGGTCCCTCGTTCGAGATGGTTATGGTAATCCGTTAGCATAATCATTCCTCCTTCTCCTTCTATCACTTTAACATAGTGAAGCGATAGAGGTAAGAAAAAAGGAGAATCTTTTGACAATTTCTATTTGTAAGCAGATATCCGCTCTTATTTCATCTTTACAGGTACAGGGTTGGGCCCGAAAGGCACGGGAATCGGCTTGCTGACATCCATCGTGCCGATTTTTTCCAGACTGATGTTCTTAAATTGCACCGTCTGAAAGTCAAATTCTTTTGCTGTCAAAAGGAGAGCTTCCAGCATAAAAATGGTTTGCTCGTCATTATTAAAATCATATGGAGTAAAGGTAAGAATGAGTTCATGGTCATTTTCTATTACAGATTCAATTTTTGTTCCTTTCACAAACACAGACTGCAAATCGCTGCCTGGAGGCTCATACATGTTTTCGATGGCATCACCGGCCGTTTCAAAAGAGGCCATCGACTGCACAAATAACGGTTTGCTGCCCTGGCCGTATTTATAAAAGGCCTTTTTCCCTGCCGGTTTCAGCTCAATTTCCTCCATCTCCCCGAGTGGTCCCATATCCATACCCGGGCTCTCTCCCGTAAAAAGTTCTGCAGACGTATACCCTTTGCCGCTGAATGATTCCTGAATCATTTCCGCAAAAAGGGCATCTGATGAACTGGTGATTTTCCGGCTGTCATTTATATGAATTTCGATATGCTCCGGATTTTTTGATGCCCGGATTTCCGTGTCCTGAAAAAAATCTGTTAAACCGAGCTCTTCTTCTTTAAAAGAGGCATGCGCCTGATTATATTGATCCGCTTGAAGAGATCCGCTGTCCGATATGAGCGTTACAGGGATCGTATAATTTACGCCGATGTCCGAGTAGGCCAATACGAGCGACCGGTTTTCCAGGTTATTCCCTGCGAGGAATGTCACATCCAGATTTTCAGGAGGGGACGGATTTTTCTCTGTACTTTCCTCTTGTTTCGGTTCCGGGGCGGCGTTTTTAGGAGGCAGCTCTTCATCGATGGAACGTTCCTCTGACGGTTTGCTATCAGGCTTCTGAGCTCTTTTTTCTTCTTCTGTCTCCTTTTTGGACGTATCGTAAGCTTTATCCATGGATGTTTCAGGAGGCTGTGAACCGCTGCTGCCTGATTGGAATTCATCCATCCAAAACGGAGAAATCAAAGCTAAGATAAACAGTGCTGCTAGGCTTGCGACTATCGGGCCAAGCCAGATTTTCCGGAATATAACAGGCCGGTTTCTTCCGATGCCTTTATACACTTCATCTCTTGGGCGTTTATCCTTCATTTCAGGAAGCTTTGACAGAAGTTCTTGTATATCATGATCGTTATACTCGGATTTTTTCATTATTTGCTCCCTCCTTCTCGCTGAGATGAGCCATGCTCTTTTTCAAAGTCTTGATTGCGCGGTGCTGGGTCGTCTTTACTTTGCTCTCCGACCATGTAAGCGCTTCAGCTGTTTCCTGAATGGATAAACCCTGTATGTATCTCATAATAACAACGGTGCGCTGATCCATAGTACACGAGTCAAGCGCCTGATAAATCCACTGCACCTGTTCGTTTTGCAGGGCTATTTCATCAGGTAATGGTGCTTGATCCTTCACCTGATTGGCATCCCAGTCAAATTTCTCCATGATCCGCTGCCGTATGGTTTTTTGTTTTCTGAACCAGTCAATCGCGACATGCCTTGCGATTGAAAAGAGCCACGTTTTTTGTGAGCTTCGTCCTTCAAACTTATCGTAGGATTTCAATACACGGATGTAGACCTCTTGAACAAGATCCTCTGCCTGTTCACGGTCTTTCACCATATAAAAAAGAAATTGAAACAAATCCTGATGATGCTTTTCATATAAAGTCTGAAAGGCTTCTTCCATGGAAACCCCTCCGTTCATTTGCTTAGTCGTTTCAGACCATTTAAAGTTACACCTATTCAGGTGACAAGTGCTTGTAATTTTTGAAATATACGATTCCAGTAAAATTATACCTTTGCACAACAAAAAAAAGGAAGGTGCTTCCTTCCCTTTTCATGAAAATTTACTGATTTTTATTTTTTCCTTTAAACACAATCGCACTTCTTTCGTATTCTACATCCTTTGCACCAGCCCTGAAGTTAATGACCCTTGCAGCAGAAAAGAAATAGTCTGACAGCCTGTTAATATATTTTAATACATGCTCATTTATTTCAGAATGCTTCTGCAGGGTTACAATTCTTCTCTCGGCTCTTCTTGCTACCGTTCTGGCAAGGTGAATAACGGCAGCTGCCTGAGCTCCTCCCGGCAAAATAAACCGTTCAAGCGGAGGAGCTTCTTTTACATACTCATCAATTCTGTTTTCCAAAAACACAATCATATCCGGACCTGTCTTATCTTGTCTCTTATCTGCGCTCAGTACAGAAGCGAGATCTCCCCCGCAATCAAATAGCTCATGCTGAATTTTTTCCAGTTCCTTAAAAATGTCCGTGTATTTTTCTTCTGTGAGAAGCGTCATGGCATGTCCGACAATTGCATTCAATTCATCAAGTGTTCCGTATGCTTCAACCCTGATATCATCTTTGTCTACACGGCCTCCGATTAAACTTGTCTGACCCTTATCACCTGTTCGGGTGTATAAATTCATCTTTCCTCATCTCCCTGAATTTGAGTTTCATCCATATGCGGTAAATAAAACGTAAAGGTTGTACCCTCATGAATCTTGCTATGAACCGTTATCGTTCCATGATGGGCCTCGATAATATTTTTTGCAATTGCCAGTCCAAGTCCGGTTCCAGACCTCCCTCTCGTCCGTGCTTTATCCGCTTTATAAAACCTTTCAAACACAAATGGAAGATCTTCTTCCGGAATGCCTGTGCCCGTATCGGTCACATCCGCTCTTAGACCGTTATCAGCTGATTGCACTTCAAACGTCACGGTTCCCCCATCATCGGTATGACGGATCGCATTATCTACAAGGTTCGTCAGGACTTGCTCAATTTTATCCGAATCCAGGACAAATGAATCCTCTTCCAATGCAACCGATGTAGACAGCTTAATCGATTTTTCCCTGGCCATTCCCTGGAATTTACGGGAGATTTTGCTGACGAGTTCTGATATTTCAACTTTCTCATAGCGGAGAGTAATATGACCCGCTTCCATTCTCGCGAGATCAAGCAATTCGTTGACAAGCCTTCCCATTCTCAATGATTCCTCGTATATGATTTTAGAAATTTCCTTTTTCTCTGCATCTGTGCTTGCAATATCATCAACGATCGCCTCACTGTATCCCTGCAGCAAAGCAATGGGCGTTCTTAATTCATGACTGACGTTTGCAATAAAGTCTTTTCTGAGTTTATCAAGACGCCGTTCCTCTGTCATATCCCTCAGAACGGCGACCGCTCCCCGGACATAATCCTGATCATAAAGAGGACTCATGACCATGACCCAAAAGCGCCCCTGCAAGGTCATTTCAATAATCTGTTCCTTTTCTGTATTCACTACTCTTCTAAAAAGCTCGTTTGCTTCAGGCGGCAGTTCCTCGCCATTTTTAATATCCATCTGCTTCTCATAATACCAAGCCTGTAAAAACCGTTCAGCAGGAGGATTCGTGACGAGGATGGTTCCATCAATATTCAGTGTAATGACTCCATCTGCCATGCTGCTTAATATACTCGTTAAATGTTCTTTTTCCTGATTGAGGGCGTTAATATGGTATTTCAGCTGCCGGCCCATCTGATTAAAGGCAGCTGCAAGCTCGCCAATTTCATCCCCGGTCAGAATCGGTACTTTTTTATCGAATTTACCTTTGGTGAGCTCAAGTGCCGCTTCTCTCATTTTCCTGAGAGGATACGTAATTCTCGTTGAAAGAAAAAAAGCAAAGATGGTAGTTAATATAAGCCCCACCGCGGCCCCGATGAATGTATACCTGGTCGTGCTGCTGGTTGCTTCCCTGATAGCAGCGAGCGATTGGGATACGAAGACCGCCCCATGCTCACCGCCGGACAATCGGTAAGGGACACCCTGCAGAAGCACTTTTTCTTTAACATGGCCGGTTTCATCATCTGCTGTGATTGTTTTCATCCGTTCCTCTGTTCCTTTTAAAACAGCAGAAAGCTCCCGGTCACTTTTGATCGTCTGCAAACTGATATATGGCTGCTTTCTTTTGTTTCCCGCTGAGGAATACCAGGCTTTTCCGTTTTCATCCACTATCATAATTCCCGTTTTTTCATCTGAAAGCTCAAGCGCAATGGATCGGGCAAGCGCAGATGAATCGTGAATATCATCATGATTTTCCAGAATACCCGATATTTTCCCTGCAAGCTGGGATAATTCAATCTCCGCCTGGTTCGTCTGGTAATTCTCAATGAACTCAAACCAAAGAATGGTCAGAACAAGAAGAACGAAGGCTACGAGCAGCAGAATGGTCCCCCATAGCTTTCCTACAACGCTGCGCCAAAGTCTCATTCATTGCCTACCTCAAATTTGTAGCCGACTCCCCAAACCGTTACAATCATTTTGGCTGCTTCCTGTGAGACCTTGTTTAATTTTTCACGCAGTCTTTTTACATGTGTATCCACAGTCCGCAAGTCACCGAAGAACTCATATTGCCAGACTTCTTTAAGAAGCTGTTCCCTGTCATAGACTTTATCCGGAGTGCGGGCGAGGAAATAAAGAAGTTCATATTCCTTAGGAGTAAGGCTTACTTCTTTTCCATCAGCCGTAACCCGGTGTGCATCATGATCAATGGTCAAGTGGGAGAAGACAATAACATTTTTGGCTTTCGTTTCTGTTTTGAGGAAGCTAGTAGATGAAGATCTCCTGAGCAATGCTTTGACCCTTAAGACGACTTCCCTTGGACTGAACGGCTTAATAATATAATCATCCGTACCAACTTCAAATCCCTGGACACGGTTCGCTTCTTCGCCTTTCGCTGTCAGCATTATCACAGGTGTAGCTTTTACTTCACGAAGCTTCCGGCAGACTTCTACTCCGTCAATACCGGGCATCATCAAATCGAGCAAAATCAAATCATAGTCATTCGCCAGTGCCAATTCAAGTGCTTCATCCCCGTTTTCAGCTTCCTCGGTGGTATACCCTTCTCGCTCCAGGTACATTTTCAATAATCTTCTGATACGGTCCTCATCATCTACTACAAGAATTTTTCCATTCATCATTTCATTCATCTTAATTCCTCCTTTAAGTTGAGATTCGATTATGTATGTCTTCATCATACTAATTAAGAAGCACTTCCTGCAACGAAGAGCCTTTTTTAACCTTCTCCGCCATCCGTGATTCCGTTATTATGCCTTCTCGCATCCTATAAAGATAAAGGGACTGGTTTACTGGAAACCGGCCCCTTTTATGGTTATGCATATGAATGAAGCCCTGCAATGACCATATTAACAAAAATAAGATTAAACATGATAATCGCAAAACCAATCACAGCCAGCCAGGCGGATTTTTCCCCATGCCATCCTCTGGATAATCTCAAATGCAGATAAGCCGCATAGAATAGCCAGGTGATCAATGCCCATACCTCTTTTGGATCCCATCCCCAAAAACGGTTCCAGGCAAGCTGTGCCCATATCATGGCAAAAATCAAGGCACCGAGCGTAAATACCGGGAAACCGATCGTAACAGACCGGTAGCCGATTTCGTCGGTTAAATCCAGGTTCACTTTTTTGGTTAAAGGCTGAAGCACCGCAGAAATTCTTTTTCTTGCAATCAGTCTGAAAAGTCCGTAAAGAATAAGACCTGAAATCAGCGACCAGACGACCGTGTTGAACTTGCTTCCATTGATAATCGGAGGAAGGGAGAACAATGGCTTCATGGCCCCTTCAGTTTGGAGCTCCCATTTATTCGGCCCCGCTATGGCAGGAAGATGATAGGACATTTCAGCTTCGTTCCCCCGTTTATCTGTCCATGAAAAATCACTTTCATAATGAGCAAGACGGAAACCGCTTGTAATCAGGATATAGCCAAGTGTCATGACCAATACAAACATGATGGCTTCCAGCCAGAATGTTTTCTTTGAAGGTTTGGACTGATCCACATTTCTTATTAAATAAATGAGCCCTGCAATGAAGCTGATGGCCAGAATCGCCTGCCCCAGAGCAGCGGTCGTCACATGGATATGAAGCCACTGGCTTTGCAGCGCAGGAATGAGAGGTGTTACATAAGATGGAAACATACTTCCGTATGCGATAATCAAAAGAGCAACCGGAAGTGTAAAAAGACCAAGAATCGAGACCTTGTACATAAAATAAATAATAATAAAGGCTAATACAAGCATCATTCCGAAAAACGTGGTGAACTCGTACATGTTGCTGACAGGGGCATGCCCGGAAGCCATCCACCTTGTAATGAAAAACCCGAGCTGAGCTGCGAAACCAATAATTGTTACAGCAACGGCGGCTTTTGACCACCGGTTCGGTCCGGATGCTGTTTGTCGCTTATCCCGGATGGAACCCCCAAAAAGAAAGGTTGCCACAAGATATAATATAAACGCCGCAAATAACAATCCGCTGCTAATTTCCGCCAACTCCAACCCCTCCGCTTCTTATTTCACTAGTTTTTTGATCCCACGGTGCCGGAAAGGCCGTTCCCTCCACTGCATCGTCTATCTCTTTTTTCAGCGTATACCAGTTTTTGTTTGTATGGCCAGCCACATAAACCATTCCGTTTTCCCTTTTAAACCATATTCTCCGGTGATTCCAGTACATACCCTGACACACTCCGACCATAAATATAAGTCCGCCAAGAGCGATGACCCATATGGTCAGATCTTTCTTTACCGTGAGCAAAGACTGGCTGACCGTCTCGACTCCGGCAAATTTCATGGCCATTTTGTTTTCACCATTTGGCTCCAGGTTCATTTGAATTCCGACGAAACTAACTTCTCCATCCGGGGTGCCGGGAGAAATCATATTGAACACAAAGGCCGGATTATTCGGTGCGCGGGATTTCGTATCCGGCTTCCCGTCTTCATTCAGGTAAAAGTCGGGCAAATAACTCAGAAGCTCCACTTTATATCCCTTTCCAAAATCATACGACTCCTTTGGTTCATCCAGGCTGATGGCGACAGGCCCGAACGTTTCATTCGTTTTTTTGTTCAGCAGGCTGAACTTCAGTTCTTTCAGCGCGCCGGTTGAGTAGCTGCTCTGATACAAGCCGAACGAATCAAATTGAAGCGGCTGATTAACCCTTATCGCATCCTGCCTTACTTTTTTCAGCTGCGGCTTTTCCCCTGGGAGCGATTGGCCGCTTTTTTCATAAAGAATAACATCCGTCTGAAAATTTTTAGCTACATTGCCTTCTCCCGCTTCACTGATTGCCTCCTGGAAAACGGCCTTTTCTTTTCCGGATTTGTATGTTTCGACAGTAAACTTCTCATTTTTCAAAAAGTATTTCCCGTCAGTGCCGGGTATGGCGGCCACTTGCCCTTCCCTCAGCCACATATTTTCATCCACATACATACCAGGCACAAACCGAAGCATGGCTCCAAGAAGAACAATGATGAGACCAACGTGGTTTACGTATGGGCCCCACCTTGAAAACCTTCCTTTTTCTGCAAGGAGATTGCCGTTTTCGATGCGGATCCTGTACCTTTTTTTCTTCAGTTTTTCTATGACTGCTTCAAGGTCGCTTTCCTTATCCTGGACACGTTCACCAAATAGACGCTGCCTTTTCAAAAAAGCTGTGTTTTTTGTGACTCCCTGGACTTTTAAAGTCCTGTATAAAGGAATGACCCGGTCCAGACTGGCGATCACAAGAGAGATTCCAAGAGAGGCAATAAGGATAATATACCACCATGATCCATACAAATTATGAAAACCAAGAGTATAGTAGATTTCCCCGGCAACGCCGAATTCATCTTTGTAATAATCCTCCGGCAGAACATTAGAAGGAATATACTCGACCTGAGTAAAGATCGTTCCCACTGCTGATGCAAGAAGAGTTAATACGATAAGCCAGATTCCTACCTTTACTGACGAAAAAAAGTTCCAGACTTTATCAATCCACGTTTTCGTATACGTTTGAGATCGTCTTGCACTCCCGTCATATCTCATATCAAGCAGCGGTCCTGAATCGGTGACCGGATTTTTATAATCTGCCAGCTGCTTTCCGCAGGACTCGCAAAGCAGGGTCCCGGGAGGATTGATGTGTCCGCACTCGCACTTCAGTTCTTCCATGTGCATGACTCCCTGTCTAAGGTTTGATAGATTCCATCATATCTCTAATGTTCCGTTCCGTTAACTGACCTTTTACAATATCCTTTACCTCTCCGGTTTTATCAATTAAATACGTAGTAGGTAGAGGCTTCACTCCGTATTCATCGAGAATTTGCCTGTCTTTATCAATTCCAATAGGAAACGTGAGCCCATATTGCTTCGCGAAGCTGTTCACGGCAACATCTGATTCGGCGATGTTAACGGCAATTACCTCGACCCCAAGATTTTTATAATGCTCATACTGATTATCCATATACGGCATTTCTCTTTTGCACGGTTCGCACCAGGTTCCCCAAAAATTCAATAAAACGCCTTTACCCCGGTAATCAGAAAGCTGATGGCGTTCTCCCTGCAAGTCAGTGACCACAAAATCAGGAGCCTCACTCCCTACTTTTACTCTTTCTTTATCAGCAAAAAAGTTGGAGTACAGCGTATAGGCCAGCGCTGCAGCCAATACAAAAAGAATCGCACTCCTCAACAAAAGCCGCCTTCTTTTCTTCATCATAACTCTCCTAATATGTATCCATTTCCTCTTATTATATCATTAGGTAAACGCTCTCAAAATATATTCTTTGAAGGTTGTGTGAAAAAAGAAAAGCGGAGGCGGCTTGCTTAGCCTTGAGAGACGGTGGAGCTTCTGACCGAGAGGCGCTTTTTGCCTCGACCGAAGAAGCGAAGCGGCCGAAAGGCTAGCCGCCGGAGCTAGACATAGAATGAAGTACGAGGCGGGGATTTTAAGGATGTTCTGCTAAAAGCGCGACGTCCTGTCGCAACGCAGAACTGACCCGCATCCTGCGGGCCTCCGACAAGCATAAGACGATCAGCCGCAGGAAGGTGGTTTTGCCTTCCGGAGGATGAGCGGCTTATGACCTCGAGGGGCTAGCCGCTGCAGCCGGAAGAAAAAAAAGCGGAGGCGGCTTGCTTAGCCTTGAGAGACGGTGGAGCTTCTGACCGAGAGGCACTCTAGTAAGGATGTTCTGCTAAAAGCGCGACGTCCTGTCGCAACGCAGAACTGACCCGCATCCTGCGGGCCTTTGACTGAAAAAGAGCAGTGGCCAAAGGGATAGCGCCCCGAACTGGAAGAGCAGAAAAGCAGCAAAATCTTATGGAACTAATCAAATGAAATCCGATAGAACCGAAAAGTGAGGAGAAAATGATTGTTCTAAGTTCTGACTATGAAGGTATATAATTATTTCAGCTTAATTTAAAATATAGATTGTAATGAACTATATTAATCTTTTCAGCCCCCTTAATCATTTGGACACGAAAGTAAGAGACAAGTAAACTGAAATTGTGAAAAATGATGAGGAGGTGAGGGCTTGGTAAGGAAAAAGATTGAGATTATAGAAGATGTTAAAAAGAAGTATGTCCGGATTGCCCTCGAGACTGGGAACTACACTTCTACAGCCCGAAAAGCTGGGATTGATCGAGCAACCCTCTCTGGCTGGATTAAAGAGTATAAAGATGAGATAGAGGAATCAATGGAATTAGATGGGCATCATCCTCTTTCCTCCAATCCAACTAAGGATGAGCTTCAGATTAAATATGAGCACGCAATGAAGCTACTGGGGGAAAAAGAGTTAGAAGTTGCGATGCTTCGAAGCTTATTAAAAAAAAGCGAGTCCTAATTAATCTTCGACTAGAAGAAATAAAGCTGTGGGTGTCAGAGGGATTTTCTGTTCTTCGAACAACCATTGCATTAGGGGTGCCTAGATCGTTGTACTATTACCATCAAAAGGCGAACACGGAGGAAGAAGGGGTTGGAAGCAGGGGCCGGCCCCCTATTGGCTACTCTTTTACCGTCTTAGATTCAAGAATATCAGATGAGCAAATCAAAGAATATCTGATGGAAGCTATAGAGGGCGAGGAAGGCATCTATGGATATCGCAAACTGAATCACTTTTTACGAAAAGAATACCAACTGATTATCAACCCTAAAAAGACCTACCGGCTGTGTAAAGAGCTGGAGATTCTGTTACCTCAACGAGGTAAACCTTCTCCTCATCAAAAGAACTGGGCGAAGCAGCATGAAATTACAGGCCCTAATCAACTATGGCAAATCGACATCAAATATGGATCTCTGGAAAACACCGGGTACTTCTACTTTCTTGCGAGCGCCATCGACGTGTTTGACCGAAGCATTGTAGGCTATTACCGTGGACCGGACTGTAAAGCCCCCAGTATCACGATGATGCTTACCCAAGCCTTAATGGATCGGGGAGTTGAAATTCCTGAAGGGAAAGACGAATACAGCCTGATTATCCGGTCTGATAACGGACCTCAGTTTCTTAGCAAGAACTTCGGGGAATTCTGTAGGGTCAGTAAGATCTTTCATGAACGGATCCCACCTAAATCACCGGATCTCAATGCCTATATCGAATCCTTTCACAGCGGCCTGGAAAAGGAGTGTTACCGGCGTTTTAATATCCAAAGCTATGACGAGGCTTACTACCGAATTGACGAATATATAAACTTTTATAATGAACGCAGATATCACGGAAGTTTAGGCTACCTCAGTCCAAAACAATATCTTGAGGCGTACCAAAACCAAGAATTATTAAGGGAAGAGACGGTCCGTTTATAGGATCGTCTCGAAAAAAAATGAAAAACTAAGAACGATGATGATTGAGCGAGAACGTGTCCAATAATTAGGGGGTCGATACGTAATTGCTGACTTTCTCTGAAGAATTGCTGACTTTTCAAATTAATTGCTGACTTTCTCCGGGGAATAGCTGACTTTTTAAATTAATTGCTGACTTCCTCCCGGGAATGGCTGACTTTTTGAATATAGTCCAATTGCAGTTAAAAACCTGCTGCGAAAGGAGGAAACCAGCAAACCCATATAGCCCGGTCTGAACTTTCAACAAGGGCAAGCGGCAGTAATGATTAGGTTTAATCTTTAAATTGTTTAATTACATAAAGCAGAAAGGCCATTTTAGAAAAAAACAAAAATAAAGAGGCTGGGACATGATTAAAATTGTTGTCCTTAAGCCGAATATTTCTATTGAAAAGGCTATGTAAAAGTATGTTGTTGATTTTTAACACCTGTTGATTGAAGCGGAAGGCGTGAGACTCCGAGCTGAGAGCAGCGGGACAGGTGAGACCCCGCAGTGGCGAAGCCAAGAGGAGACTCACCGCCCGCCCAAGGATAAGCGAGCGCCTGCTAGCTGCAATCAACAGCCAAATTTAACAGTGCTTTTGAAAAAAGCAAAAAAAAACAATAAAACCGAACGATTACGAAGCTCTGTACCAGAGCTTCAAATAAACGTTCGGTTTTTTTATTCGCTATTTTAAAGCATGTTGCTGGTTTTTTAAACCTTGTTAATTGAAGCGGAAGGCGTGAGACTCCTGCGGGAGCAGCGGGACAGGTGAGACCCCGCAGTCGCAAAGCGGCGAGGAGGCTCACCGCCCGCCCCGCGGAAAGCGAGCGCCTGCAGCGGAAATCAACAGAGCTTTTTATTAGCCGGAAATCTTTTGTCCCAGCCTCTTTACCATTTAAAAATCTTCCTGCTTAAAAAACGGACAGCCCTCTTTCATTCCTCTTTTGTAAAACTCCCCGGATCAGCAGTGTTTGATTTCTTCATTAAAACCCAATCTTACCAGTTTCAGCCAGCGCGCGAAGCTGCTTCACTTCGTGGGGTGTCAGTTCCCTAGAGTCGCCAGTGCTTAAGCCTTTCAGATCAAGGAAAGCATACGATTCTCTTTTAAGTTTAGTGACAGGATGGCCCATCGCTTCAAACATCCGGCGCACTTGATGGTTGCGTCCTTCATGGATCGTAATCTCGATGATGCTTGTTTCTTTCTTTTTATCAAGCGACAGCATTTTCACTTTTGCAGGAGCCGTCATTCCGTCTTCAAGCTTCACACCTTTTTCCATTGTTCTTAAGGTTCCTCTTGTCGGAATCCCTTTCACTTTTGCCACATACGTTTTGTCAATCTCGTAGCGGGGATGCATGAGGATATTCGCAAACTCCCCGTCGTTTGTAAGCAGAATCAGACCGGACGTGTCGTAATCCAGGCGCCCGACAGGATAGATGCGCTCTTGGATATACGGGAAGAAGTCCGTTACAATTTTACGGTTTTTATCATCCTGCGCTGCAGAAATTACACCTCTTGGTTTATATAATAGAAGATAAACGGGTACTTCCTTCTCTAAAGGAACCCCATTCACCTCAACCCGGTCATTTCCAGATACTTTTACACCCAGCTCTTTAACGGTTTTTCCGTTTACTTTTACTCTTCCATCTAATATAAGCTGCTCCGCATTTCTTCTTGATGCTATTCCTGCGTGAGCAATTACTTTTTGCAATCGTTCCATGCTATTCACCTCTTTGTACATCTTACTTGTTTCCATTGCATTAAACAAGCAAGTTTCCAGACAAAAATTAAACCTGCTTCAGAAGCAGGTTTATTCCTCTTAAAATAAAAGCGAAACAATCACGATGGAGGCGATTACACCAATTAAGTCTGCAAGGAGTCCAACTTTTAATGCATCTCCCATTTTTTTTATCCCTGCCGCACCAAAATACACAGTTAAAATATAGAGCGTCGTATCTGTACTGCCCTGCATAACAGCCGCAAGCCTTCCAATAAAGGAATCGGGTCCGTTGCTGGCTATCAAATCGGTTGTCAGGCCGAGTGCCGCCGTCCCAGAAATAGGCCGAATGAAGGCAAGCGGAACGATATCCGATGGAACGCCGATGGCCGACAGTGCCGGTTTTATAAAGTCAAGGAGGAAATCCAGCGCTCCTGATGCCCTGAAAATGGTAATCGCCACAAGCATCCCAACGAGATAAGGAATAATTGAGAAAGAAATCTCTATCCCTTCCTTGCCCCCTTCAACAAAGGCTTCATATGTCTGAACTTTCTTGAATGTTCCATAAATCAATATAAAAGCGATCACAAGCGGAATGAGCCATAAAGACAGCAAACTGATCCATTCCATCAGGCTCCCCCTTTCCGCTTCCTCCGAAGGTAAAAATACCGGTCAATCAGCAGAGCTCCGATTGCTGAGATTATCGTAGCGATTAATGTCGGCATGACAATATCAGCCGGATTTGCAGAACCATACGATATTCTTACGGCTATTACCGTAGTCGGAATTAACGTGATGCTTGATGTGTTCACTGCCAGGAACGTGATCATTGACCGGCTGGCGGAATCCTTTCCTCCGTTCAGCTTTTTCAACTCCTCCATCGCTTTAATACCAAGAGGAGTTGCAGCATTTCCCAATCCAAACATATTGGCCATCGTATTGGAGAGGATATAGCCCATTGCCGGATGATCAGGCGGAACCTCCGGGAATATTTTTTTTGCTATCGGCCTGCACAGCTTTCCAAGCGCCTCCAGCATCCCTGCTTTTTCCGCAATCCTCATCAGTCCAAGCCAGAAAACGAGAACGCTCATTAAGCCGAATGAAATGGTAACCGCATCTTTCGCTCCTTTAAAAATTGCGGCATTGACAGAATCCATTGTCCCATTAAATAAAGCGTAAACGATTCCAACTACAATCATTCCTACCCATATATAGTTAACCATCGGTACCGGCTCCTGCAAGTGCAAAGAAAAGGCGTTTCACTGACTCCCAAAGAGAAACTTCAGGCTTTCTTGTCCGGCCGTTTTCAAAATAGACAGGAACGTTCAGTACAGGATCTTCTTTAACAAAGACCTTCAATTGTCCGACCACAGAAGGGACTTTTTTCGGATCCTTCCATGTTTTTAAAGGCTTTTGCAGGCTAACTTCTGTCCGGATGGATGCCTTTTCATCCTCCGTCAGCGGATAATACACATCCCTTTGGATAAAGGCTTTATTTTGATAAAACGTATCGTTGAGCGATTGCAGGTTCCCTCTCGGTTTAATTTTATAAAGATTATAGTGGTCAAAGCCATATTCATACATGCCTATATGGTCATTCCAGTCATCTCCGTCATTGATCGTGACTGCGATCAGATTCAGCCCATTCTTAGATGCGCTGGTAACGAGTGTCCGTTTCGCTTTTTTAGTAAATCCCGTTTTTCCGCCAGTGCAATATTCATAAAGGGTGGTCAGCAGTTTATTTTTATTTTTCCATACTCTGTCCCATTTTTCATTCGGGTTCGGCGATCGATGGATCTCGGTGCCGGAAACTTCCTTAAAAATAGGATTGTTCATAGCGTATCTCATAAGAAGCGCCATGTCATAGGCAGTCGAATACATCTTTTCATGATCATCCAGTCCGTGGGGATTGGCAAAAAGCGTATTGCTCATGCCGATTTCCTCTGCTTTTTCGTTCATTTTATAAACAAAGCCTTCAAGACTTCCGCCTACATGCTCCGCAATTGCCACTGCCGCATCATTCCCGGAACGGAGCATCAATCCGTAAACCAGCTCGCGGAGCTTAATTTTTTCACCCGCCTGCAGATAGATGGAAGATCCTTCTGTATAAACAGCTCTTGAACTGACGGTTACATTTTCATCCAATTTTCCGGATTCAATTGCGAGAATCGCGGTCATAATCTTCGTAATGCTCGCTATCCTCAATTTTTCGTTCTCATTTTTGGAAAGCAGTACTCTGCCTGTCCCCTGTTCTATAAGAATGGCGCTCTTCGCACTGACCATTGCTTCTTTAGACACTTCAGCTCGTGCATATCCTGGAATCAGCATTGTCAGAACAAAAACTGCTGCTATTAAACTTATAAATCCTTTCATCTGCCTCCACGTCCCTTGTCCTTATTTGTACAAGTTTATGCGAAGGAGGATGACTTATGACACGATATGTATTGCTGCTTATCTATTAAGAAAAATGGTATATCCGGCTGTTTACGGCTTCGGGCAAAAGAAAAAGCAGCCCATATCAGGCTGCTTTTCCATTAGCGGGACTGCATCATTTTTGTCCGGTAATCCGTTTCGTAATATTCAAGTTCTTCCCGTGTCTGCTGGAATTGGCTTTCAAGTTCAGCAACAAGCCGGTTTACTGAAACAGGAACAGCCTGTCTGAATTTAATGGAGTTTTTTCCAGTGTAAGCAGAGCGGCTGTCTTCATACCAAACGTCATGCTTCGGCTGAAAAAATTCTTCAATGCACTGATGGTAAACACGGTAAAGAATTTTCTCGGCTGCCGCTTTGCGAAACGGCTCTGTTTGTGTAATGATGCTGCATGCTTCAAGCCCTTCCTCGCAAAAAACGGTCAGACGGCGAAAGTTGCTCAGCAATTCTTCATAAAATAGACGGTCTCCAGGCTGTTCCTCAAGCATCGAATCGATGGTTACCGAATTTAAATGCCTGGAAAGTCCGGAAACCACTGTTTTTAAAAAATCGGCTGTCTGTTCTGTTTGCAGCTTTACCATTGAATTACCCAAATTGATCCACGTCCTCTCAAAGCATCATTTTCAGCACACGGTCTCTTATGTTAATTCATATCGGTGCGTGTTTCATTTCATGCTTGTTTTCAGTCTGATACTCTATTTTTTTATGTATACCCTATCGGAAATAGATTAAGACATTTCCTGAATGCTACCTCTTTATAGTACCATATTTTCTGAAAATTAGATCAGCTAATTAAGGTCATCCATCGTCTGGCTGAATTTTTCAAAAAACAAGTCGGCCTCATCCTGCTCACCCTCATCGCCATCCTCCGGAAGCGGAGGCAAGTCACCGATTGATTTCAGTCCAAAGTACTCTAAAAATTCGCTCGTTGTTCCATATAAAATGGCTCTTCCGGTCCCTTCCGCCCTTCCCACTTCTTTAATCAGCGCTTTAGAAACGAGCGTCTGCAGAGGTCTTTCCGTTTTCACTCCGCGGACTTCTTCAATTTCAATTCTTGTGAGCGGCTGCCTGTATGCGACAATCGCCAGCGTTTCCAATGCCGCCTGTGATAGGGATTGACTTCCAGGGGACTCTACTAATTTTTTCAAGTAGGGGGCATGCTCTTTTTTCGTAGTAAGCTGAAAAACATTTGCTACCTCAGCGATTTCAATTCCGCGGTTTTCGTTTCTATAATCAGCAGAGAGATCTTCCATAATATCCTTCACAATGGGTTCTTCTACATCAAGTACATTCATAAGCTGTTTTAAAGAGAGACCTTCGTCTCCTGCTGCAAATAGCAGGGCCTCGACGATGGACTTCCACTGGATGATTTCTGTCACTTGCTTTTTCCACTCCCTGTAATATACAAATCTGAGAAGTTACCTTCTTGTTCTATGAAAATAAACTGTGATTTCATTAACTCCAGCACGGCTAAAAACGTGACAACGAGATATTCTTTGGATTCTTCCGGGAACAAGTCCATAAAATGACGGCGCCCCGGTTTTATTCTTAAGTCCTCAAGAATTTCATTCATCCGTTTCTCAATCGGAATTTCCTGCCTTGTAATTCTTGTTTGAAGCGGTTTCTGAAGTTTTTTTCTTCTCATTACTTTCTGAAAAGCGCTTAGCATATCATAAACCGAGATATCAAGCGGTGTTTTTTCTGCTGAGGTGTCCTGAGAGAATTCGCTTAAATCGCTTGGAGGCTTCGTATATACGAGCGCTCTTTCCTCTTCCCGTGTTTTAAGCTCTGTTGCAGCTTCTTTGTATTTTCTGTAATCGATCAGTCTTCTCATCAGTTCATCCCTGGGATCTTCTTCCATTTCAAATCCCAGTTCCTCATCAAAAAGCTCCTCCTCCTGTTTCGGCAAAAGCATTTTGCTTTTGATTGAAAGCAGCGTGGCAGCCATAACCAAAAACTCGGATGCCACATCAAGCTCAAGCTCTTTCATTGTGTGAATGTAGAGCAGATATTGTTCAGTAATTTGCGATACAGGTATATCGTATATGTCAATTTCCAATCTGTTAATTAAGTGCAAAAGAAGATCAAGAGGCCCTTCAAATGCATCGATTTTTACTTGATATTCCAAATTAAATCTCACCAACATCCTTCTATAAACTGCGCTACCCTTTAGTATAGAACAATCCTTCCTATAGTCCAATACAAAATTAACGAGAAAAACTTTTTTTAAAAACCGGGCGAACGCCCAGACATTTGGGGCATCCGCACATATGATACGAAAGAAAACAGCATGATTTTGAAGGAGGAACTATAAAATGGGTGAAGCAAGAGGATTTGGCTACGGCGGCGGGTTCGCATTAATCGTTGTACTTTTCATTTTATTGATTATTGTGGGAGCAGCATGGCTTTACTAATATAATCGCAAAGCGCCGGGATTACGGCGCTTTCTTTTATTTTTATGCGCAGGCTGTTTATGATACAATTTGGACAATCAGAAACTGGAGTGATGGGAATGTACCCTGAAGCATACATAGAATATTTAGTTCATTTCCACGGAGACCGTGATTATTTTGAATGCCATGAGCTGCTGGAGGAATATTGGAAGGAAGCCCCGGCTTCTGAACGCGATCCTGTCTGGGTGAGTCTGATTCAGATTGCCGTCAGTCTGTACCATCACAGGCGGGGAAATTTTAAAGGAGCGGAAAGGCTCCTTGGCCAATCCATTCGGTTCCTTGAAATCCATCCAGGAGAAATCGAAAAACTCGGTCTGAAGGAGACAGAACTTAAGAATCTGCTTCTTCAGCGCCTCTGCGAAATACAGAAAGGCGTTTCATATAAAAGTTTACATTTACCAATCGCTGATCTGAAGCTTGAAAAAGAATGCAAAGTTCTTGCAGAGTCCAAACAAATGGTTTGGCAGTCCCCCAGTGACTTGGAAAATGAATCCATAGTGAATCGTCATATCCTGAGGGACCGGTCTGATGTAATCAAGGAAAGACTGACTCAGCTTGCTTTAAGGGAGAGAAACCGGAAAAAATAACGGACATAAGAAAAAGCAGAGGATCCGCTCCTCTGCTTTTACAATTCTTCCTGACCGGATTCCCGGCACTTTGCAAAAAATGATTCCGTATGTTCGTTCGGAATAATCGTCTTATTTTTATAGACGTCTTTCACTGCCAAGACCATCTTTTTTCCAATTCCCTGCTGCCGGTAGGAAGGATTCACACTGACATGCTGAATTTCCACTTCGTCATTTTCTTTTAAATGAACGCCAAGTGCACCAATAATATCCTCTTCTTCTTTCCATAAAAACAGCTGCCAGTCTTTTTCTGTCTCATATGTTTTAATGGTTTGCTGAAGAGTTTTCAGTTCTTTTTCAGCAGGCATGAAAGATAACAACCCCATGGCAATCTTTTCAAAGCTTTTCTTAAAGCGAATTAACATAAGTACCCCTCGATTAGCGAAATAGCTCTGAATTCAGAGCAATAATAGCAATTCTGGAAATCTTATAATGAATAAATGAAAAGCCACTCCTTCCATCATTATAAACAGAATTCCAGCTATTTTAAACACTTTTCGCCAATTTTATTGAAATGACTTTAACAGGTTTGCCATTTCAATAGCAGAAACAGCAGCCTCCCAGCCTTTATTTCCGGCTTTGGTGCCGGCTCTTTCAATGGCCTGTTCAATGGTCTCTGTAGTAAGCACTCCGAAAATAACCGGTATGCCTGACGCAGCAGAGGCATTGGCTACACCTTTTGCCGCTTCACTGCAAACGTAATCGTAATGGCTGGTTGATCCGCGGATCACCGTACCAAGAGTAATAACTGCGTCGTATTTTCCGGACTCCGCCATTTTTTTGGCGATAAGAGGCAGTTCAAAGGCTCCGGGTACCCAAGCGATTTCAACATTTTCATCTTCAGCGCCGTGACGTTTTAACGCGTCCTGTGCCCCTCCTAAAAGCCTGCTTGTTATAAACTCATTAAATCTGCCTACTACAATTCCTATTCTTAATCCTTGAGCTACTAAATTACCTTCATAAATTTTAGTCATTTTCCTCATCCTCCGTTATCTTTAAAAAATCTCTCCGTTAAACTTGGCTGTTGATTTCCGCTGCAGCCGTTCGCTTTCTGCTTCAATCAACAGGATAAAAAAATCAACAACATGCTTTTACATAGCTTAAAATTTTAATAAGTGACCAAGTTTATGGTGCTTTGTTTTTAAATACTGTTCATTTTCATCTCTTAATGGCATCTGAATAGGCACTCTTCCGGCGATTTTCATTCCGTACCCTTCCAGCCCTTTAATCTTTTTCGGATTGTTCGTCAATAGACGCAATTCCTTTAATCCGAGATCTTTTAAAATCTGGGCTCCAATTCCGTAGTCCCGCAAATCCGCCCCGAAACCAAGCTTTTCGTTCGCTTCGACTGTATCATAGCCCTCTTCCTGCAGTTTATAGGCTCTCATTTTATTAAGCAGGCCGATTCCTCTGCCTTCCTGTCTCATATACAGCAGGACACCGTTTCCTTCATCTTCAATTTGAGCAAGGGCAGCATGCAGCTGAGGTCCGCAGTCGCACCGGTATGACCCGAATACATCTCCTGTCAAACACTCAGAATGAACCCTTACAAGCGTTGGTTTTTCAGGATCAATGGTTCCTTTTACGAGAGCAACATGCTCTTTTCCATCAAGGACGTTCGAATAGCCGATTGCTTTAAACATTCCAAATTCGGTGGGAAGATTGATTTCCACTTCCCTCGAAATCAGCTGATCCGTCCTGTTGCGGTACAAAATTAAATCTTCAATCGAAATAATTTTCAAATCCATTTTCTGTGCGAGTGTCTCCAGTTCAGGCAGTCTGGCCATTGAACCATCTTCGCTCATAATTTCGCAGATTACACCAACAGGCTCGGATCCGCAAAGTGCGGCTAAATCTACCGCTGCCTCGGTGTGTCCCGCTCTTCTGAGAACGCCGCCTTCTTTCGCTACAAGCGGAAAAACATGTCCGGGACGCTTGAAATCGTGGGCTTGTACCTCAGGATTTAAGAACGCGCGTATCGTTTCGGAGCGTTCAAAAGCACTGATTCCAGTCGTTGTCGTTTTGTAATCCACACTGACAGTGAAGGCTGTGCCGTGGGGATCTGTATTTTGCTCGACCATTGGTTTTAAATTCAGTCTGGCCGCACGATCTTCAGTCATCGGGGTACAAATCAGACCTTTCCCATGAGTCGCCATGAAGTTAATCACTTCAGGCGTTGCCATTTCGCCAAGCGCCACAAAATCGCCTTCGTTTTCGCGATCCTCATCATCTACCACAATGACTGGCTTCCCGAGTTTCAAGTCGTGCAAAGCTTCTTCTATAGAATGGAACATCCTCTTTCCCTCCTGACGGGGTACCGTTATTTAAATCCGTGTCTTTCAAGAAAACTTTCCGAAATCGGAGCGTGAGATGAGTCCCGATTGGAAGCGGAGGTGAACTTTCTCACATATTTCCCAATTATGTCACATTCGACATTGACTATGTCGCCTGCTTCTTTGCTTCCAAGGACTGTTTCCGATAAAGTATGGGGAATAATTGAAACTTTTACCTTCCCATCCTCCAGTCCAAAGATGGTCAAACTGATGCCGTCTACGGCAATCGATCCTTTCATGACCAAATTATCCGTTATGTCGACAGATGTATTAATTTCAAAATAGACAGCGTTCTGGTCCTGCTTTTTTGAGAGGATAACACCGGTGCCATCAATATGCCCGCTAACCATATGGCCGCCAAACCTTCCGTTAGCCCCCATTGCTCTTTCAAGATTGACCATAGTGCCCCGTTTCCATTCGCGGATACTTGAGGATTTAACTGTTTCCGGCATGACATCCACTGTAAATTGATGCTTTGTAAAACTGGTAACAGTCAGGCACACTCCGTTTACAGATATGCTGTCGCCAAGCTTTACATCTTCAAGAATAAGAGACGCTTTGATCGTATAGGACATCAGCCTGCCGCCTGAAGCAATGCGTTCCACCGTTCCCAGCTCTTCCACAATGCCAGTAAACATTTATTTTCCCTCCTCCCTTCGGCGCACGGCCCTTATTTTTATATCGTTCCCTAAAATCACCGGTTCTGTAAATGTAAGTTCAACTGCATCTTTCATCCTTTCAAATCCGGTGCCCCCTGATATGGATAGACTTTCTTTGCCTCCGAGCAGCTTAGGAGCGATGTAGATCACCATTTCATTAAAGCACCCTTCATGAATAAAAGATCCGTGAATTTGTGATCCGCCTTCCGCGAGAAGCGATGAAATCCCTCTTTTCCCCAATTCTTCAAGAACATCTTTCAATGTGTGCCCGGCACTTAAAGAAATGATGGTTACCCCCAGATCTTCAAAATCTGAAATCCGTTTGGGATCCGCATCATCAGAGGAAACAATCCAGGTCTCAGCAAGACCGTCTGTCACAACCTTTGAATTCAATGGTGTTTTCAGATTCCTGTCCAGGATAATTCTGACTGGCTGCCGCTTTGGTTTTTCCAATCGGCACGTAAGACTTGGATTATCATGAATCACCGTATTAACGCCTGTAAGAATGGCATCATGCCTTTCCCTATAACGGTGGACATCTTCTCTCGCCTGTTCTCCCGTAATCCATTTACTGTCCATCGATTTCGTTGCTGTCTTCCCATCCAATGTGGATGCAGCTTTTAAGGTGACGTACGGTACTCCCGTTTTTATATAGTGGAAGAAAAATTTATTAAGTTCCGCCGCTTCCTGTTCAAGTACGCCTGTGCAGACTTCGATTCCCGCTTCCTCGAGAAGAGCAGCTCCTCTTCCTGCAACAAGAGGATTTGGATCAAGAACGGCAATAACCACCCTTTTTATTCCTGCGGCTATGAGCAGCTCGGCACACGGCGGGGTTTTTCCGTAATGGCTGCAAGGTTCAAGTGTGACAAAAATCTCTGCACCTTTTGCTTTTTCACCTGCCATGCTGATGGCATGAACTTCTGCGTGGGCTTCTCCGGCTTTTAAATGAGCTCCCATTCCGACAACATTTCCATCCTTTACTACAACCGCGCCAACAGCGGGATTCGGCGAGGTCTGGCCAATCCCCTGTTCTGCAAGCTCCAAAGCGAGCTTCATAAATGTCTCGTCCCGCATCATTCGATTCCCCCCCTTTTTGGATACAAAAAAGCCCCGGAAACTTCCCGGGGCTGGAGTGGTTACGAAGGCATATCAAATAAGAGTAAAGTAAACCTGTATTTTCAGAATTTACCATACCCGTCGCTGAATTAGCACGTTCGATCCTTCTCCCATCCAGACTGTAACTGTCGGCTCCAGAATTTCACTGGATCCACCGCTGGCTAATGCCACCGGGTCACGGACTTTGGAGCATCATCACTCCATCACCGCCGGTAGGGAATTTCACCCTGCCCCGAAGGATAATCAACATATTCAGTTGTCTTGAAGACATTTTAGCCTTTAGAACAAAATTTTGCAACGATAAAGCTGATATGAAAAGAAGGATTTCTGCCATATGAAAGGAATATTTCAGTTGAAAGGGGGAGAAGAGGATGATTAAGGCTCTATTTTTTGATTTGGATAATACCTTGCTTGACCGTGATTCCTCAGTTGAGAGATTCATAGCTTTTCAATATGAGCGGCTTATTCCAGGGAAAATCCGAAAAAAGGACTACTGTAAAAGGTTTATTGAATTAGATGCCGGCGGTTATGTTTGGAAAGACAGGGTTTATCAGCAGCTCGTTGAAGAATTCGACATCGGATTCCTTTCATGGGAAACCCTTCTTGCCGATTACGTGGAAAATTTCCACACTAGCTGTGTCCCCTATTGTAATCTTCATTCCTGTCTTTCTTCCCTGGCCGCCTATTCTCTCGGAATCATTTCAAATGGGTATGGAGCCTTTCAGCTGCGAAATATTCAAGCGCTTGGAATCGAAAAGTATTTTAAGGTTATCTTATTATCTGAGTGGGAAGGCGTAAAAAAACCGGATCCGGAAATTTTCTGCAAAGGATTACAGAAGGTAAAGGTTTTGCCGGAGGAAAGCATTTTTATAGGAGATCATATTGAAAATGATATTAATCCTGCCAGGCAGGCAGGCATGAAAACGATTTGGAAGAGAAATGGCCGAAACGGGGATGGATCAGCGGATTATGCAATCGATGCGTTGGATGAAATTCCAAATTTGGTGGAAACGCTAAGCGGAAAACTGAAATTCTGCAGGTAACAAGATGATATATGGAGATGACGTGCTGCTTTTGGGCGGATACCTGCCGACCTATAGATATATCGGCTATTATTCTGTTATATCAGCTACTATTTTATCGGCTGAAATTTTGATCTATCGACTTTTCGGCAAAAATCCTTTCTATTAAAAAATAGAGGGGCCAATAGCCCTCTCTTATTTACTGATAAATTGCTGAGTCCAATAGTTTCCGTCTTTTACATAGCCGACTCCGATATGAGTATAGGAAGCATTCAGGATATTGGCTCTATGGCCTGAACTGTTCATCCACGCCGTCATAACGGCCTGAGGACTTGTTTGGCCCTTTGCAATGTTTTCTCCTGCTGTTTTATATTGGATGCCAAAGCTTTTCATCATGTTAAAAGGAGTTCCGTATACCGGACTGTTGTGATCAAAATAGTGCTGATCGTGCATATCCTGAGACTTATATTTTGCTACTCTGCCTAACTCCCAATCTGCTGCTAAAGGCTTCAAACCGGCTTTCGCCCGCTCTTTGTTAACCAAGGATACAACTTCTGCCTCGATGGACACCTCATCATTTACAGGAATATTGATTTTCTGGCCAACCGCAATACGATCCGGGTTTTTAAGCTGAGGATTGGCCTGAACTAATTCAGATACGCCTGTCTTTGTTTTCGATGCTATCTTCCAAAGGCTGTCCCCCTTTACAACAGTGTATGTACTGGCTGCAGCGGATGCAGCGGATGGCAGGATTAAAGAGATCGCCAGCGCAGCTGGAATCATTTTATTCAGCATATTGTCTCCCCCAATGAATTGAATTTTATAGTGCTTTTTTATTAAATGACATATCCCGGCCTCTATCAATCATCAATAATTGGTAAAAGACAAAAAAAAGAGAGGCCATCAGCCCCTCTTTCCTGCTTGCTTACGCTTCGAACACTTCAACTTTTTCCATTTTGTCGCCGTTTTTCATTGCTTTTGCGGCTGCAACGTTTGACGTTACTTTGCCGAATACTGTGTGAACACCATTAAGGTGCGGCTGCGGCTCATGAACGATGAAGAACTGGCTTCCGCCTGTGTTTTTTCCTGCATGGGCCATTGAAAGGCTTCCTTCTTCATGCTTATGGGGATTGCCCTCCGTTTCACAGTCGATGCTGTATCCAGGACCGCCGGCTCCTGTACCTGTAGGATCTCCTCCCTGTGATACGAAACCAGGAATTACGCGGTGAAAAGTTACTCCGTTGTAGAATCCTTCGTTCGCAAGCTTCTCGAAGTTGGCTACTGTGTTAGGTGCTTCAGCAGGAAATAGATCGAATTCGATCTTCTCTCCGTTTTCCATCAATATGTATCCTTTTTTAGCCATTGGTATCTCTCCTTTAGAGTTAATCAGCCATATTATAGCACAAAAGACTTCCAGACAGAAAAATGACGATCTTTATACAAATGAAACTTTCTGCCGTTTTAATCCGTCTAACCGTTTTGAAGACCCATACCATGCTGAAATGAAGCGATTGGCAAAAAATATGCTATGACACTTAAAACAAAACAGCTATAATGGTGTGGTGACCCGCAAGATCTTTTTTACCTTTGAAGGAGGGTATTTACTTGAAGAAAGTATTTGCAGCGATGCTTGCCGCTTGCATGATCGCCGTTCCCCAGATTGGATTGGCAGATTCAGCTGTAGGGGATGTAATTATTACGCTTGGAGAGAACCTGACTCCTCAGCAAAAGCAAACCGTTTTACAGGATTTAAATGCTCCAGAGAACGCACAGACTGTAACGGTTTCCAATCAGGAGGAACATAAATATCTCGGCCAGTATATACCGAAAAGCCAAATTGGAACAAAGGCACTTTCCTCTTCCTCGATTACGATCGAAAAGGCAGGATCCGGCCTGGAAGTGAAAACGAAAAACATTAATGTGATTACAGATGAAATGTACTTGAACGCTCTAATGACGGCAGGCGTAAAAGACGCTACCGTTCAGGTAACCGCGCCAATTGAAGTATCGGGAACCGCTGCGCTTACCGGCTTAATTAAAGCGTATGAAGTCAGCACCGATAAAGTCATTCCTGAAGATGTTAAACAAGTCGCAAACGAAGAACTGGTCACAACTTCTAAGCTTGGACAGAAACATGGAGAAGAAAACGCTTCTGCCCTTATGGCAAAAGTGAAAGAAGAAGTAGCTAAAAACGGAGTTCCGGCGAATGACGATGAGCTTCGGACCATGATTGAAAATGCTGCAAAGGAATTGGGCATTACCTTAACTGAGAACGAGATTAATAGTTTAATTTCATTATTCAATAAAATGAAGGATGCCAACGTCGACTGGAATCAAGTAAGCCAGCAGCTGGATCAGGCGAAAGAAAAGATTACGAAATACCTGAATTCAGAAGAAGGCCAGAACTTTATTGATCAGGTTATTCAATTCTTTGCAGCTCTCTGGAACGCAATTGTGTCCATTTTCAGCGGAGGCAGTCAGCAAAACGGATAATATCAAATGAGGCAGCCGCAATTAAGGGCTGCCTCATTTTTATAGAAAAATCTTGAGATCATAGAATGCATCAATCGAATCATCCCACATTCATCCTTTTAAATTACTTCACCTTAGCCGCCAGCGGAAGATCGAGCTTCAGCAGGTCTTCATAGGATTCTCTTCGAATGACGAGCTGTGCTTCACCATTTTCTGCAAATACAACAGGCGGTCTGGCAATTCTATTGTAATTATTCGCCATCGAATATCCGTAAGCGCCCGTACAGAAAACAGCCAGCAAATCCCCTGCCGATGTTTCAGGCAGTTCAATGTCCCAAAGAAGCATATCGCCGCTTTCACAGCATTTTCCTGCAATGGATACTTCTTTGCTGCACACATCATTCATCCGGTTGGCCAGGGCAGCTTCGTATTTTGCCTGATATAGCGCAGGCCGGATGTTATCACTCATCCCTCCGTCGACCGCAATGTACTCACGGATATTGGGAACCTCTTTCCGCGATCCGATTTTATACAAAGTAGTCCCTGCATCTCCCACAAGAGATCTGCCCGGCTCAATCCATATTTCCGGAATCTCCATGTCGAGGAGCCGCGACTGTGCTTTCACCGCCTGAATCATTTGTTCCACATACGATGCAGGGTGAAGCGGTTCGTCTTCAGCTGTATAGCGTATTCCAAAGCCTCCGCCCAGGTTCACGACAGATGGGACAAATCCAAAGCTGTCTTTCCATTCTCTGATCTTTTTAAAAATCTTTTCTGCAGCAAGAACAAAGCCCGCTCCATCAAAAATTTGAGAACCGATATGACAATGAACACCAAGAAGACTGAAGCCCTTATCAGCCAGGACCAATTCCATTGCCCGCTCAATTTGCCCGTTTTGCAAATCAAAACCGAATTTGGAATCCTCCTGACCCGTTGTTATGTAATCATGGGTATGAGCTTCAACTCCGGGAGTTACCCTAAGCAGCACAGCGGCGGTCTGTTTCCGTTCCTTTGCAATCTGCGATATGAGATGGATTTCATAGAAATTATCAACAACGATACAGCCAATACCGGCTTCCATCGCCATGTTCAGTTCTTCTTCACTTTTATTATTGCCATGGAAATGAATTTTCTCCGGGGGAAAACCTGCTTTCAGTGCGGTATAAAGTTCTCCGGCTGAAACCACATCAAGGGACAGGCCCTCTTCTTGCACAAGCTGGAACATAGCTACCGAGGAAAATGCCTTACTGGCATAGGCCACCTGAGCCTTAACATTTTCATTTTCAAATGCCTGTTTAAACTGGCGGGCTCTTTTGCGGATTAACTCCACATCATAGACGTATACAGGAGTTCCATACTGATTTACGATCTCCACTGCGTCTACTCCGCCAATTTCGAGATGCCCTAAACTATTGATTTTGCTCGTACCATGTAGATACACCGTTCATTCCCTCTTTCTGTCTGCTATAAAGGAAAAAGCAGCTAACAACATACGGTTATCAACTGCTCTTGGATAAACTCCCTTTAAAAGATTAAACATACATTATCACAATTAATGGCGCGTTTCAATGATCATTTTCATTTCCGCTGCCTCATGATATCCTGCGGGTGAACGATGCTTGGACGAAGCCTTGCGCCAGGGACAGATGTTCTTATAACAATTTGCTTAAACGCAGCCGCATTAAAGGGAAGAAATGGCCACAAATAAGGGGTATTCAGTGTCCTTGTTGAAGCGAGATACAAGATAAAAGCTGTAACACCAATGATAAACCCTTTCACATGGAAGACCGCTGTTACAGCGAGGAGCAGCAGGCGAATGATTTTATTTGCCACACTGAGCTCATAGCTCGGAGTTGTAAAGCTCCCTATGGCAGCTATAGAAACATATAAAATGACTTCCGGCACAAAAAGTCCGACATCGATCGCAATTTGCCCGATCAATACAGCAGCGATCAGCCCCATAGCGGTTGATAGAGCGGTCGGTGTATGAATAGCTGCCATCCTTAGGAACTCTATGCCAAAATCGGCTAAAAAGATCTGTGCAACAGCCGGAATATTGGTTTGTTCGTTGGGACCTACAAAGGATAAACTTTTCGGCAAGAGAGAGGGCTCCAGGATAAATAAAAACCAAAAAGGCAAAAGAAAAGTAGAAGATAATATACCTAGAAACCGCACCCAGCGCAGGAAAGTGCCGATTGCAGGAGCCTGGCGGTATTCCTCTGCATGCTGTACATGATGGAAAAGGGTCGTGGGAGTAATGATAACACTCGGTGACGTATCGACGATGATCAGAACGTGACCTTCCACGAGGTGATTGGCCGCTACATCTGCTCTTTCCGTGTAACGCACCATCGGAAAGGGATTGAACCCCTGTTTCACAAGAAACTCTTCTACGGTTTTATCCCCCATGGTGATGCCATCTACACGGATTTCTTTCAGTTCTTTTTTGATTAAATCTACAAGATCTTTGCTTGCAATATCCTCTATGTATGCTACACATACATCTGTTTTTGAACGTTCTCCGACTTTTGTCAATTCATACCGAAGCCGCTCGTCACGAACCCGTCTTCTGATTAAGGCAGTATTGACGATGATATTTTCGACGAAGCCATCCCTTGCTCCGCGGACGACTTTTTCTGTATCCGGCTCTTCGGGATTTCTCCCCGGATAGCTTCGGACATCAACGACCAGTGCATAATCAGCGCCTTCAAGCATGATGGCGACAAGGCCGGATAATACCTCTGTAACCGCCTTTTGAATCGTCTCCACTTTTGTGACTTGCTGATGAACAAGCCTGTTCTCCACAACTTCCTTGAATTTATCGGGATTCTGCCCGGTATCGTTGACATCGGCAAGCGCCGTTAATAAAAGCATCAAGTACTGGGAGTCGCAAAGTCCCGTTACATAATAAAGGTTGACTCCCTTCCCCATAATGGTAAATTTCCTTACCCCTATGTCAAAGCTCGTTCCCATCCCAACGTAATCTTTAAAATAATTTTCGTTTTCATGCAGCTTGGGTGAAATCGGGGCTTCACTTTTGATGTTTCCGGGCATCGATCCCATTCCTTTCTAAAATAATTTCAGCCGCCTTCATCGTAATCGGGGCTCCTTGTTTTACATCATCTCTCCGCGCCATTTTCCCTATATCTCCAATCCCCACAATGATCGGCACATTTAGCCGGTCAAGACTGTAAACCGTATCGCCATTAATCCTGCCATCTTCCAATTCCTGAATCCCGCTTTTATCAACTCCGTGACCCGTCAGTTCCCCTTCGCGGTCAATGCATACATCAACCCGCGCCCAGTCAGACTGCCTTGTTTTTGCTGCGACTGCTATTACACCCAGTACTTCAATATCGGGATGCTCCGCCACATACATCATTGCCTTTTCTCCCGGTCCTTCACCAGGCATGCCGCAATCATCAAATAAAACGAAGACCGGGTCATATGGTGTCGTCAGAATCAATGTAACAAGCTCTTTCCCGGAAAGCCTGGAAGGATTCCCCTGCGATTGTGAAATCCAGCGTCCGCCTATCTGTTCCGCTGTATAAGCGATGTTTTTCGCTGCATATTCATCCCCGTCCGTCACCAATATAACCCTTCTCTTCATTATTGATCCTATCCCTTCGGCTTAAAAATAAGCGCTATGATAAAGGCAAAAAGTATAGCAGAAGAAATACCGGCTGAAGTAAGATTGAAAATCCCGATTGCAATCCCGATAAATCCGTGCTCGTCCGCCTGTTCCATTGCCCCGTGAAGCAGTGAGTGGCCAAAGGAGGTGATCGGAACGGTCGCACCTGCACCGGCAAATTCAATAAAATTGTCGTAAATACCAAATCCATCGAGGATGGCCCCAATGACAACAAACGAACTCATGACATGAGCCGGCGTCAGCTTAAATGCATCCAAAAGAATTTGTCCAACTACACAAATCAGTCCTCCACATACAAAGGCGAGTACATATTCCATTACAGCGTTCCTCCTGCAGCCCGTTCAAACACCACTCCATGAGCGATAGTTGGAATCGATTCTTTTTGCTGAATCATCGTCGGACTCAGCAGTGCCCCGGTCGCTACGACAAGAACCCGGTTCAGGTTCCCAGCCTTCATTTCCTGAAAAATATGGCTGTACGTCACAACCGCAGAGCATCCGCAGCCGCTTCCGCCTGCAAAGATCCCCTGATCAGGCCGGTATATAAGCAAACCGCAATCCTGATGTTTGGAAGAGATTTGGATGCCTTCTTCTTTTAGTAAATCAATTAAAATCGGACTGCCAACACCTGATAAATCACCGGTTATAATTAAGTCATAGTCATCCGGTGTCCTATTTAGATCCTGCAAATGACGCTTAATCGTATCGGCTGCAGCAGGAGCCATTGCAGACCCCATATCATTCGCATCCTTAATTCCATAATCCTGAACTTTACCAATGGTCGCGGATGTAATCCGGATCTCCCCGGGTTCATTCGTAATCAGCATTGCTCCAGATCCTGTGACCGTTGCTGTCGATGTTCCCGGCTTTTGTCCGCCATATTCAGTCGGGTTTCTGAATTGCCGCTCTGCAGTGGCATTGTGACTGCTTGTTGCCGCAATTACCTTCCCGGCATACCCTCCGTCTATCATTAAAGATCCGATCGCGGCTGTTTCCATCGAAGTTGAGCATGCACCGAACATACAGATAAACGGAATCCCCAGATGTCTGGCTGTATAGTTGGATGTGACATTTTGATTGAGCAAATCGCCGGCAAGAAGGAAATCAATGTCTTCTTCCTGTAGATTTGCCTTTTTAAGGCTGTGGGCGATGGCCTGCTCCATTAATTTTCTTTCGGCAAGTTCCCAGTTGTCGGCACCGCAATGCAGATCATCATAGGTTTCATCGAATAAATTGCCAAGCGGACCTTTTGCTTCTTTTGGCCCTACAGCCGTTCCTGTCGATTTAACATAAACGTTATTTTCAAAAACCCACGTTTGTTTTCCATTCAGCTTCATACAACTCTTCCTCCTTATGATCCTGTCATCAAACCGAAGAAATACCGGATGATTCCCACGACATAAGCCGCTACAGCACCGAATACAATCACACTTCCTGCGAGTTTAAACATATTTGTCGCGACTCCAAGCACGAGTCCTTCACTTTTATGCTCAAGAGCCGCACTGGTCATCGAATTGGCAAATCCGGTTACAGGCACAGCAGAACCGGCCCCGGCAAACTGCCCGATCCGGTCGTAAATTCCAATCCCTGTAAGGATAGAAGAAATCAGAATTAAGGTGGCAACGGTAGGATTGCCGGCGGTTTCTTTCGTAAAATCAAAAAAGGTGATATAGAAGTTGCTGATTAGCTGACCGATAACACAAATTAATCCTCCGACAGCAAAAGCCTTTATACAGTTTAGAAAATAATTTGGTTTTGGCTGATAAGCTTTTACATGTTCAGAATAATGATCCTTCATTTTAGACATGATTTTCCTCCTTTATGGATTGACAAAATACATCCAGTGATACAGGGAACCGCATACTTTTCCAAGCACAATCGCCATAAGCATAATCAGAATTTGTTCCGCTATCCCAATCCGCTTTGCGAGGATTGGCAAAACATTCAAAACCTCTGTGAGGGCCGCTGCCAAAAGACCGATGAACATGCCGTCCAATAACCCGATTGGCATGGCGGCCATGGAGGGAACATGCAGGACCGGCTCCCATAAACTCATCCAGCAGCCTGCCGCTGCCCCCGTCACGACACTCCATTCATAGGATTGAATGGAAGCCATGGTTTTAGTCAGCTGGCTCAGCCTTGGGATGATGCCCAATACAGCCAAAAAGGCAACAAAACCAGCTCCCACAGCAAACCCCCATGACAGGCCGAGGAAAATAATAAGGAGGAGGCTAATGATCATCGATCTTTTTCACACTCTCTTTATTTTCATTCATGGCCACATACTGATCCAGGTCCAGCTGGTATTTGAACATTTCGACCTCAAGAGGACTCGGCTCTTCATTAATCCTTCTTTTGAATACATGATTAAAGAACAGAATCATTCCGAGACCCAATCCCACCGAATATGGAATTTGCAGGAGCAGCGGTTTGTCAATCCTTTCTCCGGTCAGCATGAAGTAGAGCTTTTGATGCACGGCCTGCATACTGACGTCCTCATGAAAATTAATGATGGCCATAGCCGCACCTGTAAACAGCAATAGCCAGACGAGAATTAAATAAACCATCTTCCGTCTCTTTTTCTCATAGACAATCTCTACTACCGTTTGAGACGGGCCAATCGTCTGAATATCCGCTTCAGGCACTGCCATGCTAATGGCCTGTATAACATCCATTCCATCAATCACGACCATATTTTTGTCATTCATGGTGATCTGATAAATGGACAGGTTTTTAAGCGGAGTCCATTCTTCAGGACAGATGACCTGTGCAAGATCATCCAATTTCAGAGATGTTTGCGGTGCCGCTTGAATTCTGTGTCTAAGCCTTATGTAAACCGTTTTAGCCACGTTCTTCACATCCCATAGTGATACGTAAGTGTATAAGTAGTATGCTGTGGACTTCTTTTAAACATGCAGACCGAGCCGATTTACACAAATTACCACTTAAAACCGATAAAAAAAAGCAAACCCGCAAAGGATTCGCTTTCTCTGATTTAACCGCCCATCAGACTTTTCATCTGATTCAATATTTTTTTCTCCAGCCTTGAAACTTGAACCTGTGAAATGCCCAGCCTTTCAGCCACTTCAGACTGGGTCTGATCTTTGTAATATCGCAGGTATACAATCAATTTTTCTCTTTCATCAAGACCTTCAAGAGCCTCTTTAAGGACAATTTTATCAAACCATTTAGAATCGGTATGATCGGCAATCTGGTCTAAAAGGGTAATGGGATCGCCATCATTTTCGTAGACCGTTTCATGGATGGAGGAAGGAGCTCTGACAGCTTCTTGCGCTAAAACAACTTCTTCAGGTGAGATATCAAGATGAGCAGCAATTTCGGTCACTGTCGGCACCTTGCCTAATGTCTTCGATAATTCGTCCTTTGCCCGTCTGATTTTATTCCCGAGTTCTTTGAGTGACCGGCTAACCTTTACCGTCCCGTCATCACGGATAAACCGCTGAATTTCGCCGATTATCATCGGCACCGCATACGTGGAAAAGCGGACATCATAGGATAAATCGAATTTGTCCACTGACTTCAGAAGGCCAATACAGCCAATCTGAAAAAGGTCATCCGGCTCGTATCCGCGGTTTAAAAATCGTTGGACGACTGACCAGACAAGTCTCATGTTGCGCTGAACAATGGTGTCTCTCGCCAGCTGGTCCCCCTGCTGACTTTTTAAAATCAGCTCTTTCACCTCATGGTCTTTTAACTGAACGTTCTTCTGATCGTTCTTAACCTCCACATCCATGGCTCGTCTCCTTAATTAACCAAAGCTTTGCTTTTCGATAAATGCTTTGTTAATTTAACCGATGTTCCCAGAGAAGGGGCTGACTCTACTTGAATTTCATCCATAAAGTTTTCCATAATCGTAAACCCCATTCCGGACCTTTCCAATTCGGGTTTGGTCGTGAACAGCGGCTGCCTTGCTTCTTCAAGATCATGAATGCCGATGCCCTCATCGCGGATCGTCAGCTTTACAACGTCCTCTTCAAGAGACGCGGTGATATAGACAATACCTGCAGGATCATTGTTATATCCGTGGATAATTGCGTTGGTCACCGCTTCAGAAACGACGGTTTTAATTTCTGTCAGCTCATCCATTGTCGGATCAAGCTGGGCAATAAAAGCTGCTACCGTAACCCTTGCAAAAGATTCGTTCTGACTTAAAGCCGAAAACTGGATTTCCATATGATTTTTCATCAGGAAGCCACCCCCAGTGTCTGAAGAGCTTTTTCCTCATTTTGTTCAAGTCTGACTATCTTGAACAGACCGGACATATCAAAGAGCCGCTGGATGGCTGGAGATATCGAGCAAACGACCATTTCTCCGCCAAGCTGTTTGATTTGCTTATATCGGCCCAGTATGACACCAAGGCCCGAACTGTCCATAAACATCAAATTCCCAAGATTCAGCACAATGTGCTTAACATGACCTTCTTGTAAGATTTCATTAACTTTTGACCGCAATTCATCCGTACTGTGATGATCCAATTCTCCGGATAAGCGAATGCACAATACAGACTCCCGAACGCTAAGTTCAACGGCTAGACTCATCTGCTACTCCTCCTTGTTCTGTGCTTGTATGAGTCTTTCGTTTTTCCTTATGCGTTTTCCTGCCCCATGACAAAACTAGTGAACATTCGCCATAATCAGCCAGCTTTTGTAAAGTCGGACATAACCCTTTTAAATAATGACCACCAGCTTGCCGTTTGAATATCCTTCTCTGCTGTCAGCGGACTTTTCGCCACTACTTCGCCGTCTTTTTTCAATACAAGCATCCCAAGAACATCTCCCTTTTTCAGCGGAGCAGACAAATTCTTTTTAGGAATAATCTGTTTTGTCATGTTTTTCATATTTTCACCTTTTTTGGTTAAAAGGGAAATCGGCTCTGATGTCACAAGGTTCACCGTTTTATCGCTTCCTTTGCTTACCTTTTGAACACCGATTACCTCACTGCGCTGATAAAGCGGATGGGTTTCATATTGACTAAACGCATAGTCAAGCATTTTCGTCACCTGGTTATTGCGGTCTTTTGGTGTTTCTGCTCCCATTACAACCGCAATGACCCTCATGTTCCCTTTTTTCGCCGTGGCCGTCAGACAATACTTTGCTTCGTTTGTGAAACCGGTTTTCACACCGTCTACACCAGGGTAGAACTTCACAAGACGGTTTGTGTTAACAAGCCAGAATTTTTTATCCGTATTGGTTCTTAAGTAGTCTTCATACTTCCCGGTATATTTTGTAATGTTTTCATATTTAAGAAGCTCTTTCCCCATAACCGCCATATCATGAGCCGTGCTGTAATGCCCTTTTTCAGGCAGGCCGGTGGTGTTCTCGAAATGCGTATTCTTTAGACCCAGTTCTGCAGCCTTTTTGTTCATCATGGCAACAAAACCATCTTCTGAACCGCCAAGATGCTCAGCCATGGCTACAGAGGCATCGTTTCCTGAGCCGATTGCAATTCCGCGCAGCATCTCATCTGCCGACATTTCCTCACCCGGCTCAAGAAAAATTTGCGAACCGCCCATTGACGCAGCATATTCGCTTGTGCGGATTTTATCGGTTAGCTTGAGTTTCCCTTTATCAAATGCATCCATAATCAGGATCATCGTCATGATTTTCGTCATACTTGCCGGCGGAAGCTGCTGATCGCTGTTTTTTTCATAGAGGATTTTGCCTGTATCCCGTTCAATCAGCACGGCCGATTTCGCCTGCGGTGCCAAGTCGGGGCTATTTTCTTTTGCGAATGCTCCCTGCGCAAATGTAGACAAGCAGCAAATTATGATAAGCATGGAAAAACCTTTTTTCATTTCCAAACCCTCCCAAATAAGATACCTTCCATTTTTTCCAATTAGGAGAGGATTATACATACCGAACCTGATGAATTGCATTCTTGTTTTTCAAATGGGATTGTCCAGTAAGTCCGTTGAGAAGCCCGCTCCCCTTTTCCTGCGTTTTTTTCAGCTGAATTCTAGTGCAGGGGGCAGACGGATGACCACGTTCCTATCTCCAGATCTCATCTTTGCCGCTATTCCAAGCAAGCCCTCCGCGGCCCACCCTTTATTTAAATTTTCCTCAAAAAACCCCCCGGCAGCTTGACCGGGGGGTTTGCATTCATTCATTTTTCGAACTCTTTGAAGCGTTCTTTATAAAAACAAATGCCTATTTTGAAATGATTTCATATACAAAAGGCCGTTTTTCTGGCTTTTGGTCAGAATAGGTGAACGCATGATATAGGGTGTCCACCGCCTGCTGATGGTCTTCTTTATTGAAATGAAGTACGGCGATAACATCTCCTTCTTGCACTTGATCGCCTACTTTTTTCTTAAGCGTGACACCTGCGGAATAATCAATCTGATCCTCTTTCGTTTGTCTTCCGGCTCCTAACAGGAGTGCTGCAACACCAATCTCTTCTGCATTGATATCACGGACATATCCGGATTGCTTTGATTTTACCTCTACATGGTGCTTTGCCTGCGGAAGCAAGTTTATGGAATCGATTTGAGCCGCATTTCCATTTTGAGCGCTGATAAATTCCTTGAATTTACCGAGAGCCTCCCCACTCTCAATCGCCTGAGTTAACCCTTTGCGGGCTTCTTCTTCCGTTTTATAAATTCCGCCCAGGATAGACATTTGAACAGCGATTGCCATGGAGATTTCAATTAAATCTTCCGATCCATTTCCTTGTAAAACTTCGATAACTTCCTTGATTTCATTTGCATTCCCTACTTCATACCCCAAAGGCTGATTCATATCGGTAATAACAGCTATCGTATTTCGATTTAAATGACTTCCGATTTCAACCATCGTGGAGGCTAAATCTTTCGCACGGTCCAGTGTTTTCATAAATGCACCGGCACCGGTTTTGACATCAAGAACAATTGCATCTGCTCCCATGGCAATTTTTTTGCTCATGATGCTGCTTGCGATTAAAGGAATGGAGTCGACTGTTGCCGTTACATCTCTCAATGCGTAAATTTTCTTATCGGCCGGAACGAGATCACCGGATTGGCCAATAATCGAAATACCGTGCCGGTTTACATTATCAATAAACTGCTTGCCGCTCAATTCAACACTGAACCCCTCGACTGCTTCAAGTTTATCAATTGTTCCTCCCGTATGTCCAAGGCCTCTTCCAGACATTTTTGCCACGGGAACACCGACAGAAGCGACAAGCGGAGCCACAATCAGACTGATTTTATCTCCTACTCCCCCTGTTGAATGTTTGTCCACTTTTATTCCATTAATGCCGGACAAATCAACCGTTTCGCCTGAATTCACCATGGCATCCGTAAGCCAGGAGACCTCTTCTTTCGTCATGCCTTTAAAATAAACAGACATTAAAAAAGAGCTCATTTGATAATCGGGTATGGAATCATTTTTATATCCGTTTACTGCAAATTCTATTTCTTCTTTAGAAAGCAGTTTTCCATCGCGCTTTTTTTGAATTATGTCTACCATTCTCATGATGATGCACCTGCCTTCATTATTTTTTCTACTGCACCCTTTACCAGGCTGAGGAAGTTCGATTTCACCTTTTCGGTTGTCTCTATTACTTCATCATGGGACAATGGCTGATCCAGGATTCCCGCTGCCATATTGGAAATGCAGGAAATACCCAGCACATCCATTCCTGCATGGCGGGCAGCTATTACTTCTGGAACAGTTGACATGCCCACAGCATCACCGCCAAGAATTCTCAGCATCTTAATTTCCGCAGGAGTTTCGTATACCGGACCCGTATTGGCTACGTATACTCCTTCCTGTACCTTCATATTCAATTCGTCCGCCGTTTCTCTTGCGAGTGAAAGGAGGTTTCGGCTGTAAGCTTGAGAAAGATCCGGGAAACGCACGCCCAATTCTTTATCGTTCGGTCCAATCAGCGGGTTCGTCCCCATATTATTAATATGGTCTCGAATAAGCATCAAGTCCCCCGGTTCAAATTGTTCGTTAATTCCGCCCGCAGCGTTCGTCACGATTAGCGTTTGAACACCGATTTGTTTCATTACACGGACCGGGAGCACCACTTTCTGCATATCATAGCCTTCGTAAAAATGGAAACGCCCCTGCATGGCTATTACTGTAGCACCCTTCAGCTTCCCGTATACGAGCTGCCCGGCATGTCCTTCAACAGTTGAAACCGGGAAGCCGGGAATTTCCCCGTAAGGTATTTTAACTGCCTCTTCTATTTCATCAGCCAAAACGCCAAGACCGGAGCCCAGGATTAATCCTATCTCCGGTGCCTGTCCAATTTTTGACTGGATAAATTCTGCTGCCATACTAAGTCCGTCCGCCTTCATCAATCAGGCCTCCTCATCAATGTCTTTCAAGAAACTCTTCCCATATTCAGGCATTTTCACCTGGAAATTCTCAGCAATCGTTGCTCCAATATCAGCAAACGTTTTTCGGACCGGAAGCTCCCCGCCCTTTTCCATTCGCGGACTATAGACGAGCAAAGGCACATACTCTCTTGTATGATCGGTTCCATGATGTACCGGATCATTTCCATGATCCGCCGTAATGACAAGCAAATCGTCTCCGGTAAGCTTTTCAAACACCTCCGGCAGCCTCGCATCGAATTCTTCAAGCGCTTTCCCGTATCCTTCCGGATCCCGTCTGTGACCGTATAATGCATCAAAATCCACAAGATTTAAAAAGCTGATCCCGGTAAAAGAACGATCCATGATCTGTACAAACTGATCCATGCCATCCATATTTGATTTTGTTCTGACTGAATCGGTAATGCCTTCTCCATCATAGATATCAGAGATTTTCCCGATGGCAATTACATCATAATCCGCATCCTTCAGTTCATCCATCACCGTTCTGTCAAATGGCTTTAACGCGTAATCGTGTCTGTTCGGGGTTCTTGTCCAGTTTCCTGCTTCACCAATGAAAGGTCTTGCGATAACCCTTCCAAGTTTAAACGGTTCAGTCATCGTAAGTTTTCTTGCTTTTTCGCAGATCTCATAAAGCTCTTCTATCGGAACGATTTCTTCGTGTGCAGCAATCTGCAGAACGGAATCTGCTGAGGTGTATACGATTAAATCTCCTGATTTGACATGCTGTTCGCCCAGCTCATCCAGAATTTCTGTGCCGGAAGCCGGTTTGTTGCCAATCACTTTTCTTCCTGTTTCTTTTTCAAGCTGATCTGTCAGCTCTTTAGGAAACCCCTCCGGAAAAACCTGAAAAGGCTCGCTGATGTTCAGGCCCATGATTTCCCAGTGTCCCGTCATCGTGTCTTTTCCGCTTGAAGCTTCCTGCATTTTTGTAAAGTATGCTTTAGGGTTCTTTTGAACGGAAATCCCTTTAATTTCCCGGATATTGCTTAATCCAAGTTCGGCCATGTTCGGCATATGAAGTCCATTCATTTTTTCAGCTATGTGCCCTAATGTGTCGGCTCCTTCATCGTTGAATTCCTTTGCATCGGGGGCCTCTCCGATACCGACTGAATCAAGGACGATAACAAACACTCTTTTATATGTATACTTACTCACTTTTAACCCTCCTCAATTCGGGATTATCTCTTTGTAATCGATCCTGTCAGAAGTCTGACAACCTCATTATAAACCGGTTACAAACAAACTGCCAATGAAAATCCCGCATACCAAAAAGTATTCCTCCAATCCCCTCCGGAATTGCACATTTATTGAAAAGAATCCGTCTCCTGTTTGCCTTTTGGCAAAAAAACAAAAACGAACACAGAGCAGGTCCTGTGTTCGTTTATAGATTTGCTTCTTCTTATGCTCTTGGATGATATTGCTGATACACATCCTTCAGCCTCGTTTTTGTAACATGTGTGTATATTTGAGTGGTGGAGATGTCGGCATGGCCGAGCATTTCCTGAACGGCCCGCAAATCGGCCCCATTTTCAAGCAAATGAGTAGCAAACGAGTGTCTCAATGTATGCGGAGTAAGCTCCTTTTCAATGCCTGCTTCAAGGGAGATTTTCTTTAAGTTCTTCCAAAATCCCTGTCTCGTAATTCTTTTTCCGTGATGATTCAAAAAAAGAGCATCTGTCGTCTCCTTTTTGCTGGCCAGTTTCACGCGGCCCTTTTCCAGGTAGACCTGAATGGCAGCTGCAGCCGTCCGTCCTATCGGCACAATCCTTTCTTTGCTTCCTTTTCCGAAACAGCGGATGAATCCCATTTCCAAATGAACATCTGCTAAGTTAAGCTCCGTCATTTCACTGACCCGTATGCCTGTAGCGTACAGAAGTTCGAGCATGGCTTTATCCCTGTACCCGAATGGGGAAGTCATCAAAGGAGTGTCCATCAGTTTTTCCACTTCCTCGAGTGAGAGAACTTTAGGCAGCTTCCGTTCAATCTGCGGTGTTTCAATATGCACGGATGGATCTTGGCTCACGGCTCTTTCCCGCAGAAGAAATTGATGAAAAGCCCGGAGTGATGCAACATGGCGGGCAATGGTTTTACTCGACTTATTTGCTTCTTTAAGGGTTTTTAAAAATTGAATAATGTGAACTCTCGACACCTTGTTCAGGCTGTCTATTTCCTGCTCTTTTAAAAAACGAAGATAGTTTTTTAAATCTCTTTCATAGGAGACAACCGTGTTATGCGATAAACCGCGTTCTACGACCATGTAATGAATAAAATCTTTTAATTGATCGTTCACATTCCTCTACTCCCCATCTGAATAAAAGAAAATAAGGCGGTTCAGCCACTGATCCGGCTCATTTTCTACCATTTTCGTTACCTTCAGCGCAGATCCTTCAGGCGGATCGTACCGATGGTAATCCTGATACTCTAAGTTAATCCAAATAATAGCATAGTAGAAGAGAATCGTAAATCCAGTAAACACAACGAAAACCTTAATCATATCCATTCCAGCGAGCAAATATCGTTTCATGACACCCTCCGAAGTCTTGTCTCATTTTTTTGATACTCCATTATATGCCGGACTGCTCTGCTTTTATACGAATGGAAGGGCAAGAAAAAAGACCTCTCCGTATTTCCGGAAAAGTCTTATGTATTCTTATTCAGCTGATTCCTGACTTTCGTTCTTCTGCTGGCATTTCATGCAGATGCCGTGAAATGTGAGACGGTGGTCCATTATTTTAAACTTCCAATCTCTTTCCACGATTTCTTCCACATCCTCAAGCAAATCATCTTCAATTTCAGCTACCGCTCCGCATTCAATGCATACTAAATGGTGATGAAAATGAGCTGCTCCCTCTTTTCTCAGATCATAACGGGATACACCATCACCAAAGTTTATTTTATCAATGATTTTCAGTTCAGTCAGTAATTCAAGGGTCCGATAGACTGTTGCCAATCCAATTTCAGGAGATTTTTCCTTAACGAGGAGGTAAACATCTTCGGCACTCAGATGGTCTTCTTCATGTTCAAGCAGAACACGAACCGTCGCTTCACGCTGAGGCGTTAACTTATAGCTAGAAGAATGGAGCTGTTTTTTTATCCGGTCAATGCGGTTTTCCATGAACAATTTCCTCCCTCGCCGCTTCCTCAACCATTATAGCAGAAGAGCGAAAGGGTTCCAACTAAAATAATTATAATTAAACGATTATAATGATTATAAATTAAGAATGATTATTATTTTTTAACAAGCTGGACAACTGCTTTCATCAATTCCGGAGAGGCAAAAGCCTCCAGCGCTGCCGCTGCAGCAATCATCACAATGATTCCTGCAAAAACACCTGCATATTTTGAAAACGACTGAAGCGGGGAATCCTGCAAATTTCTCTTCCGGTTTAATAAATACATAGCAAGCTTGAGCGAAAAGGATAACGCGGCCGCACTTAAAATGATAAAGACCGGAATCATAATCATGTTCTGAGGGAGGATGGAGACGAAAGAAAGCAGAAAGCCATTCCATCCCATTTGATTGACGAGAAATCCAACAGTAAACCCGACAACCATTCCTTTCAGAAACAGCATAATCAGAATGATAGGCAGTCCAATAATGGATATACCGAGGATCCAGATCAATCCAAGGTATTTAATATTGTGCATAAAGCTCTGCTGAAACATTTCGGCGGAATCCGCCACTTTTCCGTCCGTCACCTGCCCGAAAAAACGGCTAAGATAAAAAAATAAATCTTCCTTTTGCGAGAAGGTCATGCTATTTACAATAATCGCTCCAAAAATAACTCCCATCATAAATAGCACACATACAAACAAATAGATGGTTGATTGGCTTTTTATATGATTTGCGATGAATGTTTTCACCGGCTGCTTTTTCATAAGCATGTCCTCCCAGCGCTCTAGTTAATAGAGTGTATTCCGCCATATGGATTATATGCAGAAAAAAAAGAGGCTTCCTGAAGGATTTCCTCCTTCAGGAAGCCTCTGCAGATTAATTTTTTAAGTAAGAGACAGAAGATTTGCCGGCTTCGATATAATACCCTCCGCCTACTAGAAGTTTATTACCCTCTACTCCGTAGACACGTGCCATGCTTCCTTTTTTCAGGGATTTGCTTGCCTTTCCGTCTTTCATTAAAGAAACTTCTCTTTTCATCATGGCAATTCCTTCATAATAAACGGCTTTAGGACTCTCTTTTACATAATAGCCCCCGCCCACCATGATTTTTCCATCTTCCATTCCGTATACTCGGATTGCCTCTCCGGGTTTAAGCGTTTTGACTGCTTTTCCGTCAGCTGAATACATGGACATCGGCGATTTAATCAGGACTCTCCCTTTATAAACAGCGCCTGCATCCTCTTTTTTCACATAATAGTCTCCGCCCACATTATAGTAATCTTTCATTTCCCCATAAACGCGGTAGAACCCTTTTTTAAGATCAGAGACTTTCGCCCATTCGCCAGCTTCGTTCATTTTGTACATTGGGACTGATTTTTGAACATTCATTTTCCCCACTGGTTGGCTGTGAACAGCTATGCTGCCTTTTTTCAGAGATGGGAAACCATCTACATATCCGACTCCGCCGGTTTTGTTGATTCCAATTTGCTTATCTATTTCTGCAATCAAATCATCTTTATTCACAGCAGTAATCTGGAAGTTTTTCAGTTCGTCTCCCGGATGCTGGAAGTTGCTTAGCATATAATGATGGTTCATCATATTTTCAACCATACGAAGGCCAGTCGCCTCTGCACCAGCTGGTACAGATAATAGACGCTCCAGTTTCTTTGTATCCAAGTCATATGCCCACACGAAGTTGTTAATATGCTGGCTGCTGTCTTCTCCAATAATCAGCGCGTTCATTTCTTCTGAGTATGATAAGTTATCAGGGCTTGCAACTTTGTCAGGGTTTGCTGTATTCCCGAACGCATCTGCTTCAGGCAAGTCCTCTCCCACTAGAAGGCCATTGATTGATTTTGCAGCATATTCACTATCGATTAGAGTTCCGGCCTGATCCTTCTGGCTTCCGGCAAGATTAATTTCAAATGTGACACCGGACTTTCTTTTCGGAAGCTGGATATGGTCTGCAGGATCATTTCCTGATGCATCTTTTTCCATTGATTTAGACACATCGGCCATGGCTACATATACCTTCTTATCCTTTGGATTAAACGCCATCCCCTCCATTTTATTCCACTCGGACGTAGCTCCCTTCATCGCTGCATAGCGGCGCGGTTCGAGGAATGCTGCTGCTTTTTCCATTCCCGGTTTGAGTTTCAGATATTCCACCTTGGAATTTGCATAGGTTTTAACCGCTGTAAAGCCTTCTTTAGGTGTATCTGAGACGTCAAATATGCTGCTGAATTTTACGCCGCTGTCAATCAAATCTTTAATTTCTTTATCTGTTCCGTGGCCGAGGCGAATCCATTCCAATTCACCTGAACCGCCGTTTTCAGTTCCGGTCTGCTTAAACTTGGAAGCATAAAGGGTACCTGAAGACAGGTCTTTCTCTTTATCGGCAACATACATGAACATCATCGTATTTCCGCCGTCATCACCAAAGAAAGCAGTGCGTTTATCCGGCATGACCGTCATTTGCTCATGAGAGAAGCGCCCTGTGCTGTAGTGTTTCACTACTTCTGTTTTCCCACCGGGTTTGACGGTGATTTCAGGAATCCACCCGTAAAAGTAAGGGTTGGCCTTCTTTTCATCTCCAAAGTAAAGCTTTGCGTATGTCGATGTTTGAGTGTACGCACTTGATTTTGTATCCTCAAAGCTTCTTGCATCCGGCTCGTATTCTTCTGAGCCTAAATGTGTACCCCAAGGAGAAAGGGAGCCATTGCAGGGAATCCAGATTCCGTTAACATCAGAAAAATCGATTTTCTCTACCTTTTCAGGAGTCAATTTGCCTGTTTTCTTATCCTGTTTCATTTTTGTCAGCGACATGGAAGCCGGTACAAGGCCGTATGCAGATTTTCCTGCTGCGTCAATGGTCTGATATTCATAATGAGTAATCATATAAATTTCGTTTCCGACTCTCAGCATGCTGTTGGAGTCGGGAGCATCGGAAACGAATGGAGTCGGCTTGCCTTCTACACTGTTATCCATGATGACATTTCCATTTACATCAATCGGAGATCCTGCCGGAATCATCGACCCTTTATTTGACGCAACTTTTTCCTCTGATTTGAAAAGGCGGTTATAAGAGAGCGGATAGCTTTCTTTCAAGCCATTGCTGTATGTCACTTCAACGGAAGCTTTTGTATAGGTGTCCACCATTTCCGGAATGGTTGCAGGAGCATTCATCCCCTTATATTCAATTGATTTGACAGTGACCGGTCCGCTTGCTGCTCCTGCAGAAGTGAATGCCGGTACCATAAGACTTAAAGTTAAGGCTGCAGCCATTCTTTTTTTCATGTCCATCCATCCTCCTAAAAAATATGTAGGTACATGTCTAATTAAACAGCTGGAATGTAAATATATTGTTACTTCTATGATAATTTCGTCTAAATTTTCCGCTCAAAAAAAACCGGCCTGGATGGCCCGGCTTTACTTTGTGGTGATTTTCCCATAAATCCCGCCGCCTCCGCCTGATACAGCCAGTGTTCCGGCTCTTGCTTCCGCAATCAGCTCCGCTGTCTTACCAGGTATGACACGAGCAAGTTCCTCCTTGGAAACCCGGTGAAGAATATCCATTTCTGTACCAAAATGATCCTTAAGCTTCAGAAGGGTTTTCGGTCCGACTCCAGGAATGAATTGCAGCGGAACCTGATGAACGTATGGCGGCCGATTCTCCAGGCGGGCAGGTGAATCAGCGAGCTCCACTAATCGGTCGCTTACCCCTTTTATGATTTTCTTTGAGCCGCAGCTTGGGCAGACATCGGTTTGTGTGGTCAAGCTGATTCCGCAGTTATCGCAAACCGTATGATGATATTTTCCGAGGAGTGGGTTCAATCCGTAATTGGCAAGAATTTTTCTCCCGTCCCTTTGTTTAAGAGCAAGAACCAGCTCTTTGTAAGAGGGTTCCATCAATAAAAGCTTCTGATACTCTCTTGCAATTTTGCCTGTTGAATGAGCATCCGAATTTGTTACAAATGGATAACCGTCAAGCTCTCCAATAACAGAGGCCATTTCTGTATCAGAGCTTAAGCCCAGTTCTACCGCATCAATTAAGCCTGGATCGAAGACTTCCGCCAATGATTTCTTTACACCTCTGCCGTACAGGCTTTTAAAAGGGGTAAAAATATGGGCCGGAATGAACAATCCTCCAAGCTCTTCCACTTTCAGCTGAAGTGCTTTCGCTGCTGTGTAAACCCTTTGGGAACTGAGCGTATTATTTTTCATAAAGTGTGAAATCCATTCCGAAAATACCTTCATATCTCCCAACCCTTTAAAATAAACAAGGACATGTATGGGACCCGAACAATTCTCGTCATAAACTTCAAGCTCCGAACCGAGAATCAGCGTTGTATGCTGAAACCGGATTCCTCCTCCGGCAAGTTCTTCGCATGAACCGGATATGATCAATCTTTCTAACTCATTCATAACTTCCGGAACATGGGCATCGATTAAGCCGATCAAGTCCATCCCCTTCTCTTCGCTCGCTGCTTCTAATACCGACAATAGGGTCAATGCTCTGGAAGCTGTAATCTTAACCGGTTTTCCTGACTCAGTAGAACCGATATGAACATGCAAATCGGCAAAAAACTCTTTCATTTTGTATTCATTGCCTGTCGAAGCTTTAAATATTGAACGGCATAGGCTGTTTTCGCATCATAAATCCGGCCGTTTGCCACCATTTCCTCTGCCTCTTCAAGGGTCACTTCCATTAATTCTACAAACTCATCTTCGTCCAGACTGGCTTTGTTTTCTAAAGGAATTAAGTCATCCGTTATGTATAAATGAACCAGCTCATCAGCAAAACCCGGTGACGTATAGAACGAAAGGAGATGGTCCATACTTCCAGCTGTATAGCCTGTCTCTTCTTCCAGCTCACGGACGGCTGTCGTCTCGGGTTTTTCCCCTTTTTCAAGCTTTCCAGCCGGAATTTCAACCAATGTCCGTTCAAGCGCCTTTCTGAACTGCTCCACCATCAGCATTTTCCCGTCGCTTGTGAGAGCAATCACAGCTACTGCCCCTGGATGCTTTACAATTTCACGTTTTGACGTTTTCCCGTTCGGAAGCTCCACTTCCTGAACATATAAGTCAATAATTTTACCTGAATAAATCTGCTCCGACGAAAGTTCTTTTTCTCTTAAATTTTCCATGGTATCAGCTCCTGTCGTATTTATACATTTATCTTCATATATCTTATCATACCCTCCATCAGGTGAAAGGAAAGGGAACCGCATGAAAATATACAAGCTGGAAAAAGGGATCATCCTTGTCGGCAAGGCATGGGAGATCAGAATGAAGCTAAAGGAATACAGCAAACAGTTTACAACCGTCAAAGAATGGGTTGATAAAACGTAAGGGAGGCTTCTTGTTTGCAATTTCAGCAATCCTATACTACTGTCATGATATTAAGACAGGAGGGATCGCTGTTGGAAAAGAGACAATTGGGGCGTTCCGATTTATTTGTGAGCAAAATGGGACTGGGCTGCATGTCGCTGGGAAAGGAAGAGGCACATGCAAGATCCATCATTGACGAAGCCGTTGAACTCGGGATCAACTATTTTGATACTGCCGATCTATACGATTTCGGTTTAAATGAGGAGTTTGTCGGCAAAGCCCTTCAAAACCGAAGACAGGATTTTATTATTGCGACGAAAGCAGGAAACCGCTGGGAGGAAGGAAAAGAAGGCTGGACATGGGATCCATCAAAAGCTCATATCCAGAAAGCCGTCAAAGACAGTTTACTGAGACTTGGAACTGATTACATCGATCTCTATCAGCTTCACGGAGGCACAATTGATGACAACATCGATGAAACGATTGAAGCCTTTGAAGAACTGAAAAAAGAAGGGCTTATCCGGGAATACGGAATTTCGTCCATAAGACCGAACGTAATTAAGCAGTATCTTGAGAAATCCTCGATTGTCTCAATCATGATGCAATACAGTCTGACTGACCGGCGACCGGAGGAATGGTTCCCTCTTATTGAAGAGCATGGAGTCAGTGTCATTGCACGGGGACCGCTTGCCAAAGGAATTCTTTCTGAGCGGGAGCTGGACCACGCCGGTTCAAGCATCAAAGAAAAAGGATATATGAGCTATTCTTTCGAAGAACTTGGTGAACTGCGTGAAGAAATGAAAAAAGCGGCACCACGCCACTCTTATACGGAAGCAGCCCTTCAATATTGCCTGGCTGCACCGGCTGTTGCAGCGGTCATTCCCGGCGCAAGCAAGCTTGCGCAGCTGCAGCAGAATACATCGGCTGTGAATGCAGAACCCCTTACTAAGGAAGAAATCGAGTTTCTTCGCAAAATAAGCAAGGCCGATCGGTACGAACAGCATAGAGAATAGATAGAAAGCTCTGGCCGCCAGCAGCCAGAGCTATTTTATTGAATTTTTTTCAGCAGATGGATGAATTCTTCTCTAAAAAGGGTATTGAGTTTCTAAATAACTCTTTGGAGGTACATAGGAATGACAAACAGTTCGGTGAAAAACACAAAGGTAGCCATCGTTTCAGGCGGAGGCTCCGGTATCGGAAAAGCGGCTGCCCTAAAATTTGCACGTGAAGGAATCCGTGTTTGTATATTGGATCTCGATAAGGAACGCGCGCTTGAAGTAAAAAATGAAATCAATCGATTTGGCGGAGAAGCGATTGCGATTGAAACAGATATGGCGAACGAAGAAATGGTCAAGTCCGCCATTCAAGAGGTGGAGGATCATTGGGGAAATTTAGATATTATTTTCAACAATGCAGGAATCAACGGGGTATTTTCCTCTATTGAAGAAATGGAAACCGAAGATTGGGATAAAACCATCCATACGAATCTTAGAAGCACGTTTCTATTTGTTAAATACAGCATTCCGCTGCTAAAAGAAAATGGCGGCAGCATTGTTATTACAAGCTCCATCAACGGAAACCGCATCTACAAAAATTTCGGAATGTCTGCCTACAGCACTACGAAGGCGGCTCAGGTTGCCTTTATGAAAATGGCTGCATTGGAACTGGCTCAATTTAAAATTAGAGTAAACGCCATCTGCCCTGGTGCGATTGACACGAATATCGATTCTTCAACCGAAAAACAGGAGAACTTGAAAGAGGTCGAGATTCCGGTGGAATACCCGGAAGGCAACCAGCCTCTGGCTCAAGGGTCCGGTCAGCCTGAACAGGTAGCGGACCTCGTATATTTCCTTGCATCTGAACAGTCCTCTCACATCACCGGAACGGAAATTTATATTGATGGGGCAGAGTCTCTGCTTTAACACTTCAAATGGGCGGAGCCGCGGTTCCGCCTATTTTTATTTGGTCCGTCCATGAGAACAAGTCTCCTCTAAAAAATTTTGTAAAGTTTACGCGTAAAGCAGACGAAATTCAATTAGGTGAATAAACCTTCTCATTCCTCATCCTATTTTTCTTCCCGCAATCTTAGCTGCGTGCGAATATCAGCGGCAGTTTTTGTAGGATGCTCTATTTGCAATACAATCAGCCTGTACTTTGGGTGGCCTTTGAGCTCCATTAACAGCACCGGACCTCTCCCGCTGAAGGAAAGAAAATACCATTCATTCCTGTATTTGTAGCTTCCTTCGTAAATATGAAGAAAAGAAATGGACGTCCCCGGCATCCGCAGCATCCATCTTGGCGCATCAAATTGATCCACATAGACTTGGCTGATTGTTTCATAAGGAATGCCGAGCTTCATTTTAAGGGCGAAAAACCCTGTGAGACCTGTTAAACGAACAACTGCTTTGTCTCTTTCTAGTTCAATTCTTCTTCCCATTGTGTCCCGCACCTTTCTTTTAAAAATAGCTCTTTTAAACTTGGCTGTTGATTGCAGCCAGCAGTCGCCCGATTATTCTTGGGCGGGCGGTAAACCTCCTCAAGCTTTAAGCGCTTGGCCCGATGCATCGCCGCCTTTCCACTTCCATCAGCCTGACTTCCAAATAAAACAGGGAAACGCTTAGAATGCGTCGCCCTGTTTTAAGTTTATAAGATTTTTCGGAAAGCCCCCTGTTAATACGCTCCGAGAATCACGTCTTCTCCTGCTATGATTTCCGGTTCTGTCGAATTTTTAATATCTTCAATTGTGTATCCTTCTGCTGTTTCAATCAATTTTAATCCCAGCTCCGTTACATCCAGTACAGCCCGGTCCGTGATAATACGGTGGACCACTTTCTTTCCAGTGAGCGGCAGTGAGCATTCTTTCAGGATTTTAGGCGATCCGTTTTTGCTCACATGCTCCATGATGACAATGATCCGCTGTGCTCCATGAACGAGGTCCATCGCGCCCCCCATTCCTTTAATCATTTTACCAGGTATCATCCAGTTTGCCAGGTCTCCTGTTTCTGACACTTCCATCCCGCCTAAAATCGCCAGGTTCACATGGCCTCCGCGAATCATCCCAAACGATTCAGCGCTGTCGAAATAGGAAGCTCCTGAAATGGCGGTGACCGTTTCTTTTCCGGCGTTAATCAAATCCGGGTCTACATCCTTTTCTTCAGGGTAAGGTCCGATGCCAAGCAGGCCGTTTTCTGATTGCAGCACGACCTGCTTGTTTTCCTGAATATAATTCGCAACGAGTGTCGGCATGCCGATTCCAAGATTCACATAGAAGCCATCCTGTATTTCTCTTTCCGCCCGCTTCGCTATTTTTTCTCTGACCAGCACTTTATCTTCGATCATGACCGTTCCCCCTCATCCCGTTTTCTTTACAGTCCGGCGTTCGATTTTCTTCTGCTGCTCTCCGACAATGAGCCGCTGTATGTAGATACCGGGCGTATGGATTTGATCCGGTTCAATGATTCCGGTTTCAACCAATTCCTCTGTTTCAGCAATCGTGATTTTGCCGGCCGCTGCAATCATCGGATTGAAATTACGCGCGGTTTTGTTGTAAATGAGGTTCCCCATTTTATCAGCCCGATAAGCTCTTACCAGGCTGAAGTCAGCTGTAAGAGCTTCTTCCAAGACATATTCTTTTCCGTGAAAAGATCTCGTTTCTTTTCCTTCCGCAACCTCGGTCCCGTATCCTGCGGGCGTAAAGAAGGCAGGAATGCCCGCTCCGCCTGCACGGATCTTTTCTGCCAGAGTTCCCTGCGGCAAAAGCTCGACTTCGAGTTCACCTGCCAGAACCTGCCGCTCAAATTCTTTATTCTCACCGACATAGGAACTAATCATCTTCTTTATCTGCTTGTTTTTCAGCAGCAGGCCGAGACCCCAGTCATCCACCCCGCAGTTGTTTGAAATAACTGTTAAATCCTTTACACCTGTCTCAGCCAATGCCAGAATCAAGTTCTCGGGAATCCCGCAAAGACCAAATCCTCCGACCATTAAGACTGCGCCATCGCGTATATCCTCCACGGCTTTTAAAGAAGATTGATAAACCTGCTTCATATTGTTCCCTCCCTTAGTTTACATTCTCAACGATTGTAGCAACACCCTGTCCGCCGCCGATGCACAATGTTGCGAGACCCTTTTTGGATCCTCTCCGTTTCATTTCATGAATGAGGGTAACAAGAATTCTTGTACCGCTTGCTCCGATTGGATGGCCAAGAGCAATCGCGCCTCCGTTGACGTTTAAAATCTCTGTATTAAAATGAAGTTCTTTATCCACCGCGAGGGTCTGTGCTGCAAATGCCTCATTCGCTTCAATCAATTCAATCTCGGAAAGCTCCATGCCAGCCCGTTCCAGCGCTTTTTTCACCGCTTTTACCGGCCCGATGCCCATTATGCTCGGATCTACACCGGCGTTTCCGTTCGCTAAAATTTTCACAAGCGGCTTTACCCCCAGCTCTTCCGCTTTCTCGCGGCTCATCACCACAACCGCAGCTGCCCCATCGTTAATACCAGACGCATTCCCTGCCGTAACGCTCCCATCTTTTTTGAATGCAGGTCGCAGCTTGCCGAGCCCCTCCGCTGTTGTCCCTTCTCTCGGGTATTCATCCGTATCAAAAACGATCGGATCTCGCTTGCGCTGCGGAATGCTGACGGACACGATTTCGTCTTTAAACGTTCCTTCCTTCACCGCGCGGATGGCTTTTGCCTGGCTGTCTGCCGCAAACTGATCCTGCTCTTCCCTTGAAATCCTGTATTTTTCAGCCAGATTTTCGGCTGTAACTCCCATATGATAATCATTAAATACACAGGTCAGCCCGTCGGAGGTCATACTGTCCACCAGATTTTGATCCCCCATACGAAATCCTTCCCGTGCCCCTTTTATTAAATAAGGCGCCTGGCTCATGTTTTCCATTCCGCCTGCTACAATGACGTCCGCTTCCCCTGCTGCAATAGCCTGAAAGGCAAGGTGGACCGCTTTCAATCCTGATCCGCATACTTTATTAATCGTCATGGAAGGAATTTCCTCAGACAGGCCTGCTTTCATTGCTGCCTGCCGGGCAGGGTTTTGGCCGATTCCTGCCTGAAGCACATTCCCCATGATGACTTCGTCCACATGCTCGCCTGAAATTCCCGCTCTCGCCAAAGCATCCTTAATAACAATGCCTCCCAGTTCGGGTGCTGAGACATTTTTAAGTGCTCCCCCAAAGCTCCCTACTGCGGTTCGTACTGCGCTTACAATGACAATTTCTTTTGCATTCACTGTTCCCATCCCCTTTAGAAAAAATTCCAATACTCTGAAAATAGCATTTGCATTCTTCCTTATTTTCCTACTAAAATAACAATATGTAAACCCTTACATTATGAAAGAAGGCGGATGTATTGAGATTCCCGATAAAAGCAGACCTCATTGAGGTGGGGCCAAGAGACGGTCTTCAAAATGAAAAAAATGTGATACCTTCCAGTCAAAAAATCCAGTTCATCAAGGATTTGTCACAGGCCGGATTTAAAGAAATGGAAATCACTTCGTTCGTATCGCCCAAATGGGTGCCCCAAATGGAAGATGCAGCCGAAATCGTAAAGCATGGTGCACCATCCGTAAGGAACATCGTGCTGACTCCTAACGAAAAGGGTCTGGAAAAAGCCATTGAAAACGAATGCAGCGCTGTCGCCTTCTTCGTCGGTGTGAGCAGCACCTTTAATCAAAAAAACATTAACCGCACGACCGAAGAAAGCATGCGATCCCTCCTTCCCTTAATCGAAAAGGCAAAAAACCGCGGGCTTTTTATACGCGCATGCATTTCGACTTCCTTTTACTGCCCGTACGAAGGAAAAATCGAAGAAGAACCAGTTCTTGATTTGTGCAGGCAATTTGCCGATGCCGGAGTGGATGACTTGAGCGTCGCTGACACAATTGGAATGGCTCATCCCCAAGAGGTTTACTCCCTTTTTTCCCGCTTAAAAGAGCAATTTCCGGAAATTCTGCTCACTGCGCATTTTCATGACACACGGGGGCTTGGACTCGCGAATATTCTGGCTGCGCTTCAGGCAGGGATTGACCGTTTCGATACATCAGCAGGCGGTCTTGGCGGATGCCCGTTTGCGCCGGGCGCGAGCGGCAATGTAGCGACGGAAGATGTCCTTTACATGCTTCAGGAAATGAAGATTGAGACAGGAATCTCTCTTGATAAGGTTCTCGCGGCGGTGCATAAAATGGAGCCGTTTCTGGATAAAAAAATTTCCAGCAAGCAATATTTTCTATGGAAAGAAAAAATGGCGGCACAGGCATAATAAATCCGGACATCTGAATGGCAGATGTCCGGATTTTTTTTGCAGCACATCGGGCAAGCATTTTCATTTCCTTCGTCCCCATAAACCGATAAAATATGACAAAAACCTTCTTAGGGGGATCAGCCAGTGAAAAAGCTTGCCATCGGAGTTGGCGCAGCCCTCTCTTATACTCTTTCTGTCGGATTCTTTTTCACCCAGATGATGATGTATTCCAAAAAGAAAACAAATGAAGAAATACTCGAAAAAGAGCGGCTTTACGGCCATTTTGACCAAAAGGATTATGACAGTCTTGAGAAAAGAAACGTCTCCATTCCTTCTGAATTCGGATACTCCCTGAGCGGGCAGCTGATTGCCCCATTTAAAGAGAAAAAGTTTGTCATCGTCTCCCATGGAGTGACAATGAATCGCTATAATTCTCTTAAGTATATGAACCTTTTTCTCTCATTGGGCTATAACGTTCTGATTTACGATCATCGGCGCCACGGCGATTCCGGAGGCAAAACGACAAGCTTCGGATACTATGAGAAGTTTGATTTGCGCTCTGCCGTAACCTGGTTAAAACAGAGGTATGGAGAAGACATCCTTCTCGGGATCCACGGTGAATCCATGGGGGCTGCATCGATGCTCCTTTACGCAGGCATTCTTGAAGATGCAGCTGACTTTTATATTGCGGACTGTCCGTTTGAAGACCTGGAGGAACTGCTTCTCTTCCGTCTGCAATCAGAAATCAGCATCCCGAAATGGCTTGTTATGCCGATTGCCCGTCTTTTCCTGAAATGGCGGGACGGCTATAGGATGCAAGAGGTTTCGCCGATAAAAATCATCAGCCGGATCCAAAAGCCTGTCCTATTTATTCACGGGAAGAAAGATGGCACGATTCCTGTCTCATCCTCCATCCATTTGTATGAGCATAAATCTGGTTCCAAAGGGATCTATATAGCCGATAACGCAGATCATGCCATGTCTTTCACGCACAACAGGGAGGAGTATAAACAACAGATTATCGCATTTCTGGAGAAAATCGGAATAGATGGCAAGGGCTGATGGATTGGGCATACTCGTGTCCAATCTCTCTCTGTGCTGTTCAAAATCGAGTATTTTCTTTGCTTTCTCTTTTCTTAAATTTTATATAGTAGTATATATACAAACCTATCCCCAGAAGAATCACGACTGCAAACACCCAAACCGGCATTCCCCAGAAATAAACTCCTCTAAAAGCCATTCCAAACAACAAGATGGCATCCCAAATAAAATCTAATTTTGACATCTCCCGCTCCTTTTTACCCTTATTTTACCACAATAAGAATTTTTATGTAACAACAGCTGACTTTCCTGTATGATATGGATTAGAAATCCCCGCCTGTAAAGGAGCGACTAAAATGGAATTACAAAAATATCAGCCCCATCATAAAGAAAGACTGCAAGATTTCAGTCTTCCGCCAGAGCAAATGCCATTCACCGCCCTGCCTGTCGACCGGCTTGAAGGCTCCAATGGCGAACATCCAATTGTCATTCTGTATGAGAGAAAACCAGTCGGCTTTTTTCTTCTTCACTCCGGTGAAAGAGTGAACGACTATACGGATCTTCCAAACCGGATGCTATTAACTTCTTTCTCTGTCAATTTCTCTGATCAGGGTAAAGGGTATGCGAAAGGAGGACTGAAGCTTTTGAAGGCGTTTGTTCAGCAGGAATTTCCAGATTGTGCTGAAGTGATTCTCGCTGTCAACCATAGGAATATCGCTGCCCAAAATCTATACATAAAGACCGGATTTTTTGACACCGGCAATCGAAAGACCGGAAAGATTGGCGAACAATACATTTTCAGTCTGCCGATTTTATGAATGGAGGGAACAAAGAATGCGCTTAGTCATCATCGGAGGCGGATACGCCAGAAAGTCTGATCATTTTTTTATCAATCAGCGGCTGGCGGAGCTGACAGGAAAAGACAATCCAGTAGTCTTATTTATTCCAAGCGCGGCTTCGGATGATGAAGTCTACATAAAAGAATTCCTCGGTGTGTTTGAACAGCGTCTTGGCTGCCAGGTTTCCGTTTTGCGGACGGCTTTCTTCCATTCTTACTCAGAAGTGACGGAAGCCTTTCAAGCTGCTGACCTGATTTACCTTGGCGGAGGAAACTATGTGAACATGATAGAAGCATCGAAACAATGGAAAATCGATGGTCTTTTCATCGACGCTCTGCAATCCGGCAAACTGATTGCCGGAATCAGTGCAGGAGCCATATGCTGGTTCAGCAGCGGCCTTCGCTCGGATTATGAGGGAGACGGTTATGCGGAAAGTGAAGGATGGTCTATTTTGAATGCTGTTTTTTGCCCTCATTTTAATCAGCCTGATCGTGCGGAAGCCTTTGCCTCACTTATGGAGCAAACAAACAGAAAAGGGATAGCTATAGAAGATGACTGCGCCTTATATATAAACGGAAATACGTATGAAATCATCGGTTCACCTGAGAGCATCCATTTATTCTGCGGGCTTTCACTGAAGGATCTTGGCTCTTTAATCACCCCTTTTCCGCATGGGAAGATGAAGCAGTTCGGTAACAATGCTTTGCTTTCCTTTCAGCCGGTCAATCGCTAAAATGAAGATAGAATAGTCCTGAATGGAGGATATAGAATGAAAAAACTTTGGATTGGTCTTGGCGTTGCCCTTTCCTACATATTCATCGTTGGCTTCTTTTTCACAAATATGATGATGTTTATTAAGAAGCGGACAGACGAAGAAATTCTGGAGCGCGAAACACTGGACGGGCATTTTATTCAGAAGGATTTTGATGAGCTGAAAAAAACTGAAGTGACGATTCCGTCCATTTACGGATATGACGTCAAAGGCTACCTCGTCGCACCTTACGAGGACCGCAAATTTGTCATCATCTGCCATGGGGTTACCGTCAACCGCTACAACTCGGTTAAATACATGAATTTGTTTTTAAAGCGCGGATACAACGTCCTGATCTATGACCATCGCAGACATGGGGAGTCCGGCGGGAAAACGACAAGCTACGGCCATTATGAAAAATACGATCTGCAAGCCGTTGTTCATTGGCTGAAGGAGCAATTTGGACAGGATATAACGTTAGGCATCCACGGAGAATCCATGGGATCGGTTACCATGCTGCTGTATGCCGGAATGCTTGAGGACGGGGCCGATTTTTACGTGGCCGACTGTCCGTTCGACAGCCTGGAAAAGCAGCTGCTTTACCGTCTGAAAGTAGAATTCCGTCTGCCAGGCTTTCTTGTCATGCCGATTGCCCGCCCTTTTATGAAATGGCGCGACGGGTACTCTCTTAAAGACGTATCCCCTATCCAATTCATTGATAGGATTAAAAGTCCCGTCCTTTTTATTCACAGCAAGGACGATGCTTACATTCCATCTGAATCATCTCAGCTGCTGTATGAAAAGAAAAACGGTCCAAAGAAAATCTACTTTGCTGAAAAAGGGGATCACGCGATGTCGTTTACGGAGAATCGGGAAGCATATGAGCGGATATTGGATGAATTTTTGGAAGAGGCTGTGCCTGTAACACAGTAGATAGCTGGTTTCATCTGGGAGATCCGGGGGTCCTAAGCTAAGCCTAGGACCCTTCTCTTTATTTTCTTCCCGCCTGCCACTTCATCCCCCATCCAAAGGCGCGGTCCATTTTTGCATGTCCATGAAAATATTCGACAAGACGTGTAACATTAAACGTCTGATCCTGGACGTTTTCAATCATGGCAATGGCACACATCGTTTGGCCATTGCGGTGTTCATCAAGCTTCACCTCTATGTCCTGGCCAGTGCCGTATTTTAGTGTAACGACCCCATCTACCTCTGACCAGTTAGCTGCTCCCTGATAAATAAACGTGTATACAAGAATCCGTCTCATCTCCTGTACCCGGTCTCCATTGATCCGGAGATTTTCTCCACCCGCCGCCGCTCCAGTCCGATCATCGTGGTCCAATTGAATATAAGGCAGCTGATTAAGGTTTCCAAACGCATTTCCGAGGGCCTGAATGCAGCCTTTTTGGCCGTTTTTAAGTTCATATAAACAGCCTAAGTCAAGGTCCGCTTGACTTGCACCTTTCCCGAGCAATCCGGATAAAAATCCTCCTTTTCCAGTTTGATTCTGCGGTTTCTGATTCCAATTTAAATTCACCAATAGTTCGCCAATACCTGATCCGCTTGTTTTTGAGAGATTAATGGATTCACCTTTTTTCTTTAACTCAATCACTCTATTCATCTCCTTCTGCTGGATGATGTTTCCACTTCACCTTTTAGTCTACTAAAAATAGGGCATTTTCTCCAATACCGCTCATCTATGGTTACTTTTTCCTCTTTTTGTGATATGATCTCCTAAAAAGGAACGTACGTTCTTTCAATAGGAGGCATGTAAATGAGGCCGAATCTGACTCTATCTATTGCTGTACAGGAATTCACCAACTATTATTGGTTAAAAGAGGAGCTGCAGTTTTTTTGCAGAGAGCATGGACTATCCCCCTCTGGTTCCAAATCAGAGCTTTCCTCGAGAATTGTAGCGTTTTTGCAGACAGGAGAAATTTTAAAGCCGAAACGATCTGCAAATCCTCCTGGAAGAGAAGAGACCCGCCGCGAGCTGACTCTGGAAACGGTGATTACGGAGAACCACCGCTGCAGCCAGGAAGCAAGAGCCTTCTTTAAGACAGTGATTGGACCGGGATTTCATTTTTCTACCTACATACAGAACTATTTCAAAACGCATGCAGGGTATACATATAAGGATGCTGTAACAGCCTGGCATGAAGAGGAAGAACGAAAAAAAGACCCTTCCTACAAAACAGCCATTTCCCCGCAATTTCAATACAACCAGTTCACCCGCGACTTTTTCGCAGACCCTGCAAATAAAGGAAAAAAGCGCAAAGAAGCTGTTGAGGCATGGAATACAGTCAAAAACCTTCCCGGCGGCAGCAAGTACAAGCATAACGGGCTTCATACGGATAAGAAAGATTGAAGGAGAAATGGGATGAAGAATGCAAAAATAGCGATTGAAAATACATCAAACAAAAAAACGATCCTCATCACCGGGGCGTCAAGCGGATTTGGGATGCTCGCTTCCCTTGAATTAGCCAAAAAAGGCCACACCGTAATCGCAGCTATAAGAAATATGGATAAATCGAAGGAACTTTTAAAACTAGCAGAGCATAACGGGTGTGCAGAAAAGATTTCGATCCATCCTCTGGATGTGACCAGTGCTGACTCGATCGAGGCACTCCAGCAGTTTCTGAAAAAAACCGGAAAGATTGATGTCCTGATCAACAACGCGGGATTTGCCTTCGGAGGGTTCAGTGAAGAAATTACGATCTTAGAGTTTAAAGAGCAATTTGAAACGAATTTCTTTGGTGCCATCGCGGTCACTCAGGCTGTTCTTCCTTTCATGCGCGCCCAGAAAAGCGGAAAGATCATCAACATGAGCAGCATAAGCGGACTGATCGGTTTTCCGGGTCTGTCCCCTTACGTCTCATCCAAGCATGCACTTGAGGGATTTAGTGAAAGCCTTCGTTTGGAAGTGAAACCGTTTGGCATTGATGTCATGCTGATTGAGCCGGGATCCTTTTCAACGAACATTTGGACAACTGGGAAAAAGGTGGCGGAAGTATCGATGGACCCGCATTCTCCCTACTTTTCTTATATGACAGGAATTGAAAATGAGCTGGAACGAGGTAGTGCAAAACATGGGGATCCAATGGATGTGGTGCGATTAATAACCGTTTTATGCGAAAAACGCAGGGTGAATAAGCTCAGATATCCAATTGGAAAGGGAGTCCGGTTAACGCTCCTTTTAAAAAGAGTATTGCCCTGGCGTATTTGGGAATCCATTATCATACGCCGACTTTTGCCGAAAAAATAAAAAAGAACCCGTCCAGCATGGGTTCTTTAAACACGGCTTGATTGTCTGCGGTGACGGTATTGCTGCCATTGGAAGCGGATAAAGCATCCGATGCAGAATCCAAGGATTGCAATAAAGGCTGAGAGAGCAACCATTGCCGTGAAAACATAAGCAAGTATCATCCAGTGCATCACGTACCCAATAAAACCAAGAGCAAGACAGCTTACGGCAATCGCCTGGTTAAACTGCTGCTGATCAAAATCCTCCGGAATGTAGGCGGATGCCGGTTTTCTCAGGAATAGTCCGGCCGTCTTCATGATGGGATTAAAATTATAAATTAACCCCATTAATCCTGCTGCTAACGGAATGAGTAAAATCCATCCCCAGCCAGTAAGCCATGCTGCTAAAACAGAAAGGACGATGAACCATTGATTGGTCAAAACAAGCGGTTTCGGAATGGTTTTCATAAAAACCCACCTTACTGATTGGAATATACGTATTTTACACCATTCTTTTCTTTTTGGGAAACTTGCTGTTTTCCTTCTCAAGCTTTAAGTAAACGACAGATCCAGCCAGCGAAAAAAAGCTCCCCAATATGATCACAGCATGTGTACCTGCCTTTTCAGCCAAAACACCCGCCATAAAGGCCGCAAGCGGCATAAGTACCCATGTCATAAGCCTGCTTGTTGCCTGAACTCTCCCCAGCAAATGATCGGGTGTAAAATCCTGCCTTATTCCGGCGATACAAGGATTCATCACCGCAGCGGCTGCCGTTCCAACTGCATTCAGTATGATCAGCAAAAAGAATTGTTCGTTCAGACCAAATAGAAAAATGGAACACCCGCCTATAAAAGATGAGAGAAAGAGCAGCTTTCGATTTGATATCCTTTTTTTGAAGAGTCCTGCCGCCATGGCCCCCGCTACCGCGCCAGCTCCGCTAAAAGAGAACAGCAGTCCGATTTCCCATTCAGAAAGACCAATTGTATCTTTCAAATGAAAAATCAGCATCGTCACAAAAAGAGTTGTTCCAACTACAGACAGAAGCAGCGCCATGTTCGTATAAAAAATAGGCTTCGTCTTCATGACATATTGAAAGCCCTCCACTGCATCGTTCCAAAAGGAGCGCTTTCCTTTATGAGAAATAGGAATGGATTTAATCGGAATTAATAATATGGACAAATAAGCGATGAAAAAGCTAACACTGTTGATCAGCAATCCAATACCAGGATTATACAAGCTTATTACCAGCCCGCCAATGGCCGGTGCCATTAGGACGGATGTGTTAAGGATGGCTGAATTGATGGAATTTACGGCCGGTAAATCGGTTTTTCTTACGAGTTTTGGTATATAGGCAAACTGCGCAGTCTGATACACCTGGCTAAAGATTCCGATTACAAAAACACCAAAGAACAACTGCCAAATTTCCAAAGCACCAATAAGATGCAGAGTACCCAAGATGCCTGTTAAAAGACATCTCCCCGCATCACAGATCAGGAGAAGAGTCCTCCGGTCCATCCGGTCTGCCAGGATCCCTGCTGCCGGCTGCAGAAGAATGGGCAGCCGCTCTGCCGCCGCCGCCATTCCCATCATGAAAGGCGAGCCTGAAAGAGCGAGTACCATCAGCGGCACAGCAATTAAGTAGATCTGGTCTCCGAAAAACGAAATAAAATTGCCGCTCAAAAGCTTGAGGATGTTTCGATTTTTCTTCAGCTCCTGTTTTGCTTCCCCCATTACATAAGCTCGTTCTCCCATCTGAATCACTTCCTGTCCAGAAATTGGGTGAGTTCTTCAGAAAGCGTTTGAAGCGAGACCTGTCTCAGGAAGTACTTAGATTCTTTTACTTCTACAAGCCTTGCTCCTTTAAGCGTTTTTAAATGATGATGAATTGTCGTCTTTCCCATCCCGAGTTCATCTGTTATTTCCTGCAATGTCCGGCTTTTGCCGGAGAGCATTTTGATAATCTTCAACCTGATTTCATCACCAAGCGCTTTATGCTTTTGAACGAGCGATGCTGGAGGAATGAATGGATCATCAGGATATATGCTCTCATTGGATGCCGGATAATAAAATACTTTCGTGTCTTCAAAATCAGCCTCAATGTTCCACGGACGGTAAATGGTGTGGGGAATAAGGAGAACATGATGAATACTCGGCTCCGGAAGATACGTTCTCCCCTCTGTCGCCCATTCTACAAACGGTTCAGGTTTCATTTTTGCAGCCATCCTGCTTTTGGATTCAACATCTCTTTTCAGAATACTGTTCAGTTTTTCTTCATCAGGCTTTACTGCTGCCTCATACCAGCCGGTAAGCATATCTGATAGATGCATCTTCAGCTTTGCCGAATCCTCCCTGCACACCAGCTCAATGTAAGCCGGGAAGAACGAATTCCAGCTTGCCGCTTTTTGCAGCTCAAGCAATGACGCTTCGCCTCCCTCCGCGGCTTTTTTTCTCGTTTTCTGTAAGCGAGAGCCAAGGAACGGAAGACAAATAAATTTGAATGCTTCATTCGAAAGAGATTTTATGTAGTCTGTGAACGATGAGAGATTTTCAAAGTTCTCTCCATGCAGCAGCTGAAGAAGCGCCTTCCATGTGTTGTTTTTCTCTGCATAATCAAGATGATGCAGCATCTCTTCCGGAAGAGAATCTTTTATTCTCTTCCACTCTGACTCCGGCTGCTCAAGGGTTTTAATCAGCGGCGTATTCGTAATGGCAGCAATGCCAAGTGCCGCCTCCCATAGCAGTGAATAGCGGACCTCAACCTGATAGGTTTCCCGTTCTCTTCCTGTTTCAAAAACAAACTCCATTTCCATCACCTCTGCTTATATTCTATATTTTTAGAATTTTTTATTCAATAAAAATAGAATTTTTCTATTGAACGGCTATTTTAGTGGATTATGATGTATTCAAAATAAAGAAAGGAAACTCCGTAATGCTAGGAGTTCCCTCATTCCACTAAAGTCCACTTTTAAGTAAATAACCATTGATAAACAATATAAACAACAATTAATCCAACAACTATAAAACCCCCAATTGTAGGACTGCCATAAAGTGTGCGATTCCAGCCATCATCCGTATTAATTTTACTTTTTTCTTCCTCTCTTTTCATTTATATCCCCCTTTTTTTCTCCATTTTTTATTCCAATAATATCTGCTTCTAATTATTTGGCAATTTATGTTAATATAAGTTTATCATAGGTCGCATCTGTTGAGAACAGGCAGCTATCTACGGTGATGTCGTTATTTTGATACCGAATTTGGTCTGAAAACAGCTCTATATAGCATAGCTAATTGGATGGAAAAGACTTCACATAGCAGGAATTCCAGCTTTTACAGCGGCGAACGATTAAACAGAAGAAAGAAGGCCAAAAAAATGATAGACTCCTTCCGAATCCCAATGAAAGCCTTCAACCATGAGCGGACGATCCGTATATACCAGCCTCCCTCCTGCTCCAGCAGCAGTAAAAGATATCCTGTCCTCTACTTGCACGACGGACAGAATGTTTTTACAGATGAATCAGCTGTTGGCGGGGTATCTCTTGACTTGGCGAATGTATTAAAGAAAAACCAATATGAGATCATCATTGCGGCCATTGATTTAAATCCTGCCGGGGAAGAGAGAATCAACGAGTTATGTCCATGGGTCAGCGGGCCATATAGCAAAAAACTGCTCGGCAGAAAAAGCTTGGCCGGAGGGAAAGGTTCTGCCTATCTTGATTTTATCGTTCGTGAGCTTAAGCCCTATATTGATGCTTCTTATCGTACTCAGCCAGACAAAAGTTATATGGCCGGCATTTCATTAGGCGGTTCGTTTTCGCTTTATGCCGCCTCTATTTATCCGCATATTTTCACGAGAGTCGCAGGGCTCTCCTCTGCTTTTTACCGCAATCAAGAAGAAATGGAGAAGCTTTTGGAAGAGACTGACTTTTCTTCATTAAACCGTCTCTATTTGGATTGCGGGACGAATGAGGTCAGTGAACATGCAGCGATCAGTGAGGAGTTCCTACACTCCAACCAAAGAATTTTTAAGATTATGAAAAAGAAAATGCCGGAAGCAAAATTCGAAGTCATCGATCAGGGACGTCATCACTATTCGGATTTTAAAGAAAGGTTTCCCCTGGTTTTGGAATATTTGCTGAAGCCTTAAAAATTTATAACTAACTGCTTTGTGCAAAGGATGCAATGGCTGCATCCTTTTTTTGTTTGCTCCGAAATTTGGGCTTATTCTTTTTTCTTTCACCCATTGACATGATCTTCCATACCTTATATAGTTAGTTACATGAGTAATTAACCAATTAACATAAAAGGAGGTTTTTCCACTTGATAGATGACAGCCGTCCAATTTACGTACAAATAGCTGAAAGAATTGAAAATGACATCATCGAAGGCGGCCTGCCCGAAGAATCACAAGTACCATCAACCAATCAGTTCGCGGCTTTTTATCAAATCAACCCGGCTACAGCCGGTAAAGGAGTCAATATGCTGGTGGATCAGGGAATTTTATATAAGAAAAGAGGCGTTGGCATGTTTGTCGCTTCAGGGGCTCTGGAAAAATTAATGAAAAAAAGAAGAGAACAGTTTTTCGAGCAATACATCAAAACGATGCTTCACGAGGCTGAAAAAATAGGCATCACGGCAGATCAGCTGAATGAAATGATTCAAAAAGGGGCGGGCAAGCGATGAACTATATATTAGAGGTAAACGCACTTACAAAAACCTATGGAAAAACCGAAGCCGTTAAGGACGTAAGCTTTTCATTAGAGCCGGATAAAATTTATGGACTTTTGGGGAGGAATGGGGCCGGGAAAACGACCATCATGAATATGATTACAGCACGGCTTTTTCCGGCAAGCGGAGACGTAAGGATTTTTGGGGAAGATCCGTATGAGAACCGAGGTGTACTCAGCCAAATCTGCTTCATTAAAGAAAGCCAGAAGTACCCTGATACGTTTAACATCTCGGATTTATTCGATATTTGCTCTTCTGCGTTCCCGAACTGGGATCAGGATTATGCCGATTCTTTAATCAAAGATTTTGACCTCCCTCTTAAGCGCCGCATGAAAAAACTTTCCCGCGGCATGCTTTCCTCTGCCGGTATTATTGTCGGGCTTGCGAGCAGAGCACCCCTTACGATATTTGATGAACCATACCTTGGCCTTGATGCCGTCGCCAGAAATATTTTTTACGACCGTTTAATAGAAGACTACAGCAGTCATCCCCGCACCATTATTCTATCAACGCACCTGATTGATGAAGTCAGTAAGATATTGGAGCATGTCCTTGTCATTGATCATGGAAAACTGATTATGAATGAAGAGGCGGATGCGATTCGCGGCAAAGCCTTTACGGTTGTAGGACCATCCTCAAAAGCGGCTGAGTTCACAAATGGAAAACATATCCTAAAAAAGGAAACAATCGGCGGATTCGTTTCACTTACAGCACTCGGCGCGCTGACCACTGAAGAAAAAGGGAAAGCTGATCAGCTTGGGCTGGAGCTTGCCCCTGTATCCCTGCAGCAGCTGATTATCCATTTAACAAACGCTTCAGCACTATTAAAGGAGGAAACAGCCCAATGAACCCAACTGCTGCCGTCATGAAAATTCATTTAAGGTACAAACTTACGCTTTTATATTTACCATGGATTATCAGTCTCTCAAGCCTTGCCATTAATTTACTGATTGCCTATCTGATTCAAACCGAAGAGGGATTTAATACGGGTGGAATTATGACTATTTTTGTGTTCATGTTTGTTTCAGGCATTGTCATCCCTGCCCAAACGTTCCCTTTCTCTCTCGATTTGAGCTTGCGCAGAAAGGACTTCTTCCTGGGAACCATTTCTATATTCTTCTTGGTTAGCTTACTATCTGCTTTTTTGCTTTCTCTCTTTTCTATCATTGAAAGCCGGATCACAGCGGGCTGGGGCTTCAATATTCACTTTTTCAGTCTGCTCGATGTGTTCAGCCAAAATCCATTTTGGCAGCTGTGGATCTTTTTTGTCCTATTAGTCTATAACTTTATGTTCGGGCTCCTAATAGCGAGCCTGTACCAGCGTTTTGGAAAAAACGGACTGTACCTTTTCTTCTCTGTTCTCGTACTTCTTCTAACAGGTTTAACCTTAGTCTTCAGCTACTTTCAATGGTGGGTCCCATCTTTTGGGTATATAGCAGATCATCCAACCGCTGTTTCTTTATGGATTCTTCTCATTAGCCTGATTTTCCCTGTTTTCTCTTATTTGCTTCTTCGAAGGGCTTCAATCTAATTTCCAAACGGGGCTGCCCTTAAAGTATTCTAAGATGTCCCACTTGCTATTTAACTTAGATTTGTTTAGCCTGATTTCCACTGCAAGGGCTTCCTTTAAGCCTCCTCTGGCTTAAGCGCCTGCGGGGTGCCGCTCCCGCCGGAGTGTCGCCCTTCCGCTTCAATCAGCATGACTCAAATGTCAAACGAAAACAGGGAAACGCTCAGAATGCGTCTCCCTGTTTTACGTGAATGAGACGTTTCAGACAGCCCTGTTTTTAATCAGACTGGATGCCCTGCTTTCCGTAATCAGCACTTTGCGCCAAAGAAATGAATTAATTTCCCATTGTAAGAACCAAAAAAAGAGAAGCGCCTAAAGCGCCTCTCTCCTTATAGTACATCCGTTACATCTTCCATATTTTCGCGCATCCAGGCAATGGCATCATCAATCGTCGGGAATTCCTGGGCCTGGAACGTCATTTCGTCCTGCAGGAGCCAGACGTTCTTTTGTTCGTCATGGATTCCTCCAATTGACCAGTGCATCAGACTGAATGGATGATTGTTGTTTAAAAATGATACCCATGTTTTGTCCTGGGCAATGTTTTTCATCGATTGAAATTTGTCTTTTTTCATGGTGTCTTCCTCACTTAACGACTAAACTCATGCGCGGATTGAGCATTTGTGACGGGCTTTTCAGCGCAAAGGTATTGGCGGATTCAAGAAAATCTACGGTCATGTTCTCATCTAAAAAGACCATTTTTGTCTTTTCCAGATAGACCGGTTTGAAATTGGTTTCGATTTTCAAATCATCCTCTTCTGTTTCCTTCACAAGCCAAAGGGCTGCGACCCCTGATACGACACAGCCGCATCCCTCTGTATCGTATTTCAGCTTCAAACGAGCTTCCGGATGTTCGCGCAAGCTCGGCGCAATTCGTTCCATTGCTTTTTCTGTAAATGTTACGTTCATGTCTCGCACCTTCTTTAGAATGATGTATGGACAGTTTACCACACTCTCAGCTTCTTCGCCCTTATGATGCAAAGGTTCGTTGCTTTTTCAACTGGTTCAGATTAACATTAGAGTATCTTTTTTCTGGAAAGGAGGACAATGATGTCTAAAGTTCAAATTAAAATATTGGATAACGGCCCTTTCCGTGTAACAGGAGATGTGGAGCTTGTGGATGCAGACGGTAATGTATATCCGGCTAAGCCCGCTTTTTCTTTGTGCCGCTGCGGCCAGTCTAAAAAAATGCCCTATTGTGATGCAACCCATAAGGGCACCTTTGATTCCTGCGTTCGTGCAGAAAAAGAATTGGACTAATCGATCATACTGGGGGATGGGATAATGAAAGTTCGTGTCGTAAAACCTGTTTTTGCAGATCCGGCAAGCCAGCTTGTTCATACGGCCAATCAGTTTGAAGAAAGAATTTTAATAAAAAAAGAACACTGGATCATTGATGCAAAAAGCCTTCTTGGGGTTCTGGCTCTTTCCCTGCAGCCCGGGGAAGAAATTGAGATTGATGCGGAAGGCAGTACGGCAGCGGAAGAGGCCCTTCTGCAGCTTGGCCTGTTTGAAAAGTAACCGGCAAAAAGGCCAATCAGCGGACGTACTGATTGGCCTTTTTTTATTCTTCCTTCTGCTCTTCTATCTTCACAATTCCTTCAAGCGGAATCATCTGCCTTTTGCCTGCTTCATTTACAATCCGGATGGCCTGCCCGACCGGATCCAGAAAATGAATGTATCCGGTGTACGGCACGAGCTTCTCATGCTCGTGCACCGTAAATCGGAGGAGCTGATGATTTTCCATCGCCATGCAGATGATCTCATTAAATTCCTCCAGCTGCTGCTCATCAATCTCAGGCTTTGCCGTATACTGCTCTTCTTCTTTCCACTGGCGGAGAAGCCTCACATGCTCCGGCAGCATCATCGATGTCCATTTAATATTTCCGCGGTCACGGATCATTTTCCTCCTCTCCTTTCTTATGCCTTATGTCCTCCGACTAGTGTTGCCCGGTGCTTCGCTGTTCCCGCTTTCGTGTAGGAAACAGCCCGAAGCAGAGAATCAGAGCCGTGTTTGCTTCGGATGGAATCCATGACATACCCGAGTGTCCGGTGCTTCTCCCGGTCAGGCTGAAAGAGATTGAGCTGGCTTTCCGTATCCTCCTCAATGTTGGACAGGGCAATGGAGATTTTACGAACCGTTTTCCCGTCATAAAACTCCTCAAAAAGCTCCAGGCATGTTCGGTAAAGATCCATCGTGATATTTGTCGGCTCCTCCATCGTCCGGGAACGGTAAAACCCGCCCCCCCATTCATCCTTGCTGTAGCCGACGCCAAAACTGATGGTCCGGCCCGACCGGCAGTGATGGCGCGCTCTTCTTGCCACCTCTTCGCACATTTCAAGGATGACGTGCTTCACCTCTTCCGGATCCGTGTAATCACGCATAAGAATCTGGCTTTTGCCGAAGCTGATCTGCCCCTGCATAATCGGCTCGCCGAGGTCGGACAAATCCACGCCCCAGGCATGATGATAAAGCTGGCTTCCCATAATGCCGAATTTTTTTTCCAGCACTTCCAAAGGGTAATTGGCAAGCTGGCCGACACTGAAAATGCCCATCCGGTTCAAATTTTTTTCCATCCTTCCCCCGATGCCCCACATCTTGCTCAATGGTTTTATATTCCACAAGTTTGTCTTCACATCATCATAGGTCCATTCGGCAACCCCGGTCTTTTTTGCCTCAATGTCCAGGCATATCTTGGACAAAAGCATATTCGGGCCGATGCCGATCGCACACGGCAGCTGGAATTCCCGCTCCATCTCGCTTTTAATTTTCCAGGCAATCTCATGGGCGTCCCCCCATAAATGTTCGACACCGTCGACCTGGATGAAACTTTCATCTACACTGTAAATATGAATGGCTTCTCTCGGCACATAGCGGTAAAACATTTTTGAAAGCTCAGTGGAAATGCGGATAAACAATGCCATTTTCGGGTTTACAACGTGGATCCGGGGATCATCCGGGATTTCAAATTTTCTCGATCCTGTTTTAATATTAAAGTCCTTTTTCAATTGGGGAGATGCGGCCAGCACCACACTTCCCTGCCTTTCGGTATCCCCGACGACAGCAAGGTAGCAGGTATGCGGATCCAGTCCCATCAGGACAGCCGCACAGCTCGCATAAAAGCTTTTCATATCAACGCAAAGAATTTTCTTTTTGGGAAGCTGGTCATAATCCATCGCACTTACCCCTCCAGCAAGAATGTGTGTTCGTAGTTCTATTATACCGCTAATCATAATCGAATAAACGTTCGTATTCAATGGTAGTTTTTGCCGAACAGTGGAATATTGGGGATTTTTGAAAAAAAAGCCATTCGATCCGCCGAAAAATCTTTTTTAGGCAGAAGGAATGATCTTATAATGTGGGGAAATAGAAAGCAGGTGTGACGATGCAAACAGAATGGCTGGAGAAAATGCTGACCCGTGCCTTCAAGCAGTATGGGCGGGATTTGGAGGAGCATCCGCTTCCAGAAAAAGATATGGTTTCATTTATGGATGATCTGGGACGGTCAAAGGATGAAGAAACGGAATATTACGAGGTCATTGAGAATCTGGTATACGAATATATGGTGAATAAGGATGACTGCAGATTCTAATCCGAAGCAAGGAGTGATGAAATGAGTGTGGGAACGGTGTATCTCAAAGTCGTAATGAATCGCTTTAAGGGGGTAAAAAACTTAGGTGACCGGGCAATGGAACAATTAACTGAACAGGATTTACATTGGAAGCAAAACGAAGAAACAAACAGCATCGCGGTCATTGTCAAGCATATGAACGGGAACATGGTTTCCAGATGGACCGATTTTCTCACCACTGACGGGGAAAAACCTGACCGCAGCCGTGAGCAGGAATTTCTGAACGATTTAGGAGACCGGGCGGATGTCATGCAGGTTTGGGAAAATGGCTGGAATGTATTGTTTCATGCACTCGGGCAGCTCACGGAGGAAGATCTGCTAAAAGAAATCTTTATACGGGGCGAATCGCACATGGTAATGGATGCGATTGAAAGACAGATGGCCCACTACGCGTATCATACTGGACAGATTGTGCACATCGGAAAGGAACGGAAGGATGCGGAGTGGAAAAGCTTGAGTATACCGAGGGGAGAGTCGGATATTTTCCTGCAGAAAATGCTAGAGAAGCATCAGAAGAGGTGATTCGTGATGGATTCGGGCTGGACTGTAAGCTTTTCCGGCCAACCTTCCTTTTCCGGCCGTTCCTCATCTCTTTCCGGCCGATCTCACCTGAATTCCGGCCGTCCGAACCTCTTTCCAGCCAAACCTCTTTTTCCTGCCAATTCCGGGTCTTTTCCGGCCGTTCCCCATCTCTTTCCGGCCGATCTCACCTGAATTCCGGCCGTTCCGAGTCTCTTTCCTGCCAACCTTCTTTTTCCTGCCGATTCCACGTCTTTTCCGGCCATTCCTCATCTCTTTCCGGCCAATCTTACCTGAAATCCGGCCGTTCCGAGCCTCTTTCCTGCCAACATTCTTTTTCCTGCCGATTCCACGTCTTTTCCGGCCGTTCCCCATCTCTTTCCGGCCAATCTTACCTGAATTCCGGCCGTTCCGAACCTCTTTCCAGCCAAACCTCTTTTTCCTGCCAATTCCACGTCTTTTCCAGCCGATCTCACCTCGAATCCGGCCGTTCCGAACCCTTTTCCAGCCAACCTTCTTTTTCCTGCCGATTCCACGTCTTTTCCGGCCATTCCTCATCTCTTTCCGGCCAATCTTACCTGAATTCCGGCCGGTCCGAACCTCTTTCCAGCCAACATTCTTTTTCCTGCCGATTCCACGTCTTTTCCGGCCGTTCCCCATCTCTTTCCGGCCAATCTTACCTGAATTCCGGCCGGTCCGAGCCTCTTTCCAGCCAAACCTCTTTTTCCTGCCAATTCCACGTCTTTTCCAGCCGATCTCGCTTCTTTTCCGGCCAATCTCACCTCGAATCCGGCCGTTCCGAACCTCTTTCCAGCCAAACCTCTTTTTCCTGCCAATTCCACGTCTTTTCCGGCCGTTCCTCATCCCTTTCCGGCCGATCTCACCTCGAATCCGCCCGTTCCGAACCCTTTTCCAGCCAACCCTCTTTTTCCTGCCGATTCCACGTCTTTTCCGGCCGTTCCTCATCTCTTTCCGGCCAATCTTACCTGAATTCCGGCCGTCCCAAGCCTCTTTCCAGCCAACCTTCCTCTTCCGCCCTCTTTTCAACTCGCTTTCGAATCATCCATGTACGGCCCGCCACAGCAGACAATTGTTTCACGCGCTCCGCTGCAATATCGCCGCCTAAGAGTGAAAAAACAAAAAACCCGTACCAACAGGTACAGGTTCCCCATCTTTTCATTCAGCCTGCAGGGCGATCCATTCTCTCCGCAGAATTCCCATAACGATCCGGTCAAATGCTTTTCCATCCCTGAGGACGGTTTCTCTCAGACGGCCTTCTTCTTTGAAGCCCGCTTTGCGGTAAGCACGAATGGCCGGCTCATTGTAGGAAATGACATCAAGTCCAACACGGTTCAGATTCAATTCATAAAACGCGTACTGAAGAAGCAGCTGAAGGGCTTCTGCTCCATAGCCTTTTCCGCGGTGTGCTTCCTCTCCGATTCCAATGGCAAGAAGGGCGCATTGATTATTCCACTCAATGCTGTGAAGGGCGGCAAACCCAAGCAGCTGATCCCCTTCATTCGTTCTGATCCTGAATTCAAGTGCTTTTGCAGGAGAATCCGGAGCCTTTGGGAAGGCAAAATCCGTATCCACCATCCTAAGATAATGGCTGTTTTGCCAGCTGTTCATGTCCTCTATGTCTGCGATTCTCGGTGCGGCAAGACGGATTGTTCTTCCAGTAAATAAATCGATCAATTGTTTCGTGCCCCCTTAATTTTAGGGGCTCAGACGGTGCCGGCCCCGCTATTTTTAATATTGGTTTTCTGCACGGCAATCATTGGCGCATCTCCTCTTACTAAGATATGTGAATTATATGATAATTCGGCGTGTAAATCAATTGTTTATGGAATATAATGGTATAAAAGAGTGATGGAGGTGCCACCATGAGAGCTTTGGCCAGACAGGCTGCCGTTTATGTCATATTCCTGCTTCTAGCTGTATGGCTGTTGTATAGCGGGGCGCACTTTGGAATTCAGCTTCAAAAAGAAGGAGAAGAAATTTATGATATGAGAACATTCCGGGCTTTCCAGGCTCTTTTTCCTATTGCCGCCGGGATGCTGTTTGCGGTTCCAGAGCTGATATTGGGCTTCTGGAGAGAAGGACGCTGGAGCATCAATTGGCTTAAGCTGCTGATTTTTGGTCTGCCTCTCGCATACATAACAGGAGGAAGCCTGCAATTTCTCACCGGAGCCAATCTCCTGCCGTTTTATGATTTTTTCACAGGAGGATCCGGGACCTTACAAGGGATTATGATCAGTTCCATTTGCGCAGCTGCTTTTGGGTATGTTCTCCTTTCATGTGTAAGAAAGCAGCCTTGTTAAGGGCTGCTTTCTTCGCATTTATTTACCTGCCCAGACATCCTTTGAAAAGCGTCCCTGCTGCTGAAGATCAGCAAGCCAGCTGGCTGCTTCTCCTGCTGATACAGCTTTCTCGGTCTGATAGATTTCGGTTAACACGTTCTCTACAGCGGGTGCCATTTTGCTTCCGTCCCCGCAAATGTAAAGATGGCCTTTTTTCTCCAGCAGGGACAGGAGATGGGAGGCGTTTTCTTTTATAAGATGCTGGACGTATGTTTTTTCTTTCCCTTCTTCACGGGAAAAAGCAGTGTGAAGGGTTACAAGACCATCCTGTTCTGCCTCGATAAGCTCTTGTTCATAAAGATAATCGTGTTTGCGGGCTCTGCAGCCAAAGTAAAGGTGCGCTTCCCCCAGTTTGTATCCCTGCTCCTTTAATGCGCGCCTTCCCTGAAGGAATCCTCTGAATGGGGAAATCCCCGTTCCCGGGCCGACCATAATGAGCGGTGTTTCAGGGTTCGCAGGCCGTTCAAAGCCGCTTTGAGGCTCCTTCACAAAGCAGGTAACCCTGTCTCCCGGAAGCAGCCGGGAAAGGTAGCCGGATGCGACTCCGTTGTATTCACCCGCTCCGCTCCACGCTGCTGTCTTTAGTACACCCACAGTGAGACTGACTCTCCCTGCAGATGTTTCAGGTGAGCTGGAAATGGAATAATAGCGCGGTTTGAGTGCTGGAAGCATACCTACAAACTGCTCAAAGGACAGCTCGCAGGCCATGTATTTTTCCAAAAGCTCAAGCATCGTTACGCGTTTCGCCAAAATTTCTTCCTGATACCGCTCCAGCATGGCTTCCAATTCCATACGGTGCGGAGGACAAACATTGACGGCCGCAAGAATTTTCAGCTGAGATCTCGTTACAGGCTCTTGAAATTCCACGAAGTTTGTAAACAGTTCGCGAACACCAACCGGGCGCCCTTTCGGCAAATGGGAGGTGCCGGCTCCTTCTCCACTTAAAACCAGCTGCTCATGACCGTTTAATTGAAATCGTCTAAGAACCCGGTTCACCAGTTCCGGACTGTTTTTCGGGAAAATCCCGATATGTCCGCCTTCTTTATAGCCGATTCCATCCGGAAGCAAAAATTCAATATGGCGGGTGCTCCTGCCGCTTTCTTCAGACTGCAGCTCTTTTACAGCGGCAACCTCAGCGGTTATCGCTCCATAGCCGCTGGCGATAGGAGGGGCCATTTCCCCGGAGACAAATTCAACTGAAAGAGCTGGGCCATCAGACGTATTCTCTATAGGAAGATCGATTCCAAATCGAGCTGCGATGGAAGCCCAAAGCTGGTTCTCCCATGCTTCATAATCTCCTTCAAAATCCGCATCTGCATCGCCTTCTCCGCGCTCAGCCACCCGAACCGCGCCTTTCGCCTCCATTGCCGCATCAATCAGATGGGGAATGCGCTGATACGTGCTTGCCCAGTTGCGGTCTCCGCATCCAAAAACGGTGTAGTGCACTCCCTCCAGCTCGTCTGGATCTGCCCCTTCAAGCCAGTCCGTAAATTTCACCGCATTGTCAGGCGGATTTCCATTATAGGAAGCAGAAAGAACGACAACCGCACCTTCTTTTGGCAGTTTCCCTGCATATGCATCAAGAGGCGCTGCTTCCGCTTTAAATCCGTACCGGATCCCTTTTTCCGCAAGCTCCTTTGCCAAACCTTCCGAAGTCCCCATGTTGGACCCGTAGAGAACAAGCATCGGAGTTTGATGGGCATCCTCTGCCGGCTGAAGAAAAGCAACCGTTGTTTCTTTTTTCGGCGGCTCTTCCGCCTGTACCCCAAACCCGGTAAACGGTTTGCGGGATTTCACCTTCATCGTGAAATGATCCGGCTTTAACGTAAGGGTTTCTTTCACTTCAAGCTCATAGTTTGTATGATCCGTAAAATCAAAGTGCTTTAAAAGCATGCCCATGACAAGGGCTGCTTCATGAAGAGCGAACTGCTGGCCGATACAGGCCCGCTGTCCATTTCCGAACGGCTTAAAAGCATGCTGCGGAATCCGGCTCATATCGTCAAACCGTTCAGGCTTAAACTGATCCGCATCTCCGCCCCATACGGAAGGATCGCGGTGCAGCTGAGGGAGAAGAATGGTTACTTCTTCTCCTTTTGAAATCGCATATTCTCCGCCTATCACGTCATCTTCTTTGGCATAAAGAGAAAAAGCGGGAGCTGTCGGCCACAGCCGCAGTGTTTCGTTCAAGATCATTTGCACATATTTCAGCTTTTTGACTTCCTTAAAGGCGGGAACAGAGCTGGTGAGGACCCGGTCAGCTTCCTCCTGTGCTTTTTTTAGAGCACCGGGATTTTTCAGCAAATAGTAAAAAGCAAAAGATAGCAAACCGCTTGTCGTTTCATGACCGGCAATCAGAAACGTGATAATTTGAAAGCGGATGTTTTCATCATCAAGGCCTTCCCCTGATTCCGGATCTATGCTCCTCAGCATGTGGGAAAGCAAATCGTCCGGCCATTCTTCCTTCCCGAGCTGTTTGCGCTCTGCAATCAGCTGATCTACGAGACTGAACATTGATTGTATATTTTTCTGAAAAGCTTTTTCCTTTTCTTTTAAATAAGTTTCATCCGTTTCCGTTCTCTGCAGTTTGCTCATCGCTTCGCCCAGAGCTCCCGTCATGCTGTCTATAAACGGATGAAAGTCCTGCCGATAGTAGCTGTTGAACCGGTAATTAAATCCGCAAAGACCGATTGTATCAAGAGTCAGCCTCGTCATATCATCGGCGACGTCAATCGAATCACCCGCATTCAGCCGCTCCCATTTTTGGACAAGCTGAATGGCAATGTCGGCCATCATGCTGTGGTACCCTTTCATTGCTCTTTGACTAAAGCTTGGCAAAAGGATATTGTGGGCTTTTTTCCAATTTGGTTCCTTCGTCCAGCTAGTAAACAAGCCATCCCCTGAGAAAGCCCGGACGTTTTGAAGCGCCTGACTCACACTTTTATCAAACCTTGATTCATCTGATACCTCTGCAGCCAGCGTGTGTCCTGACACATAAACCGCAGATCGGGATAGTTTTTCAAACCGGAATACCGGACCCATTTTTTCAGCAATCTTCATAAGCGATTGTACAGGTTTTGCCGGATTCAGAAGCGGGAGATGCCCATAGGCTCCCTGTAGCTCCGGCATTGGAATTTGACTCCTCATTGTCACGTTGCATTCCTTCTTTCTGCTATTCATTCATGAATTCTGACAGCATCCCAGCAGCTTTCTTCAATCCCTTTTAAAAGTTCGGGAGTTTCTTCAAGGTGGCCGGCCCGTATAAGACGGTGCAGCTCCAAAAACGCTCCGAACAAAATGGCGATTAAGCCGTTTGCCGGCAAATCGCGGATGAGCTTTTTTGACTTTCCTTCTTCAAAAAAATCGTGGAGAAGGGAAAGCGCCTGAATGAATTGACCGGTGCTTTTCTCGTTTAAAAACATCGCATGAGCATGAGTTCGAATAAAACAGAGAGCATGCTCATTCTCATTGGTAAAGGTGACCATTCCGTAAAAAAAATGCTGAAACTGCTTTCTCGGGTCTTCTGATTCCTTTGGATACCCTTTTAAAAGCGTTTCTTCAAATTTGCTCAGGCATTGCTGAAACAGCACATTGCCCAAATTCTCTTTATTCTCGAAATAGCGGTAGATCGTACCCGCTCCCACCCCGGCTTTTTTGGCAATCGCCGGAACGGCCGTGGCGTCGAATCCGCGTTCCGCGAATAAAACAAGTCCTGCGTGCAAGATTTGCGTTTCTTTTCCTGCTGCAGCTGCGGTCATACCCAGTCCCCCCCGATGAGCGGAATGAACGTTCATTCCGTCTTTTTCCAGTGTAACGCCGGCGGTGCAGAATCGTGAATAGAGCGTAAGAATGAAAATAAATTGAGTGAAAGAACCCAGTTTGTTCGTACATTCTGACTTTTCATACAAAATATAGAAAGATATAGAGCAAGTTTTTTAATATGGATGTATTTCTGTGCTGAAAGAGCACAGAGAAGAACATGGCCATGTCTTAGATCATATTGACCAATGAAATAGACCGCATGAAATTCGATTACGATACGTAAACTCTCATGCCTGATTATTGATAAAGAAAAACCAAAGGACTATGTATTAGCTGCTAGCTGCCGGCAAATACGAAAATAATCGTGAATATGAGTTCATCTTATAACCGGAAAATCACTTCAGGTCATTGGAATTATATGTTAACGGAATGGAAGAATGGTAAAATAATTCTTACAAACTTAGAGGGGGAAAAGATTTTGGTTTGGAGAAGATTTATTGTATTTGCCCTGGTGATTGGTTTTTTGGCTGGAATCTTTTCAGTAAAGTCTGATCATATCCCTTATTTGGGTGAAGGGGCAGACATTTCTGCTTTTGAAATCATTATGTCGTATTTAGCGGTAATGATTAACTCATTGCCAATGTGGTTTATCGCTGCCATGACCGCTGGTTATTGGTTTGGAAGGAATGTCCGGGAAGGGATCTTGCTGGGGGCGGTTTATACGGTTATGGCCATTACATTTTATTTTGTAATTGGGAGCTTATATGGCCATTCATTGATACAGCTCTCATTTAAAGAACAAATAGGAGTATATGCCTTATGGTATGGGGCTTCCCTGGCCGGAGGCTGTATTGGCGGTGCTGCAGGCTACTTATTTAAGAAAACACCTTATGTATTATTCATTCTATTATTTGGTTTACTCGTCCAATTGGTTATAAACGGGGCAGGAAGCTGGAATAACATCGTTGGGGCTGCGCAGAATATTACCTTCTGTCTAATGAGTGTTTATATCGTATATTTTTTGCTTGCCGCGTCAAAGAAAAAAGCAGCAGGCTAAAACACATGTTTATCCGTATAATCCGGACCGATACGAAACCCGTTTGCCGAATAGAAGGCGCTATCGAATGTTCGATAGCGCCTAAAAAAGTTCCAGTCCACTATGCATGAGCCGTTCCTGAATTGGCCTGGCTTTAGGAGTCATATATGGTGATTTTTACTTTTTATTAAATGCATTCCCTGCAATCTTCTCAACCAGCCCCGGGACGATTTGATACATTGTGCTTCCCGCGTTCATCCATCTCGGCAGATTAATTTCCCGCTTGTATTTCAATATGGATCCAGTGACCTTTTCCGCCACATAGTCAGGCGTGAGCATCCACCTCTCCACGTTTTTTGTATATTCGCCGCTTTCATCCGCCGTTTCAAAGAAATCGGTTTTAATCGGGCCTGGATTAACCGTGGTTACTTTTATATTCGTACCGGTGCATTCCATACGCAGACTGTTCGAAAACCCAAGCACTGCATGCTTAGTGGCGGCATACAGACTGGATTTCGGCGTGGCAATTTTCCCTGCCTGGGAAGCAATGTTGATAATATGGCCGCTGCCTTGCTCCTTCATAATAGGAAGCACCGCCTTCGTACAGGCAATCAAACCAAACACATTTACTTTAAACATCCCTTCCATCTCTTCCAGGGTGGATTCATCCACTGTTTTAAACACTCCAAAACCGGCGTTATTGACTAATACATCGATTCGTCCTGTCTTTGCCATCAGCTGCCTGAAAACAGATTGAACAGAGGCCGTATCCGAGACATCCAGTTTCGCATACAGAGCTTCTGTTCCGTATGCTTTTTTAAGCTCCTCTGCAAGCGTTTGAAGCCGGTCTTCTCTCCTCGCAAGCAGCACGGGGACTGCTCCGGCAGCCGCGGTTTTTCTGGCCATTGCTTCTCCAATTCCGCCAGAGGCTCCCGTAATAAAAACAACTTTATTTTTCAGTTCCATGTTCCACCATCCTAAGCAAAATACATTCGGTTTTCGTTTGAGCCGTCCGATGCTATCTTACCTAGTTTTTCTAGATAATCCAACTGCGCAACGGTTTCAGACATGGTAAGCATCAGCTCTTTATGAAAAACAGTCGGAAATAATTCTGTACATACCTGAAAAGCAGTCATCTGTTTTTCAGCAAGCATTTTGCGGACTTCCTCAGCCCGGTCCGCCTGCCGTTTTCTTCTGTAATGAATCAATTCATGTGCATTTTCGATTACTTCCCCATGGCCTGAGTATACCTTTGAAATCGGCAGATGGAGCAGCTTTTCAAACGTGTCATTGAATTGCAGCTGCGGTTTTGGCCTCTCCGTTCCTTCCATTGGAGGTTCGAGAAGCGGATTGGCGGAAATTTTCTTCAATAGGACGTCACCTCCAAAAAGGACCCCGTCTGCCTCCCTGTACAGAGCAATATGCGTCTGGGCATGGCCAGGCGTTTCGATGACGCGAAACCCGTCCATTCCAGGGACATGGTCTCCGCCTTTAACGGTCTGATCGAGCGAAACGGTACAGGAAAAAGCGAGAGAGCGTTCCAGATTCTTAATGTATTTGAGGAAAACCGGATCCACTCCAAACTCCATCAGCAGCCCGTGGAAAAATGCTTTTTGAGTTTCTATGAATTCCCTGTCTCTGGAAAGCCACGGCTCATTATAGGGATGTCCGACAAACCGGGCCCCTTTTAATTCATCGAGCAGACCGACGTGGTCCGGGTGATGGTGGGTTACAATCACCTGTTCAATATCCTCAAGCCGGTATCCGGCCTTTTCCACTTGAGTCTTTAAAGAGACCAGCGCTTCCTCCGTCTTCGGCCCTGCATCAATTAGTGTCAGGGATTCTCCTTTATACAGATAGGCATTGATGTCTCCTACCGGAAACGGAGTTGGGATTGGCAGCATGATGATGGATTCCTGATTTCGTTCTGTCTTCATTTTTTATCGCCCCTATTATTATTTTTCTATAGAAAATACCGTGATGAAAGAGAGGACATTCTATATTCAGTCCCCCATGGCCGGGTCATTTAGAGTCTTTTTCACTGCGGCCTGCTATGTATAATCTAAGTTTACCGTGCCAGCGCCGCCTTGTCATTATATTCAAATAATTCGGATAAATAATTTTTCCAAGCCTATTGACATTGGCTTGTCCTCCCTTGCATAATGGAGTACAAATATAAACGAGATATCGGAATAAGCGATGATCAGGACCAGTACATCCAGTAATGGCGAAAGAGAGCGCAGTTCACCGGCTGAAAGACTGCGCAGCCCGCTTGCGGATCGAACCTACCCTGCCAGCTGTTAGGAAAACCTAAACGCGGCCCGCGTTACAGGCACTTGAGCTGGGTGCTGAATTGCGCCAACTAAGGTGGTACCGCGGAACCTTTCCGTCCTTTTTTAAAGGACGGAAAGGTTTTTTTATTTTTAGCTAAAAAAGGAGGATGGATTATGATGAGAATAGGAATACTTGGCGCCGGATCCATGGCAGAAGCAATGATTTCAGGGTTAATAAGCGGGAATGTCGTCCGCCCTGATCAAATATCTGTCATCAACCGGAGCGACCGGAGCAAGCTGTTATATATCCAGGATCAATATGGAGTAAATGTTTCAGAGAATAAAGAAGAGCTGCTGGCCTGTTCAGACGTCATCATCCTGGCCATGAAACCAAAGGATGCGCAAGAGGCCATTCTTTCCATCCGTCCATATGTGAAAAAGCAGCTCTTTCTTTCCGTACTGGCCGGTATTACGATCCAGACCATCCAGAAGCTGCTCGGAAAAAAAGCACCGGTCATCCGTGCGATGCCGAATACATCCGCTGCCATTCAGATGTCCGCAACGGCCATTTCTCCGAGTGAAGAAGTAACCATGCATCAGTTAAAAATAGCGAAACATCTTTTTGAAACGATCGGCATGGTCGCTGTCGTTGAAGAACACAGACTTGATGCGGTTACAGCACTTTCCGGAAGCGGTCCTGCCTATGTCTATTATTTTATTGAAGCTATGGAACATGCGGCCAGCGAAGTCGGCCTTGACAAGGATATTGCCAAAAGCCTGATTCTCCAGACGCTTGCGGGTGCATCTGAAATGCTGATGCAATCCGATAAACAGGCTGCTCAATTGCGGAGGGAGGTAACCAGTCCCGGAGGAACAACAGAGGCGGGAATTGAAAAACTGAAGGACTGCCGGTTTCATGAGGCAATCGTTGCTTGCGTGAAAAAAGCTGCTGAGCGTTCTGTTGAATTGCAGGCACTGGTTTCGAAGGAGGAAAAGAAAATCAGAAAAGCATGAACACCTTTCGGTTCAGACTGCTTGCGCGGGGCAAAAAACTCCTATTGAAGCACCCCGATGCAGGATTTTTACGAAAGTAAAAAGCAGCCCAGAGGACTGCCCGCAAAACCGGTTTCTTTTACCTTACTTCCAATAAAACCTTCCCGGTACTCATCCGGCTTTCAATTAAATCGTGAGCCGCCCCTGCCTGTTCAAGAGGGAATCGGTCGCCGATTTCGATATTCAGCACCCCTTCTTCATAGAGCGAAAATACCTTTTCAGCCGTATTCTGCAATAGATGAGGACGTTTTTTGCGCGTTGTCCCAAAGCTAAAGCCTAAAACGGACCGGCAGCTGGAATGAAGATCGGATGTTTTAAATTGGCCGGCTTCTCCGCCTGCATTTCCAAAATGAACAAGGCGGCCATAAGGAGCGAGACATGTCAGGCTTTTCTCTGAAATCTCGCCTGAAACGGAGTCCAAAATAACATCAGCGCCAGCGCCGTCCGTGTATTCGTTTACAACCGGTGCAAAGTCTTCACTTTCCAGACAAATCACATGATCAGCTCCGGCTTGATAGGCTGCTTTGATTTTCTCTGCCCTGCCCACCGTTCCGATGACTTGGGACGCACCTAACCGTTTAGCCAGTTTGATTGCCGTCGTGCCAATCCCTCCTGCAGCCGCATGAATCAGAACGGTTTCACCCGGCTGAAGCCTGCCGACGTCCGCCAGCAGCTGATAGGAAGTAAAGGAGACAACCGGAAACGCAGCCGCTGTGCTCCAATCCATCGTTTCAGGTATGGCAAAGGTAAGCTGTTCATCTGCCACAGCAAACTCTGCATAGGAGCCGCCGGAAGGGAACGCAATTACACGCTGTCCAGGCTGGAACCTTGTTACACCTTCGCCGGTTCCCACTACTGTTCCCGCTAAATCAAGTCCGGGTATGTAAGGAAGTTTCGCTCCTTTCTTGCCGTATCTTCCTTTAATATCGGCGAAATTGACACTCGTTTTTTCGACTTGTATGAGCACCTGATGAGCTGCCGGTTCCGGAGTTTCCCATTCAGCGTATTTCATGTTCTCTGTGCTTCCGAATTCTTCTACAATGATTGCTTTCAAATGTGCAGCCCCCTTGTTTATGTATCTTCTTTTATTTTATTCCGTTTTCCTTTTTAAGTAAATATTTAGAAACTCATTTGGTGCCTCCGCGATTCAATTTTCAGCAAGTACAGCCGGAATCATTAGAGAATCTGACAGCTGGTCAGCCGGTATGTTTAGTTCTTCCTGCACGTATATCGGGCCCATTCTCCTCTCATTCTCAGCAAGGGGATAAAAAGGAGCTGCAGCCCGGGCGGCTCAGCTCCTTCTCTCATTTCTTCTTCCAATTGAAAAATTCCTCAATACTCTTTTCCAAAATTCCGGGAAGCTGCCCGAATGAATATGGCAAATAGAGGCGTTCTGTCCATTGGTGCGCATCCCGGCCAACCGGACCGATATTAATAACCGGCATGTTCAGTTCCTTGATTTCCCGAACCGGCAGGATGTAATCTTTCCCATAAACCGGGAGACTTCCAGTGAGCTTCGCTAATGAGTCATCGGTTTCATTCAGCTGCAGGAAGCTTAAATCAGATAATCCCGGGAAATACACTTGCCTTTTTAGCGATATTCCATACTGTTTCGCCAAATTGGATGCATAATCAGCCATATGGCGGATCATTCGGTCATCATTGGAGGAAACAGCCGGATAAAAAGGCGGGCCGTAGAAAAGAACAATCATCGGGGAAAGCTCTTTGCACAGTCCTGCCAGCTCGGCCGTAATGCGGATTGAGGCATGGCGTCCATCTGATTCTCCGGCGGATTCTGTTTCAAGGTTTGCCATTCTCCGTTCGACTTCCTGCTTTCCTGCCTTGTCCACCGCGTAAATATAAAGCTCTTCATAGCTCATAACTCTGACCGAAAATGGGTCGGGCTTGTACGGAACTTTTTCGGAATAAGCTTTTGCTCTCTTTATGTAGTGTGCTTCAATCTCTTTGGCCGCAGCTTTTGCGGAATCCAAAAGCATGGAATGAAGCTCTTCAAGCGGCCGTTTCATTGTCAGGACATTAAAAAGAGATACAGCAATATGGGGAATCTGCACAGAATACTCCTCTTTCAAATCCTTTTGAAGAAGGCTTGTCGGCGGAGGCGTCACCTCTCCTTCCACCGTTTCGCAGTATTCATCATTCAATTCGAGCTGCTCGCTGATTTTGGAGGCCATCAAATTGGCGTTTAAACCGGAAAACGGTTCACCGACATGGGTCTCCTTCCCATAGCAAAGGAATCCGGGTAAAACTTTCCCAATCGATCCGGTATATAAATAGTAATCAGGATCATTCGGATATTTTGTAAACATTGGTTCTGAATTGATGCACGCTGCGTACTCAAGGTGATGCTTTTCTTTAAGTTCGTTCAAGGCATGAACGGCAGCAAGCATTCCTTCAGAGTTCACTTCTTCATCCGGTACGGTCAGGAGCAGCAGGTTCCCGTCAAACGGATTGTGCATGGCCTTCTCAAGCACACCCATTTGAACCGCAAGCCCTGCTTTCATATCCATCGTGCCCCTTCCAAAAAGCCAGTCTCCGCTCTCGAGCTCTTTTTGGACTTGTTCAGGCAGCCATTCCTTTTTCTCTTCTAGCATATGAGTCAGCTCGTTCGGGCGGAACGCAAGATGCCGGAGTTCTCCGTAATCAATGACTTCGACCGTATCAAAATGACTTAATAAAACGAGCGTTTTATTTGTTTTTCCTTTTACGAGGGCTGTCAAAAACCGCCTTCCGTCTTTAAGAGGGTGAAGTGTCAGCAAATCCGGATTTTGGCTAAAATAATTTTTCTGGTTCAGCAAATACTGAACATATTCAGGAAAAGAGGCTTCTCCGGGAGTGCCGGTGACACTGTCATATTCAACCAGTTTTGATAAAAGTTCGGTTAGTTGGGCCTTCGACTGCCATAATGATTTCATCTTATTCCCTCCATTCCTCATTTGAATTCATTGTATAGAATAATCGAATAATTTCAACAGCCTGGAGCAGAAAAACTTTCTATACCCTTTCTTCCGGGCAGATAAAGTGACTTGAAGAAATAACGCTGGTATACTTTTTTTGAATTTATTTCATGGAGGCGAAAATCTTGAATCGAAAGTTATTTGAACCATATAAAATAAAAGATGTAGAACTGAAAAACCGGATTGTTATGTCTCCGATGTGCATGTATTCATCCATGAACGAGGACGGAAAGCTCGAAAGCTTCCACCGCACCCATTATGTGAGCCGTGCAGCAGGCCAGACCGGTCTGATTATGCTTGAAGCGACTGCGGTGACACCACAGGGACGAATTTCTCCGAACGATCTTGGCATTTGGAGTGATGAGCATACAGAGGGATTTGCAAGCCTTGTAAAAGAAATCAAAAGCTACGGAGCCAAAACCGCTATCCAGCTTGCTCATGCGGGACGAAAAGCTGTATTAGAAGAAGAAATTGCCGCTCCGACTGCTATCCCTTTTAATGAAAACTCCAAAAGGCCAGTAGCGATGACGAAAGAAGCAATCGGGGAAACCATCCTTGCCTTCCGTGAGGGAGCCCGCCGAGCAAAAGAAGCCGGATTTGATATCATTGAACTTCATGGTGCGCACGGCTATCTAATCAATCAATTTTTATCCCCCTTATCCAATCATCGAGACGATGAATACGGTGGTTCAGCAGAGAACCGCTACCGCTTCCTTAAAGAAGTAATTGACGCAGTTAAAGAAGTATGGACCGGTCCGATCTTCGTCCGTGTATCTGCAACGGATTATCATCCAGAAGGACTGACACCGGATGATCATGTGGTATTTGCGAAATGGATGAAAGAACAGGGCATCGACTTGATCGATGTCAGCTCTGGGGCTCTTGTGCCGGCAGATATTCCAGTTTACCCCGGCTATCAAGTTCCATTTGCAGAAAAAATCCGCCGCGAAGCTCAAATAGCAACGGGAGCAGTCGGTATGATCACACACGGACTTCAAGCAGAGGAAATTTTGCGAAGCGAACGTGCAGACTTGGTTTTCTTGGCACGCGAACTTCTGCGTGACCCTTACTGGCCGAGAACTGCTGCTGAACAGCTTGGGATTTCCATTGAATCTCCTGTTCAATATGAGCGCGGCTGGAAGTAATAAATGATATCAATTTCAAAAGCTTTTCCTCATTCAAGGGGGAAAGCTTTTTTTTATTCCCGCCTCTTTCTATCCTTCCTAGTAAAAGACCAAGCACTTTGGTAATAGCTGCATACAATATGGTGTATTTTTACTATTAAAGGAGAGATACGAAACATCTATTACACCCCTATAAGAAAAGAAGGAGGTATGTAGGATTGGGGATATTATCAACTGGTCCCATTGAAAACAATCCGGTTAATGGAGTAAGGCCGAGTCAGCTCGTAACAGTGAAAGTAGACAATAGAGACTCTGCAAACAGTTCCGTCGTTTTAATTCGTTTTAATAGAAGGATTTATATTGGATGGAACCAGAACTGAATATGTCACGAATCTTTTCTCTTTAGGCCCGAACCAAGTTGTAACCAAGACATTTTTTGCGGATGTCGATGGTTTTGAGTTTGTTTTTACTACTAGCGGTCTTGGGGAACAGCAGACGGAGATATCTGTCTGGGGGAAAAATAGCGCAGGAGAATTAGTTACCGCCCACCGATTGGTATCAGATGAATTACTCGGCAGTGAGTCAGGAGCGACTGGGGCGACTGGAGCAGTCGGTTCCACTGGCGCTACGGGGCTTACTGGGGCTACGGGGCCTACTGGGGCTGGGGCAACAGGGGCGACCGGAGCAGTCGGTTCCACTGGCGCTACGGGGCCTACTGGGGCTGGGGCAACAGGGGCGACCGGAGCAGTCGGTTCCACTGGCGCTACGGGGCCTACTGGGGCTGGGGCAACAGGGGCGACCGGAGCAGTCGGTTCCACTGGCGCTACGGGGCCTACTGGGGCTGGGGCAACAGGGGCGACCGGTGCGACTGGAACCACTGGCGTTACGGGCGCTACAGGACCTACTGGAACTGGTGCTACAGGTGCAACCGGCGTTACCGGCGCGACTGGAGCCACCGGGGTTACAGGCGTTACCGGACCTACTGGCGCTGGAGCCACTGGCGCGACTGGGGAAACCGGCGCTACAGGGGCCACCGGGGTTACGGGCGTTACCGGACCTACTGGCGCTGGAGCCACTGGCGCGACTGGGGAAACCGGGGTTACGGGCGTTACCGGACCTACTGGCGCTGGAATCACTGGCGCGACTGGGGAAACCGGCGCGACTGGGGCCACCGGGGTTACGGGAGTTACAGGACCTACTGGCGCTGGAACGACGGGCGAAACCGGCGCGACGGGGGCAACTGGTCCTACAGGGGTTACAGGGCCTACTGGCGCTGGAGTCACAGGAGCTACAGGAGGAGTCGCAAGCCAATTCGGGTTTATTTACAATACGACGAACCAGCTTGTTCAGCCGGCAGCGTCAGTGTCATTCAATACAAACGGCGCCATTAAAGGTACCATTGGCCATGCAGTCGGTGAATCATCCATTGCCCTTGCAGCGACGGGTGATTATGAAGTAACCTTTTCCGTATCAGGAGCAGAGGCCAACCAATTTGGAATCTTCTTAAATGGTGTTCAAGTTGGCGGCGGAAACTACGGATCAGGAAGTACGAACCAGCAAAATAACGGGCAGGCCATCGTTACCGTTACTGCTCCCTCCACGCTGACGATTAATAACATTACCGCATCACCAATTGCTCTTCAAACCATCCCGGGGACCACGGAGGATAGCATCACTGCATCTGTTTATATCGAATTATTAAACCTGCGTACTTCTGTATCCGTTTCAACCGCTGCTGCTCTTGCTGCCGCATTGAATGACTCAACGATTGATATAATCAGCCTTTCACCGGGACTCTATGATATCTCCGGTTTTCCAGCAGCGGTCCGGACAACTGCCGTCACTCTGCAAAGCAGCGCCCCTGGAGCTCAGATTCAATTTAATACCACACAAAGCTTCGAATTTATTACCCTTGGCGCAAATGTCACGCTTGTGACGAATACCATTTTTAATGACACACAGCAGCAGTTTTATCCTGACATCGCTGCCGCTATTGCGGGAGCAAATCCGGGAGACCTGATTATTGTCTATCCCGGTACCTACAATCAGCCGGCACCTCTTATTATCAATAAATCTCTTACGTTGAAAGGAATCGCGAAAAATACAGCTTTTATCGTTTTTTCGGATGCTTCCGATATACAAAGTGTGACCATTTCCGCAAATTCTGTCACGATCGATGCGTTAAACTTTTCCGCTCCGACACCGTCATCAGGGAGTAATAATACGTTAATCAATATTCCGTTCAACACTCCATTCTTCTCTGACATCACAATTAGCAGCAGTGTCCTGAATGGCGGGAGAAGAAACATGTTTATTAATGCCAATAATCTGTCATTGCTCGATAACACCATTATCCAGCCGGGAAGCACATTGGCAGGGTCACGTGAATCCCTGTTGATTCAGGCAGTGAGCGGCCAGACTCTGATTGCAGGAAATACGTTCCAGGGAGGAACGTTTGCAAGAGGAAACCAGCGCTTTGAAGGTACCCCGACATCAAGCGGAAACATTATTATCAGAAATAACATCTCCACCGGTTTCTCTCAATTTGCATTATTTAATACGAACTTTACAAATGCTTCTATACTGATTGACTCGAATACTGTAGTTAACCCATTAAAAGATCCTGCTATTGCTTCAAGCTCGATCGTTTTTCTTCCAATCGATTTTACTCAAGTAGATTTAATTAAAATTCAGAATAACGACATCACCAATCAATCTCCTAATCATTTTGCTGTTTACCTGGATTACACGTTCGGCGGAACAAATATCCCCCGGTTTGAACAAATTAAGCTGTTTAACAATTTGCTCAGAGTCGTCCTCCCATGGGGGAACGGAACCGACACAGCAGACCCTAACTACCCGGTCGGTTTCAGTACCGGCGCACCTGGCGGGTTAACATTGGATGTTTTTGAATTGCTGTTAAATACAGTCTTTTTATGATGATGGATTCCCGTTTTCACTTGAAGTTCTAAACCTTGTGCATACGATCCTATATGGCAAACCTCCAGATACGCATGGCGTCGGAGGTTTGCCTCTTTTTAATCTTTCATATGCCGGTAAAGAGAGATAAGCCCGAGCACAAAAAAAAACACTAGTATGAGAACCAGTGTTCCTTGGCGGAGCTCTTATTCAGCCGGACGCTCAATTTGCAAATAAAACATTCCACGTTTTAACTCCCACTACTCCATCTGCCGATAGCCCTTTTATCTGCTGGAATGTCCGGACGGTCCTTTCTGTTTTCATTCCGAAAATCCCATCTTCTGCTAATTTGAAATTCAGTTTATTCAGCTGTTTTTGGATGTCGAGAACAGGCATGCCTTTGGATCCCTTTTTTATGAGTTCTCCCGGGTATGGTTTGGTCACACTGGCAGGCGGTGGAGATGACATCGTGTCATACTTGGCCAGTCCGTTTCTTTCGATAATTCCTATGAGCTTACTGGCATAATTCGGATCGCTCGCATATCCCGCCTGCTGAAGGGCCAGGCATGCCTTTTTGTAGTCCATTTCACCAAATAAAGGAGCGTATCTCGTCCCTCTTTTATAAAACTCTACAAGGTCTTTAAAGGATTCATACCAGGATGGATATCGTTTAAATGCAGAGGAAACGACTCTTTCCTCCCCCTGGACATATTCAATCGTTCGCACTGTAATGGATTGTCCTTTATAAGAGCCCTTAATTCCAAACAGATTCAAAGCATTCTTTGCAAGAAAGCTCTCTCCCCATCCGGTTTCCAGTATTGATTGTGCAATAAGCAAGGATGCCGCAATATGCTCTTCCTTTTGAAGCTTAATGACATAAGGTACGACTAAATCTATAAAGTTTTCCACAAATGGCTCTCCCTCCATAAATATTTTAAAAGATACTACATCATAAGCACATTTGCGGAAATGGTATGGATACTTGTACGGGAAAATAAAAAAGAGGCCATGCCCTTATAAAGGCAGGCCTCTTAACGTTTATTTCGTTTCCCGGTGAAGGGTTATACGCTTCAGTCTCGGACAGTATTTTTTTACTTCAATCCGGTCAGGGTTGTTCCGCTTATTTTTTGTTGTGATGTAATTGCGGTCGCCCGTTTCCGTGCATGCTAGTGTGATATTGACACGCATTATGTATTCCTCCTTCTTTAAGTTTTAAATCGTCATTATTACGATTTAAATTTATGTTATGCGATTGTCCCGTTTTAGTCAACCCGCTTTCCTGATTACGTCATTTCCACTCTCAATAAATCCTCAGCAATGGCGGTATTAGCAAAAATTTTTCTTGCCTCGTTTAACAGCATTTGAACCTGCTCGCCCTGATACCTTGCACTGATATGGGTAAGGACGAGCTGCTTCACGGCATAATTTTGAGCAAGAGCAGCGGCTTGAATGGTGGTAGAGTGAAAATATTCATGTGCAAGTTTCTCATCCGCTTCGGCGAATGTAGCTTCATGGACGAGAAGGTCCGCATTTTCCGCAAGCCTTCCAAGCTGTGGACAGCTTCGCGTATCCCCTGCTATGGCAATGATTTTCCCGCGTTTAGGCGGACCGAGATAATCGCGGCCATTCAGGACAGTTCCGTCCTCCATCACCGCGGTTCCGCCTTCTTTTAACTGCTGATAGACGGGACCCGGCTTAATGCCGGCTGCCATCAGTTTGTCTGCCATCAGGGTACCCGGTTTGTCCTTTTCCGTTATCCGGTAGCCATAGCTCGGAATACCGTGCTCCAGGAGGATTGCTTCGACGATGAACTGATCATCTTCAAATACAATGCCTCCTTCCCCTTCGATCACTTCAATCGGATATCTGAGATGTGTCTGGCTATGGGCCAGGGCTGCGCCGACAAATTGCTTAATTCCTTTTGGCCCGTAAATCATTAACGGGTCTTCTGCTCCCTGAAATGATCTGCTCCCGAGCAGGCCGGGAAGTCCGAATATATGATCTCCGTGCATGTGTGTAATAAAAATCTTTTCAATTTTGCGCGGTTTTAAAGATGTGTGGAGAATTTGGTGCTGCGTTCCTTCTCCACAGTCAAAAAGCCAGACCGCTCCCCGTTCTTCAAGCAGTTCAAGTGCCAGAGAAGAAACATTCCGCTGTTTGGAAGGCACACCTGCACCTGTCCCTAAAAATAATACGTTCAATGCTGATCCTCCTAAGAACAATTCTTCTATATAGAATACATGAAAACAGGAATGATGGACAGCTCACATTGCATGTTTTTCCAGTTACTGACTAAGGCAGCCTGTGAGCAATCCTACCTATCAGATTGCCCGTCGGCTGGCAGTCATAATATGAAGGATGGACTTCAAGGAGACGGTGGTGCGGGAATGACGGAACCTCTGATGACCTGCAGTTACGGTGCATTCCCTGATTTACATGGTGTACACCTATGATAAAAAGAAACATGACTCCCGTTTAATCAAAAATCCCCTTATTTTATTTCCTTTTTTTCCTTTTTCCGAAATTTCACCGCCTATTTAATGGGAAGGTAAATGTTTTTTGATTCGTCGTCTATACTAATGAAAGAAACTTAGTTCAAATGTTTGCTTTAACCTGAATGAAGCTTTAAAATTAAGAACCTGTACGGGACCTTTTTTAAAAAGCATTCATTTGCTTATTCGGAATCGTGACGAAGCCAAAGAACTGGCACTTGACTATAAGAAAAGTGAGGTCTTTATAGTGAATACAGAACAAAATCCAAAAGCCGTAATTGTTATTTTCGGTGCTACCGGAGATTTAGCTAAACGCAAACTTTACCCATCCATTTATCGTCTTCTTCAAAATAACCGGATTGGCAAAGACTTTGCAGTGGTGGGAGTTGGACGCAGACCCTGGTCGAATGAAGAGTTCCGCCAGAACGTTAACACTTCCATCGAGAACAGCGTACCGGAACATGAAGAAATGGACGATTTCCTTTCTCATTTCTACTATCATCCTTTTGATGTAACGAATCCAGGATCCTATAAGGAACTCAAAGGATTGATGGAAGAACTTGATCATACATACGATATTCCCGGCAACAGGATGTTTTACATGGCCATGGCGCCGGAATTCTTCGGAACGATTGCCATGAATCTTAAAAATGAAGGGCTTACCTCTTCTGAAGGCTGGAGCCGTTTGGTCATAGAAAAACCATTTGGGACCGATCTTCCAAGCGCTCAAAAGCTGAACGATGAAATTCGCGCCGCGTTCTCAGAAGATCAAATTTACCGGATTGACCATTACCTCGGTAAAGCAATGGTGCAGAATATTGAAGTCATCCGCTTCGCCAATGCCATTTTTGAACCGCTCTGGAATAACCGGTATATCGCGAATATCCAAATCACATCCAGTGAATCTCTTGGAGTGGAAGACCGGGGACGCTATTATGAATCTTCCGGTGCCCTTAAAGATATGGTTCAAAACCATATCCTTCAAGTGGTAGCCCTTCTTGCGATGGAGCCTCCAATCAAACTGACAGATGAAGAAATCCGCAGCGAGAAAGTAAAAGTGCTCCGTGCCCTTCGCCCGCTGAAGGAAAATGAAGTATCTGATTATTTTGTCCGCGGCCAATACGGAAAAGGAAGCATACAAAATAACGATGTTCCAGGCTATCGTGAAGAAAGCAATGTTGATCCAAATTCCAATACGGAAACATTCGTAGCCGGAAAACTGACCATCGACAACTTCCGATGGGCCGGAACTCCTATTTATATTCGTACCGGGAAACGCATGCCTGCCAAGTCAACGAAAATTGTAGTCCAGTTTAAAGATATTCCAATGAACCTTTACTATAACAATGGTGACAGCATGCATCCGAATCTTCTTGTAATTAATATCCAGCCGGATGAGGGAATTACCCTTCATTTAAATGCAAAGAAAACGGGCGACGGTTCTTACGCTAGACCAATTAAGCTTGACTATTGCAATAACTGCATAGATGGCATTAATACACCTGAAGCATATGAAAAGTTAATTGATGATTGCCTGCACGGAGATGCGACTAACTTTACCCACTGGGATGAAGTGGCTCTAACCTGGAGTTACGTTGATACCATTGCGAAGGCCTGGTCAAGCGTCGCTGGTGATTTCCCTAATTATCAGTCCGGCACAATGGGCCCGGATGCATCAGATGAGCTTCTTGCAAAAGACGGCTACCACTGGTGGCCGGTAACGGACACAGAATAAATAAGCCCTAGAGCTGTACGGTTACTTTCAGTGAAATTAAATTTAAACGCCCTGCTTTTGCTGCAGGGCGTTTAGCCAATTCGTAAAAGGAGGACTTCCTATGAAAATGTTTGATGTATCTGCTCCAATCTTTGAAGGCATGCCCGTTTATAAAAACAAAGAAGAAAAACAGCCTGTTCTGAACACAGCAACCAATGGCTACGTAACCGAGACACGTATTGCCATGGACCTGCATACAGGAACACATGTTGACTCCCCTCTTCATATGATCGTCGAAGGCGATACGATGGAATCCATCTCTTTGGATGACCTAGTCGGACAAGCGAAAGTATTTGATTTGACTGGGGTTGAAGACCGGATCCGCAAGGAAGATATCGAACATTTTGATATTCAAAAAGGCGACTTTGTCCTTTTTAAAACCAAAAATTCTCTTGAGGATTCGTTTAACTTTGAATTTATCTTCGTTGCTGAATGCGCTGCGAAGCACTTAAGTGAAATCGGCATCAGAGGAGTCGGGATTGATGCGCTTGGCGTTGAAAGAAGCCAAGAGGGACACCCTACTCACAAAACCCTTTTTGAGCATGGAGTCATCATTATTGAAGGTCTGCGTCTAAAAGAAGTGAGCGAAGGAAGCTACTTTATGGTTGCGGCACCGCTAAAGATTTTAGGCAAGGATGCCGCACCTGCAAGAATTCTTTTATTTGAAGGATTGAAAGCAGAATAAAACGATTCAGGCTGCCGGAATTCTCCGGCAGCCATTCTTATTCTTCCCGCCATTTCCCCGCATTCTGATGCGGTCAAGGAACATTATTTCAAGTCAAACGATCCCATCATAAATCTCAGTCCTGAAAAAACACGCCCTCTGCGGGCGTGTTTTTTGTCAGCCTTTTCCGGCCTGGAAACTTGGATAATTCGTCATTCCTCCATCAATGTAAAGCGTCGTTCCGGTCACATAGCTGGCTTCCTTAGAAGCCAGCCAAACGGCCGCGGCTGCCACTTCCTCAGGCTCTCCGATTTTATTAAACGGGATCATTTTCAGTACTTCTTCTTTCGCGACCGGATCGCTGAATTTTTCTTTGTTTATCGGTGTGTTGATCGCTCCTGGAGCAAGGCAGTTCACTCGAATGCCGTGCGGCGCAAATTCAAGGGCCAGTGTCTCGCTCAGCATCTTGATCCCCCCCTTTGATGCAGCGTAATGAGCGAAATGAGGCCAGGGAATAATTTGATGCACAGAAGACATATTAATTACGCTTCCTTTAATGTCGTGTTTCAGCATATAGGCTATAGCTTCCCGGCTGCCAACGAAAATTCCTGTCAGGTTAGTTGAAATCACTTTATTCCAGTCCTCAAGAGACAATTCCTCTGAAGGAACCTCATTTTGAATTCCGGCATTATTGACCATGACGTCAAGAGTGCCATATGTATCAATAGCAAACTGGATGATTTTTTTCACATCTTCTTCCTTCGATACATCACCTTGAACCTTTACAGCTTCTCCGCCGGCTTCTTTGATTTCACCAATCAGTTCATCTGATTTGCCTTCATTTTTATAATAATTGATGACAACCTTTGCTTTTTCTTCTCCAAAACGCTTGGCGATTGCACGCCCAAGTCCTGAGCTTGCTCCTGTAACAACGACTACTTTTCCTTCCAAATCCTTAAACATACGAACAGCTCCTTTTTCTTATCGTTTTGTATATCCAAGAAGGACGCCGCCTGCGATAATGAGCAAGCATCCTATAACAACCATAATGATTTGCTTTTTTGCCGATTTTTCTTTCAGCAGGAAAAGCCCTCCCAGTGTAGAAATAACAATTCCCGTTTGAGATAAAGAAAAGCTTGTCGCTACGCCAATCAGCGGAAGACTGAGCAGGAGCCCGAGATTTCCCGCTGACCACCAAATCCCCGTTAACACATTCCGCAAAGCGTATTTATTGAACGGTTTACTCTTAAACGTAAGCACGATTGCTCCTGCAGCCATTCCTATTCCTTGGGGAAGAATCGCTGACCATCCATCGATATCAAATTGACGGATGATGACGACATATCCTATATAACCCAGCGAGGAAACGAGCAAAATAAGCAAACCTTTTTTTAAATGCTTTTTATCCTCTTCATTTTCTGCTTTTTGTCCGACAGAGGTTAAAATGACCCCGATGATAATGGAAGCTACTGCAATTGAACCGAGAATAATCGCCGTTTTCGTATCCCATTCTTTAAAGAGCAAGACCCCAAAAAGAGTGGTGCCGATCAGCTGCAAGCCGGTTGAAATCGGAACCGTTTTGGCTACTCCAATATATTTCACGCTGGATAGCTGACCAAATTGTCCAATAGCCCATAATACACCTGAGACAATCCCGATCCCCCAGGCAATTCCGGTAATTTCCGGAAAGGTGAAGAAATATGTAACAACAGCAAACAGGAGCGCTCCTGCCGTGATTCCAAGTGTTTGGCTTTTGGCGTCTCCTCCAAGCTTTACACTGATTAAAACTAAGCTTCCCCATGTTACAGCCGGGATAAGTGCTAACAAAATTCCTATCATGCTGATCGACTCCTAATATGACTAGACTGTATTGACAGTGAATGTTCTCTTATAGTTCCTCAATTTGTGACCCTTCAAACATGTAAGTTGATGAATTTTTTTCTTAACCGTTTTCATCTATACAAAATAGGTAGAGCACGGTTCAAAAAAAGGGTCCAGCTCGATGTTCGAGCTGGACCCTTTTCCATTTCACTATTATTTACTCATCCACTCTGTATGGAAGATTCCTTCTTTGTCTGTACGCTGATACGTATGAGCACCGAAATAATCACGCTGGGCTTGAATCAGATTTGCAGGAAGAACGGCTGTACGGTAGCTGTCAAAATATGCAAGAGCAGCAGAGAAGCCTGGTACAGCGACTCCGTTTTCAATGGCAACCGAGAGCGTTTTCCGCAGTGAAACCTGATATTTTTCCACAATTTCTTTAAAATAAGGATCCAAAAGAAGGTTCGATAGATTCGCATCACGGTCGAAAGCTTCTTTAATTTGCTGGAGGAAGGCAGCACGAATGATGCATCCGCCTCTGAAAATCATGGCAATTTCACCATATTTTAAATTCCAGTTATATTCCTCTGATGCAGCTTTCATCTGAGCGAAGCCTTGCGCGTAGGAACAGATTTTACTCATAAACAGAGCCTGGCGCACTGCTTCAATTAATTCCTTTTTATCCCCTGTATACGAGCCTGCTTCAGGACCGGACAAAACTTTGCTCGCTTTTACACGCTCATCTTTCATAGCGGAGATGAACCGGGAGAAGACAGATTCTGTGATGATCGGAAGAGGGACACCAAGATCCAGTGCATTGCTGCTGGTCCATTTGCCTGTTCCTTTTTGGCCGGCCGTATCCAATATAACATCTACAAGAGGCTTGCCTGTGTCATCATCTGTTTTGGTGAAGATATCCGCTGTGATTTCAATCAGATAGCTGTCAAGCTCTCCCTTATTCCATTCTGCAAACACTTCGTGAAATTCTTCAGCAGAAAGACCGAGAACATTTTTGAGCAGGAAATAGGCTTCTGAAATAAGCTGCATATCTCCGTATTCAATTCCATTGTGCACCATTTTCACATAGTGGCCGGCACCATCCGGTCCGATATACGTTGTGCACGCTTCACCATCCACTTTTGCAGAAATGGCTTCAAGAATCGGCTTAACCAGTTCATGAGCTTCCTTCTGCCCGCCCGGCATGATGGAAGGACCTTTTAACGCACCTTCTTCACCGCCGGAAACACCGGTACCGATAAAGTGAATGCCGCTCTCAGCAAGCTCAGCATTTCTCCGCTGCGTATCTTTAAAGAATGTATTCCCCCCATCAATGAGAATATCCCCTTTATCTAAATACGGAAGCAGGGTTTCAATCGTTGCATCTGTTGCCGGACCGGCTTTAACCATCAGCAAAATTTTTCTCGGAGTTTCAAGGGATTGAACAAACTCCTCGATGCTGTATGTACCTTTAACATTTTTCCCTTCAGATTCTGCAAGAAAATCCTCTGTCTTATCTGTAGAACGGTTGTAAACGGAAACCGAATACCCGCGGCTCTCAATATTTAAAGCTAAGTTCTTGCCCATTACGGCAAGACCGATTACACCAATTTGCTGTTTTGACATGCCAAAACGTCCTTTCCTGTACGTTTGTTTCGCTACATTGTTGAAAATAGCACACTTGATAAGATGGTTTCAAGCAAAGCGACCTAGGCTGCATTAAAAGGTCTCCCCATGCTTTTTTGCATCCTGGAGAAAATCTTTATTAAAACTTGTCCCGCTCGTATTCTCTTCATCAGTACTGCCGGTTATTCCCCTTTTAATGGTATTCTTCCCGAACTTCCCATTGATTTGATCAAGAACATTCCATAGAGGCTCATTTTTTGCATCTTCCTGATAGGAAAACAAATCCAGCTGCTTGACAGCCTCTTCCTTTTCAAGTAAATCAGTACCGGTTATTCCGATTAGGCGAATCGGTTCTCCCGTCCAGTGCTTATAAAAGATCTGCTTCGCTTTTTCTTCAATTTCCGAAGCAGCGGCAGCAGGGTTATCCATCTTTGCTGTTCTAGTAAAGGTCTGCCGGTTACCATATCTGATCATAATGGAAAGCCTTGAAGCCAGAACATTTTTTCGATTCATTCTCCTGCTTACGGATTCAGAGAGCTTCGCAATTAGTTTATCCAGCTCCCTTGGATTTGATGAATCTTTTGGCAGGGTAGAAGAATTTCCGATGCTTTTAAAATCGTAGATCGATTCCGGATCCACAGGCCGGCCGTCTATTCCTGAGGCCCGTTTTTTCAGACGTTCTCCGTTAATTCCAAGCAGTTCTTTCAGCTTTCCGCCATCTGCAAGAACAAGATCCTGAATGGTATGAATGCCAATCCCTTTCAGTTTTTCTCCTGTTTTCTCCCCAACTCCGTGCATTTCCTCTACGGGCAGCGGCCAGAGCAGCTTGTTCAGCTCCCGCTTGCGGAGCACCGTAATCCCCAGGGGCTTTTTCATGTTAGAGGCCATTTTCGCCAAAAATTTGTTAGGTGCAATTCCTATACTGGAAGGAAGCATCAATTCATTCATGAGCCGTTTTTGAAGAGATTCTGCGATATGGATGGGATTTTCTCCGTTTGTATAATCCGTTATATCCATGTACCCTTCATCAATGCTTACCGGCTCAACTAAAGGAGTATACTCTCTCAGCACATCGAACATTGCTTTTGACGATTGGCGATACCGTTCAAAATTTGGTTTCCTCACTATGAGGCCGGGGCAGAGTCTCCTCGCCTGCCAAAGCTGCATCGTAGTTTTTACTCCGAATTTCCTTGCTTCATACGAACAGGTCACTATGATCCCCTTCCGTTCCTCCACATTCCCGGCAATCGCGACAGGTTTGCCTTTTAATTCCGGATCATAGGCCATCTCTACCGAAGCATAAAAGCTGTTCATATCAATGTGAAAAATGATTCTTCCTTTTTTCCCTTCTTCCTGCATTCCGTTCACTTCCCTGTTCAGGTCCTCTATCCATTTTATCATAAACGACCATTTTCTCTTCATTTCAAGTCTTGATAGATGCATAAAAAGGAAAGAGAGTGGTAATAATAAAATAATGGACTAAAGCAGTTAATACGGAGGTATTCCTATATGAAACAGCTCATATCCTTTCTTGCACTCATTATAATTTCCTTAACCGGATGTTCCATGCCTCCGAAGCCGGTCTCATATGGTGAAGAAGCATCAACCTTTGCCCTTGAGCTGTCTTCCTCCGCTGAGGATCTATCCACGCTCTTCTACGACGCTGCAGAGAGTGAAACGGCGAGGTCGGAACTCAAGTCGATGCTGATCAGTATGAAAGATCGAATTACAGCATTTAATAAGATTCAGGCTCCAGAGCAGATGAATGACCTGCATCTCGATTTGCTGAAACAGAATCGGCATGCGCTTCAGAATATTGAAGAATATTTAAGCGCTATTGAAAATAATACCTATACAGAGGATTTAAAAAGCAACACAGGATTAACACGCCAGCTTGAAGCGATTCAAAGCAAGGCTCAGGAAATCAGAATTTATGAGCGAAATTAATCCTCTTCGCTCCTGAACCTTCTCCAGAAAGGCGGTTTAAAATTGCCGCGCGCTTAAAGATTTTATATAATCTGTTCACTTCTTAACCACTCTTCGAATTTCTGCGCTCCAACATCGTAATCCAGGTCCGATTCTTTAACGGAAAAAATTCTGATCCCAACATGCTGTAAGGCAAAATTGCGATTCCCATAAGGAATCTTCAGATTATAAAACTTAAAATCAAAAAACACGTCCCATATATCTTCCAATTCCCTTTTATATGCAACAGCTTCAAAATCCAGACCTTTTTCATAGTAGCCTATATGCAAATGATATCTGCTGTCGTAAAGCATGAATGAACATCACCCTTTCAAATCATATTCGGAAGGCCAAAATATAAATTAAAAAGCATCCTGTCAGATGGATGCTTTTTCTGTGCTTTCTTTTTGAAGGTCTATGATTTCAGCTCTTATTTGTTCGATGCCTTCAAGTGTACGAATGAAAGAGGCAGAGTCAACGACCGTAATAAGCCGGCCTTCTTTCATGGCAATCGATGAGAACCAATCAGCAGAGGCTGCTGCCCCAAGAGGAAGAGGCTTTAAATCACTTTCCTGAAGCTCCAGAATCTCCTTTGCGTCATTTACGAGCAAACCTGCATTCATCTCATTTGAATGAATGGTTATAACCTTTGAATCATCCAGTGCGCTATTTGCCTTATTTGAAAACAGCAAGGCAAGATCAATAATTGGAACGAGATCTTTTCTAATCGGCATGACTCCTTTTACATAGTCAGGCAGGCTGGGAATCGGTTTTAAATCCAATACTTTCTCAATGGATACTACATGTTCTATCGGGATTCCAAAATCCTCTTCCTGGATTTGAAAAATGACGGCTTTCATAATCAATCAGGCTCCTTCCAACTTTCATCCTAATCTATCATACTATGGATCTGTTTTTTGGAAAAGCTTTCCGGAAAAATTCGTCCCTTTCGCCTTTCCCTTTCTCTTTTATAGTAGAATAAGGAAAACTTGATCAGGAGGATGTAAATGGACAAAATAGAACCTTTCACTGCAGCAGCGGCTTTTGTAAAAGCATTTCATCCGGATTGTGATGCGGCAATTCTTGCAGGAAGTGCGGGAAGAGGGGAAGAAAAATCTTCCTCTGACCTCGACATCATCATCTTTACCCAATCAGTTACACAGTCTTACCGGGAATCGTTGTATTTTCACGAGTGGCCGGTGGAACTTTTCGTACATAGTCTTACATCCTACAAGAAGATATACGATTCCGATCGAGCGAGGGCAAACCCCTGCATGCAGCGGATGGTTTGGGAGGGACGTGTAATAAAAGATAGCGGAATAGCTGCGCGATTGAAAAAAGAGGCGGAAGAAGAATGGCGTAAAGGTCCTGAAAGCTGGACAAAATCGGAGATTGAAAGGCACAGGTACTTTATTTCTGATGCCGCTGCGGATTTGGTGGACAGCTTAACAAGGGAAGAGCAGATTTTCACTGTTCAAGCCCTTTCCGATCTGATTTATGAATTTTATATGAGAATAAATGGACAATGGATCGGATCCGGAAAATGGAAGTACCGGTCACTGGCGGCATTTAATGCCCCACTTGCAAATGACTTCCTGAATGCATTAGATGATTTTTACAGAAGGAATCAACTTACAAGCCTGAATCAACTGATTGATCGCGTCCTGCTCCCTTATGGAGGAAGATTGTTTGATGGATTTTCAATTGGAAAATAATAGAAAATAGCCTGGGACATAACTAAAATTGTTGTCCTTAAAGCCGAATATTTCTTTCGAAAAAGCACTGTTAAACTTGGCTGTTGATTTCCGCTTCAGGCGTTCGCTTTCCGCGGGGCGGGCGGTGAGCCTCCTCCTGGCTTCGCCACTGCGGGGTCTCACCTGTCCCGCTGCTCCCGCAGGAGTCTCACGCCTTCCGCTCCAATCAACAGGTGTTAAACATCAACAACATGCTTTAACATAGCCTTTGAAAAAAGCATGAAAAACAGTAAAACCGAACGATTACGAAGCTCTATATCAGAGTTTCAAATAATCGTTCGGTTTTTTTATTAGACGGAAACCTTTTGTCCCCGCCTCTTTTTTATTTCGCTGCTTCTTCAATCACTGCAACAACCATTTCAGCTGTTTTCACCAGTTCTTCAATTGGCATTTTCTCATTTGTTGTATGAATGTCTTCGTATCCTACAGCAAGGTTTACAGTAGGAATCCCGTTTCCTGCAATAACGTTTGCATCGCTTCCGCCTCCGCTTGTAAGCAGACGGCTTTCGCGTCCGATCGCTGCTGCTGCACGCTTCGCGATCTCTACGACATGATCCCCTTCGCCGAATTTGAAGCCGGGATACATAACCTGAATATCGACTTCGGCCTGGCCGCCAAGTTCCTGTGCTGCTTCTTCAAACGCAGCTTTCATTTTTTCAACTTGCGCTTCCATTTTTTCCGGCACAAGAGATCTAGCCTCTGCGAGGATATCCACATGATCACATACGATATTCGTTTGGGTTCCTCCCTCAAATCGGCCGATGTTTGCGGTTGTTTCCTCATCGAGACGGCCAAGCGGCATTTTTGAGATGGCTTTCGCTGCAATGGTAATCGCAGAAACACCCTTCTCAGGAGCTACTCCGGCGTGAGCTGTTTTCCCTTTAATGACTGCTCTGACTTTAGCCTGGGTCGGAGCCGCGACGATGATATCGCCCACTTTTCCATCGCTGTCAAGCGCATACCCGAATTTTGCTGTCATGAGCTTCGGATCCAATGCTTTCGCGCCGACTAGACCTGACTCTTCTCCGGCCGTAATGACAAATTCAATTTTGCCGTGCGGAATGTTTTCTTCTTTTAGTACACGGATCGCTTCAAACATTGCAGCTAGGCCTGCTTTATCATCTGCTCCAAGAATCGTCGTGCCGTCTGTCACAATATATCCGTCTTTAATGGATGGTTTGATTCCTTTTCCCGGAACAACGGTATCCATATGGGATGTGAAGTAAATCGGATCAATTCCCTCTTTCGTCGCTTCGAGCGTGCAGACAAGATTGCCTGCACCGTGTCCAGTTACACCTGTTGTATCGTCTTCGGTCACATGAAGACCAAGGGCAGTGAATTTCTCTTTCAGCACTTTTGCAATTTCGGTTTCGAATTTTGTTTCTGAGTCAATTTTTACAAGTTCTAAAAATTCTTCGACAATTCTGTCTTGGTTTACCATATCTGTCCCTCCAATTTCATTTGTTAAAGCGGGATGTTTCCGTGCTTTTTAAACGGCCGCTGCTCTTTTTTTCCGGATAGCATATCCAGTGCCTGAACCAGCTTGATCCGGGTTTCGCGAGGGTCAATCACATCATCCACCATGCCCTGGCTTGCGGCTACATACGGATTCGCAAATTTTTCACGGTATTCATCGATTTTTTTTGCTCTTTCTGCCTCAGGATCTTCGCTGTTTTGAATGTCCCGCGCAAAAATAATGTTCGCTGCACCTTGGGGACCCATAACCGCGATTTCCGCATTCGGCCATGCATAGACCAAATCTGCTCCGATTGATTTGCTGTTAAGGGCTACGTAGGCACCGCCATAAGCCTTTCGAAGGATGACGGTGATTTTCGGAACAACCGCTTCAGAATAGGCATATAAAATTTTCGCTCCGTGCCGGATAATCCCTCCATGCTCCTGTTTAACCCCCGGGAAAAATCCGGTTACATCCTCAAACGTAATAATCGGGATGTTAAAAGAATCACAAAAACGGATAAAACGAGCGGCTTTATCTGAAGAATCGATGTCCAGCCCTCCAGCCATATATTTAGGCTGATTGCAAACGAGCCCCACTGTCTTCCCCTTTAGCCTTGCAAACCCGACCACCATATTTTTCGCAAACCCCTCATGAACTTCCATAAAGGTTTCAGGATCCATGATGTTTTGAATGACCGTTCTGACATCATAGGGCCGGATGGCATCAAAAGGGATAAGGTCTGTAAGATCAGGACGGTAATCGCTTCCTTCAGGCTCTTGCGTTTTTGGTGGCTTCTCTTCATTATTTTGGGGAAGATAGCTCAAAAGATGCCGGACCTTCTCCAGAACTTCCTGTTCGGAACTGCCTGAAAAATGGGCATTCCCGCTCACTGTATTATGTACATTTGCTCCGCCAAGATCCTCAGAGCTGATTTTCTCACCAGTTACGGTTTCAATCACTTTAGGTCCTGTGATAAACATTTGGCTTGTTTTTTCAACCATAAAGACAAAGTCTGTAATTGCAGGTGAATAAACCGCACCGCCTGCGCATGGTCCGAGTATGACGGAAATTTGGGGGATCACACCTGAATAGATGCTGTTCCTGTAAAAGATGTGTCCGTAGCCATCTAATGATACCACACCCTCTTGAATCCTCGCACCTCCGGAGTCATTCAAGCCGATGAATGGGGTGCCGTTCTGCGCAGCCAGATCCATCACTGCTGCTATTTTTTTTGCATGCATTTCGCCAAGGGCCCCTCCGAATACAGTAAAATCCTGCGAGAATAAATAGATTGGCCGCCCATTTACCTTTGCATATCCGGTTACTACCCCGTCTCCTGGCCCCTTCCTCCCCTGGAGGCCGAAATCGCTGCTCCGGTGTTCAACGAATGCGTTCAGTTCGACAAACGTTCCTTCATCTACAAGCAGATCAATGCGTTCTCTTGCTGTCAGCTTCCCTTTTTCGTGCTGCTTCTCTATTTTATCATCGCCTCCGCCCAGCTCGATTTCACGCCGGCGGTCATATAATTCGTTGATTTTATCGTAAATATCCATACTCATATCCCATCAATCCCCTTTTTTTCGCAAAGCTCTGTCAATGTTCCCCCTGTAGACTTAGGGTGAAGGAATGCAATAGATGCCCCGCCCGCTCCTATTCTTGGCTTGCTGTCAATCATAGCAACCCCCTGTTTCATCAGCTCTTCAATCCGCTCTTCAATGTTTTCCACTTTATAAGCGATATGGTGGATCCCTTCGCCTCTTTTTTCAATGAATCGGGCAACGGGGCTTTCGCTTGAGGTTGGTTCAAGCAGTTCGATTTTCTGATTGCCCGCGTCCAGAAAGGCTACCTTAACAAGCTGCGAAGGCACCTCTTCTTCTCCGATCAGCTTCATCCCCAGTGTTTTCTCATACAGCGGCAGCGAATTCCGGATGGATTTGACCGCTATCCCTAAATGATCTACTTTGTTTATCATGTTTAATCTCCCCCATGCTGTAAACGGATACATACATACATTCTCCAAAATCCGCCGTGAATCCTTCTTATTCGAGCAAGATCTCCATTAAGAATTAGGCTTGTCCCGTTCAGCAATTCAAGTTAAAATAAAACTATTGATTTTTGGGAGTGATTAACATGTCCAATAAAAAAGTCCAAAAAATTGTTGTCATGGTTATGCTAGGCATCATGCTTCTCACAACGCTTCTTGCCGGGCTATCAACTTTTATCGGTTTTTAAATAGCAGAATAAAAAAGAGCCGGTGCGAGGTCAGCACGACGGCTCTTTTATCTTTCCGTGTCAGATTCAGCGGGGGGCAATAAGCCCACGTCTGATTACATTGGCTGAAACAGGCTTCCTTCCCGTCTCTCTGGCCCAGACTGAAAGCTGGCCGATATGATGGATTTCGTGAGCAATAACATGACGCATCACTTCTCCCCAAGTGAAGTTCTCCACGCTTCCATCCGGCCATTCATTTGCCAGCACTTTGTTATTCATCGTCCGTTCATCCCATGCTTCCACAAACTTCTTAACTTCCGGCTTAAACGCTTCGTCCAGCCTTTTTACTTTCTCAAGACTCCGGTACCCTTCAAAATTTTCCTGAAAATCAGGTTTCCCCTCCAAACCGCGTATCCAGCTCCATTCTACATCTGCTATGTGGAAGAGAGTGTGCAAGATCCCCCCCACACCCCCGGTCCGGACTTGCAGCAATTCTTTTTCCGGTATTTCTTCGCACCACTTGTACCACTCTTCCCTGACCATCCAGTTATACGCAAACAGTGTCTGCATGCTTCCCACTCCCTCTATTCGTTTTCCCTTCCCTATCTATTCCTCCTTAAAAGACAAACTCCTCCCATAAAAATAAACGAAGAAAAAACCCGCCGGCTGCAGCGGGTTTTTCTCCTCTATTCATGTTCCCGTATGGCTCCTTTTTCTTTCGCCAATGCTTCAAATGATTGGTTCGTTTTTAAAATCCATACTTTCGTCCCAATTGGAACTTTAGAGAAGAGCTGCTTCACTTCTTCATTATGCATTCGTACACAGCCTTGGGTGACAAAGCTTCCAATTGAAGATTCAAGATTCGTCCCGTGAATGCCGTAAGTCCGTCCATCTGTTCCTTCTGCATCAAATCCGATCCAGCGGGGACCTAAAGGATTTTTCGGATCTCCTCCGGGGATATCTTTTTTCCGGTAATACGGATCGATTGCTTTCACAACGATCGAAAATTCCCCCTCAGGTGTCATACCCGATTCCTTCCCGCTTGCAACCGAGTAAATGTTTTGAATGGATCCATCGTCAATAAAAGCCATTCTATTTGTTTGCTTATTAATGATGAGGTATGGATCTCCTTGTACAGGATTATGTCCAAGAGGCCAGATAGGGGAAGCCATCAAAATCGAAATAAGGATTACCCACTTCAATTGCGGCACCTTCTTTTTCCTTTAGTATGAGGAATAAGAAGATGATTCATGCTTATTTCAAGCCTTTGAAATAACTTTTCATGACTAAATATTGTTCCAGTTCACGAACAAGGTGAAGCAGGGATGCGCGGGTTTCGAATTCTTCCCTCGTTTGAGGAAGAGGCATCTCCTGAAAAGAGACTTTCATGTCATCCAATCTTCTTAAAAATAAATGAGCCGTGTTTCCCGGATGAATATGCTCGCGCAAATCTTTGATAAAGTCAGCAATCATCTCACCTTGCTCTACCGTAACTGACAAATTGGAGATAAGAGGAAGGAGACGTTCAATCAATTCAAATTGTTTTTCTCTCATTCGAAAATAATGGTAGTATAGATTTTCGTTGCGGAGAAAATGATTTTCCACGTCCCGGAGAGCAAGGGACTTCGCTTCGTGTATCAGATGAGCTGTTTCAGTAATTTCCTTTCCATCCCACTGATTGTCCCCTTCAAGCAAAAACAGCTCCATTTGTCGGAAAATCAGAGCAAAATTGGCTTCAATTTTTTGCTGATAGGACACGAGGATGCGATTAACGCTTGGCATATATAGATTCATAATGAGAGCTACCCCAATTCCTGTCGCAATCAATGCAAGTTCATTTAAAATAAGCGATAGGGTTATATGATTGGATGCATATAAATGAAGGATAATGACGGAACTGGTAACGATTCCTTCTTTTGCTTTGGCCATTACGGCTACCGGAATAAACAGGAGCAGCATAACGCCAATCACAATGGGTGAATAGCCGAAAAGCTCAAAAAACACAAATGAAAACAAAATGGCAATGGAGCAGGCTAAAAATCTCGCCCATGAGCTTTGCAAAGATTTCTTTTGTGTGACTTGAATGCAGAGAATCGCAATGATTCCGGCAGATGGAAAGTTTTGAAGCCCGAAAAGCTGTGCAAGGCTGATTGCTGCAGCGGTTCCGAGGGCAGTTTTTATTGTTCTGTAGCCAATTCGAAATTTCATGTAAAAACTCCTATATCTTTTGTTCCTTTATTTTAACCTAAAAAAAGAGCTGTTCCAAATGGAAATGCCAGCCCCTGTCATTTCAGACAGGAGCAAAGACACCATTTGGCCAGCTCAAAAGTCCTTCATTCGTTTATAATATCTTACTCAAAAAGTCTTGTGCCCTTTGTGATTTCGGCTGAGCGAAGAATTCCGCCGGAGGGGCATCCTCTACAAGCGAGCCTCCATCCAGAAACAGGACACGGTCTGCCACTTCTCTTGCAAATCCCATCTCATGGGTCACGATAATCATGGTCATCCCAGTATGCGCCAAATCCTTCATTACATCCAGAACTTCCTTGACCATCTCCGGATCCAGGGCGGAAGTAGGCTCATCAAAAAGCATGACGTCCGGATTCATCGCTAAAGCTCTGGCAATTGCCACCCTTTGTTTTTGGCCTCCTGATAAACGGCTCGGATATTCATTTGCTTTTTCAGCGAGACCGACTTTTACGAGAAGGGCTTTTGCCCTCTCTTCAGCTTCTGCTTTGGAGAGCCCTTTCACCGTAGTCGGCGCATAAGTAAGATTTTGCAGAACGGTTTTGTGCGGGAAGAGATAAAAGTGCTGAAACACCATTCCGAGATTTTGGCGGATTGAATTAATTTTCACTTTCGGGTCTGTTACTTTTTGCCCTCCGACTTCAATCTCTCCGCTTGTTGGAACTTCAAGCAGATTTAAACATCGCAGGAATGTGGATTTTCCTGAACCGGAAGGGCCAATCACTGCCACAACTTCCCCTTTATTGATGGATACAGAAATATTGTGAAGCACTTCGTTTTTTCCGAAGGATTTATGAAGCTTGTCCACTTTAATCACTTTGTCTCAGCCTCCTTTCAACAAGCTTGCCGATCATCGTCAGGATCATGACTAGAATATAATAGATCAGCCCTGCTATAATAAGAGGTTCAAAAAATTTATATGTATTTCCCCCTACCTGCTGGGCCCTTCTCATAACATCCCCTAAACCAATGACGGTAACAATGGCCGATTCCTTTGTAAGCGTGATAAATTCATTCACCAGGGCCGGAAGGATATTTTTAATTGCCTGTGGGAGGATAATATCCTTCATCGTCCGGTTATATGGCACTCCAAGCGCCATTGCGGCTTCGCTTTGTCCTTTGTCCACCGCCAGAATTCCCGCGCGGATTACTTCCGAGATGTAAGCACCCGAGTTCAGGGTAAACGCTGCCACCGCTGCCCAATATTGATCGATGGGCCCGATAAATTGCGGAAGGCCGAAATAAATAATGACAAGCTGGAGAACGAGCGGCGTCCCCCGAAATATTGATGTATAAAAATCTGCTATCCAGTTAAGCGGCTTAATCCGGCTTATTTTTAAGAGTGCCAGAATAATAGCCCATGTGAAGCCAAAAAGGGCTGATAGAGCTACCAATTTAAATGTAATGGCGAGCCCTCCGATTATAAAAGGGATCGAGTCTGAAATTGCTCCAAAATCTATAACCATATCGCAGCTCCTTTCTCAAATTTCATAAGAAACGTTCAACCAGATCAAGTTGAACGTTTCCTGATGATTCTATTTTTGATCCTTGCTGAACCATTTAACAATAAGCTTTTCAAGCTCTCCGTTTTCTTTCATCTTTTGCAACGCTTTATTAAACTCTTCTGTATACTTGCTTCCCTTTTGGAATGCAATGGCAGAACCTGCTTCTTCTTCGCTTGAATCGAGGGTGAAGCCTTCCAGTTCTTTATCCTTGTCAAAGTATCCTTTTGCTACTGTATCCTCGATGATAGCAGCATCAAAGCGCCCGGCTTTCATTTCCTGAACAAGCTCAGGGATTTTGTTGCGGTTTTCAACTTTTACCTTTGTTTTCTCTGCAATTTTCTTTGCTTCGCCTTCCTGAATGGAGCCAAGCTGAACGCCCAGTGTTTTGCCTTCCAAATCTTCAACCGTTTTTATGCCGCTCCCTTTAGGAGAAACAATCATATGTTTCGCTTTATAATAAATATCGGTGAAATCAACATTTTTCTTGCGCTCTTCCGTAGGTGTCATACCGGCAAGCACCAAGTCAACTTGCTTCGCCTGCAGCCCGGCTACTAAACCATTAAAATCCATATCCTGAATTTCCACTTTATAACCGAGATCATCCGCAAGAGCATTTACTAAATCAACGTCAAATCCAATAATGTCATCACCCTTCGCTGTATCCTTATACTCAAACGGAGGATAGTCAGCAGAAGTTGCCATTTTAAGAACCTTCTTTTCTTTTCCCCCATCCCCTGACGTTTCTTCTGATGCTCCGCATGCTGCGAGCATAGAAGCAATAACGAGGCCGATTGCCAGAAATAACCATTTTTTCATTGTTTGTTTCCCCCTATAATTTTAAAGTTAAAAATATTCTAAATTTAATAAAATTATGTCCTATATCCCAGAACTTTTCAAGAAATTTTTAACCTTATATTTATGCGATATTTTGTATTTTAACACGATTTCATATTTATGCAATAACTCTTTTAAAAATAAATTTTATTTTATATTTTACTATTCTTATAAAATACTGTGTTTCCAGTGATTTTTCGCAGTTTTAATGAGTTAAAGCATAAAAAAAAGACCTTTTAACAAAGGTCTTTTTTAAATAATTATGCACATGTATGATTAGATTTCTTTGCAGTGCTTTTCAAAGGCATCCTGCAGTTTAGCGACAACAGCCATCGGCTCATGTCCTTCTATTTCATGGCGTTCAACCATTGTTATCAGCTTCCCGTCCTTCAAAAGAGCAAAAGATGGAGAGGATGGCGGATAGCCAGTGAAGTAATCCCGGGCTCTCGCTGTTGCCTCCTTATCCTGGCCGGCAAAGACCGTTACGAGGCGATCCGGTCGCTTGTCATAATGAACGGAATGAGCAGCCGCAGGTCTTGCGATTCCTCCTGCACACCCGCATACAGAATTAACCATCACAAGCGTGGTTCCTTCCTGTTTAAATGTATCCTCTACCTCTTCAGGTGTTTTCAGTTCTGTGTAGCCTGCTGCCGTTATTTCCTGGCGTGCCTGTCTGACCACATCATTCATGAACAAATTGAAATCTATATTCATGTGATCCTCTCCTTTGTTTAAAAAATCGATCTCTCATTTTTCATAGAAACTGTTCCGTTGAGTTTCCTGCTTTTATTTTACCAAGAGCAGGATGTTTTCCGCAAACGGTGTGATTAAGTATTCTTTACAACAATGATTGCATCATCTTCTGTTCACCGGACTTGTTCATTTCGGGAGAGATTTGAAGAAATTCCCTACCAGATCTTTAACAGTGGATGATACTGCGGCCTTTTCTTCAACAATAGCCTGTTCCGCAGAAAAAAGCCGTTCTTTTACCGACGGATTGCGGTAAAAGGCATACAGAAGTTCGTTCTTAATGCTTTCATGAAACCATTCTTTCTGCTGCAGCCGCCTCCTCTCCGCAAACAGACCGGACTGACATGTAGCAGATTGAAAAGCCTGAATCCGGCTCCAGATTTCCCTAATCCCTTTTTCCTCCAGAGCACTTGCCGGAAGTGCCTCTGTCGTCCAGCCTTCCGTATACGGTTTTAAAAAGTGCAGCATCGTACTGTATTCCTTGACTGCTTTATTCGCAAGAGGAAGGTTATCTCCATCCGCTTTATTGACCACAACCAGGTCAGGAAGCTCCATAATGCCCTTCTTCATGGTCTGCAGCTCATCTCCGGCACCCGTCAAAACAAGCAGGAGAAAGAAATCGACCATTCCCCGTACGAGGTATTCACCTTGTCCGACACCCATTGTTTCAATCAAAATAATATCATAGCCTGCTGCTTCACAAAGAAACATCGTTTCTCTCGTTTTCCGGCTGACGCCTCCAAGCGTTCCGCTTGATGGGGACGGTCTGATAAAGGCATCAGGGTTAACAGATAGCCTTTCCATTCTCGTTTTATCCCCGAGAATGCTCCCCCTTGATACATGGCTTGTCGGATCTACGGCAAGTACGGCTACTTTATGGCCCAGACTGCATAAATACGTCCCGAATGCATCAATAAAGGTGCTTTTTCCCGCACCCGGAACACCGGTTATACCGATCCGGATTGAATTGATTCTTTTATCCATTACTTGTTCGAGCAGCTTTTGGGCGGCTTCAAAATGCCGCTCGGCTCCGCTCTCAACGAGGGTAATCGATTGGGCAAGGACGCTTCTGTCACCCTGAAGAATCCCCTGCACGAGAACCTGCGGGTCAATATTGCTCTCATTCCGCTTTCTCTTCATCGTTCTTCCTTAATTTCCTCGTAGCCAAGAACATCATATAGTTTGTCCAGCACCTTCATAGCCGCTGAGGGAATAACCGTCCCCGGCCCGAAAATTTCAGCCGCTCCATTCTCTTTTAAGAAATCATAATCTTTGAACGGAATTACACCCCCGATTATGACGAGAATATCATCCCGGCCCAGCTTTTTCAGTTCAGCTTTCAGCTTTGGAAGCAGCGTTTTATGTCCAGCTGCAAGAGAGCTCATTCCGACAACATGCACATCGTTCTCCACCGCCTGGGCAGCAGTTTCCGCCGGAGTCTGGAAAAGAGGACCCATATCCACATCAAAACCCAAATCGGCAAATGCGGTTGCAATGACCTTTGCTCCGCGGTCATGGCCATCCTGCCCCATCTTGGCAATGAGAATTCTTGGTCTTCTTCCTTCAAGCTCCTGAAATTCGTCTGCTGCCTTCCGGACTTTATTTATTTCCTCTTCATTTGAATACTCGGAACTGTACACTCCGCTCACGGATCGGATCACCGCCTGATGTCTTTTGGATACCCGTTCGATGGCAAAAGAAATTTCCCCAAGCGTGGCGCGGTTTTTTGCCGCCTCCACAGCCAATTCAAGCAAATTCCCTTCCCCGGTTTCTGCTGATTGAGTGATCGCCTGAAGCGACTGAACGACTCTTTGTTCGTTCCTTTCGCGCTTCAGCTTCTCCAGACGCTGAATTTGTTTATTTCGGACTTCTGTATTGTCAATGTTCAGCACATCCAGATCGTCTTCTTTTTCCAGTCTGAACCGGTTTACCCCTACAATTGTTTCTTGTCCAGAATCAATCCTTGCCTGTCTTCTGGCTGCAGCTTCCTCTATTCTCATTTTTGGAAGGCCGGTTTCAATGGCTTTTGCCATGCCGCCTAAATCTTCGACTTCTTTAATAAGCGTCCAGGCCCGCTCCTTTAATTCATTTGTAAGTGATTCAACATAATAAGAACCCCCCCAGGGATCGATTACCTGGCAAATACCCGTTTCCTCCTGAAGATACAGCTGGGTGTTCCTTGCAATCCTCGCACTGAAATCCGTAGGCAGTGCAATCGCTTCATCAAGTGCATTTGTATGAAGTGATTGTGTGTGGCCCATTGCAGCAGCATGAGCTTCAATTGCCGTCCGAACCACATTATTGAATGGGTCCTGTTCAGTCAGGCTCCACCCGGAAGTTTGCGAATGCGTCCTGAGAGCAGAAGATTTCGGATTCTTCGGCTGGAAGGGCTTCATTAATTCCGACCATATCTGCCTTGCTGCTCTCATTTTCGCCACTTCCATGAAATAGTTCATTCCCACTGCCCAGAAAAAAGAGAGTCTTGGAGCAAAGGCATCAATATCAAGACCGGCCTTTAATCCGGTTCGGACATACTCAAGCCCGTCAGCCAGTGTGTAGGCAAGTTCAATATCATTCGGCGCACCGGCTTCCTGCATATGATAGCCGGAAATGCTGATGCTGTTGAACTTAGGCATATGTTCCGATGTGTATTTAAAAATATCCCCTATAATTCTCATCGACATCTCAGGCTGATAAATATACGTGTTTCGAACCATATATTCTTTTAAAATATCATTCTGAATCGTTCCTGTAAGCTGATTCAACGAAACTCCCTGCTCCTGCGCAGACACAATGTAAAAAGCCATGATCGGGAGGACGGCTCCATTCATCGTCATCGACACACTCATCTCATCAAGAGGAATTCCATCAAATAAAATATTCATGTCGAGAATGGAATCGATGGCGACTCCGGCCTTTCCGACATCTCCCTCTACTCTCGGATGATCGGAATCATAGCCTCGATGCGTTGCTAAATCGAACGCCACAGACAAGCCTTTCTGACCCATTGCAAGGTTTCGCCTGTAAAAAGCATTGCTCTCTTCAGCCGTTGAAAAACCTGCATACTGCCGGATCGTCCAAGGCCGATTGACATACATGGCTGCATAGGGGCCTCGTGTAAAGGGAGCGATGCCCGGAAACGTATCGTCCACATGCGATGCATCTTCAAGTGTATACCACTGCTTCAGTTTGATTTTTTCATTGGTTTCAAACACTGGCTGTGCCGTCTGTGTTGCGGTCCCGGAAGTCATTTTTAACTGTTCTGCAGTCAGCTTGATTCTTTTCATTTGTTTGCAACCCCCAATGCTACATGAAGATTCTGCAGGAATACAAGACGGTTCATCCCCATTGTCATTTCTTTATCAGGGCTAAACCTTCCATCCCACTCTTCAGGCTGTCTGCCGGTAATAAATACGTCTGCTGAAGCTTCATTTACCACGTGCTGAATGTCCTTCTCACATTCGATATAAGCCGCATTCTGTCCGCATAAAAATAAAGGCTTGCTAAGGTCAGCGTCGGAAATGGATGTGACAGTTGGTATCATTCCTCCTGAAGCAAGCAGGCCGGTCAAAAAATCCAGCCGTGGCTTGTATTCTTTTAAACTGCCGAAAACCGCAACCTGAACAGATGGAAGTTCCCCGTTTCTTCGGGCATAATTCTGTGCATGCATACGCAGCTTTTCATAAGGTTCCGCCAGCCGGACTGGTTTTATTTTTTCTATGCGCCCCTGTGCAGGCTGAGTCCATACATCCTCTCCTTTTTCGTACTTCTTCTGAATACTGCTGAAAGATTCTTCAGGCCAATGGAAAAGCCGGCTTTCTTCTCTGCTTTCATGAATTTGGTCTTCCTGATTTGCATAATCATTCACACCGATCATCTTTACCTGCTGTGTAAACAGTCCATCAGACTGTTTTTGAGACGTGTTGTCCACATCAAATTGAAGAGAGCCGCTTCTCAGCGCTTCGAGAAATCCGCCTTTCTCCTCAATTTGAATCATTTTCTCCCAGGCTGCTTCAGCCAGTTCTTTCGTCAGGGATTCTATATAAAACGAGCCGCCTGAAGGATCATTGACTTTGCCAAGCAGGCTTTCTTCACTGAGTAAATAATGGATATTTCCTGCGATGCGCTCAGATAAAACTGAACCGCCATCTGCTTCATCAAACGGGAGTACGGTGATGGCATCCGCATTTCCAAGTACAGCCGAAAAAGCTTCTGTGGATGTACGAAGAAGATTGACATGAACATCCAATTTGGATTTATTATAGGAAGACGTTTTGACATGTACATAAAGTTTTTGAGCTTCCGGGTCCCCTCCGAATGCGGAAACAATTGAGCTCCAGATTATTCTTGCCGCTCTGAGTTTCGCAATCTCCATAAAGAACTGGGAACCAGCTGAAAAACTGAATGCCGTTTTCTTGGCGGCAAGATCACACGTTTTCCCGCTCTGCCTGTACCAATTCATATAATCGACTGCTTTCGCAAATGTATAGGCCAGCTCCTGAACAGCATCTGCACCGCAGTTATGCACATAATCCCCTTTGAACAGAAGTGTTTTCTGATTCAGCCGATCGGCTGATGCTTCTGTAAAATCTGCCGTCCATTGGAGCGCATGAAGCATGTCTTCGTCCCTTAGCTGGCCAAGCATAAGTGCTTCGTATGGGTCAGTGCCGATAATCCCCCCGCCAAATTCACGGAGTGATCCTGCAAAGAAGGCCATTAAATGCGGGGCTTCCCCGCAATCCACCATATAATGCAAATTGCTTTCCTTCATACTATTTGCAAGCAGACTGGCATCCTTCTCGGATACCAGCTTGCTTACAGATGAGAAATAAAATGAATTCATTCCTTTTTCGCACGCAGAGCTCAGCGCCGCACACAAATCATGGATTGAAGTGTACTGGTTCACCGACTGAGCGGTTTTCCACATTTCTTTTACTGGCTGCGTGCCTCTTGTATATGGAATTGAGCCAGGTTCTGGCATATGTAACGCATCTTTCTTTGAATAAAGCGGTTTCAATATAATGTTTTCCTTTGTTACTGTTTTTAACGTGTCCGCTGGTTTCCCCTTTAAAGCCCTGCTTACCGCTTGGATCCACTCCTGCTCCAAGCCGCTTTGGTGCTCTTCCTGTACTCGCTGATGCTTGCTCATCCCGCGCTTCCAAATGGAAGCCCACCCCCTAAGAATGCGTTCTCATTTTTGAACAGCGATAATTCCCTGCTTATTCTTTATTGTATTATAACTAGTGGCATCCATCAATTGCCTCTCATGGTTTCTGCAGACTCCCCGGGTGGTATACTATCCTTAACTATTCTGTGAGAAAAGGAAGAATCATATATGAAAAAAACCATGCTGATCATAAACGGCAATGCCGGACAAAAAAATGTAGAAAAAAACCTGCAAATCATCGTTCCGATTTTGACAAAAGCCAGTCCGCATCTCCTGATTCTTCAAACACAGCGTGCATTGGACGCCAAAAGATACTGTGAGCTGTACGGAGAAGAAATGGATCTTGTTTATATTCTAGGCGGAGACGGGACTGTCCATGAATGTTTAAACGGACTTGCCTCACTCAAGAATAGACCTGCTGTCGGTATACTTCCGGGCGGGACGTGCAATGATTTTGCCAGAACACTGGGCATTCCCCTCAATTTGAAGGAAGCAGTACAGGTTCTGACGGAAGGAAAAACGAAAAGCATTGATGTGATTAAAGCAAATGAACTCTACTTACTGAACTTTTGGGGGATCGGTTTGATAACTGAAACCTCCAATAATATTATCGGTAGCGAAAAAGCGATGCTCGGCAAAATCAGCTACTTTTTAAGTGCTTTCCGGACTGTTCAAAAAATGGATCCATTTCCAGTCAGGTTGAAAACGGAAAGCCATGATTATGAAGGAGAAGCCGTAATGGTGATTGTAGCCAATGGAAAATTCATCGGGACCAATGCTCTTCCTTATCCAGGTATTGAACCTGATGATGGAATGGCAGACGTGTTTATTCTGAAAAACACCAATTTAACAACCATTAAAGAACTTCTTACAATGAAAGATGCATCCCAATGGGATAACAAAGATTCTGACCTTCTTCATTTCACAGGCGTAAACATTGAAATCAACACCGAGACTCCGATGAAAGCAGATACAGATGGAGAAGTATACTCCGGAACCCCTGAAACCTTGAAGGTATTGAAGCAGCATATGGAGTTCTTAGTGCCGCAGGATGAGAATCGATGAAATAAGGAGAAAAAAAGAGCCTGAGACAAGAGGTTTCCGGCTAATAAAAAAACCGAACGATTATTTGAATCTCTGGTATAGAGGTTCATAATCGTTCGGTTTTATTGTTTTCATGCTTTCTTCAAAAGAAATATTCGGATTAAGGACAACAATTTTAGTTATGTCCCAGCCTCTTTTTTCTTAATAAACGGAAGTATTTTCCTTCGAAATATGTTCTAAAATTTCTTTTACTCTGGCAAGGAAACGTCCGCAGACGAGGCCGTCGAGCACACGGTGATCCAGCGACAGACAGAGATTAACCATATCCCGGACCGCAATCATGCCATTATTCATGACCACAGGACGCTTAACAATTGATTCTACCTGAAGAATCGCAGCCTGAGGATGGTTGATAATGCCCATCGATTGTACAGACCCGAACGAACCGGTATTGTTCACCGTAAACGTACCGCCTTTCATATCATCCGATCCGAGCTTTCCGTTTCTGACCTTGCCGGCAAGCTCTGTAATTTCACGGGCGATGCCTTTGATGGTCTTCTCATCAGCCTGCTTGATCACCGGAACAAACAACGCATCATCCGTTGCCACAGCTATGGAAATGTTGATCTCTTTTTTCTGAATGATCTTGTCCCCTGCCCACATGGAATTCATTTGAGGAAATTCCTTAAGAGCTTGAGCCACGGCTTTTACAAAGAATGCAAAGAAGGTGATGTTGAAGCCTTCTTTTTTCTTAAAATCATCTTTTATAGATCCGCGGTATTCAACAAGGTTTGTAGCATCCACCTCGACCATCATCCATGCGTGAGGGGCTTCATGTTTGCTTTTCAGCATATTGGCTGCTATTGCCTTACGCACTCCATTGACCGGAATTTCGATATCTTCCGGAGCAGCTTGTGCAGAAGAGGCCGCTGGCTGAGCTTTTTGCTGAGTTTGTGTTTCTGGTTTAGCTTCGATCTTCATTTCAGCTGCTTGAGGCTGATTAGTTGGAGCTGCCGCCTGCTTTTTAGCGCCAGCTTGAGGAGCTGTACCGCTGTCGATCAGCTGCTGCAGGTCTTTACGGGTAATTCTTCCTCCGGCGCCGCTTCCGCTGACCTGCTCAAGATCAATTCCGTTGTCCTGTGCTAAACGCAGAACAGCAGGAGAGTACCTTCTTTTATTGGATTGATCAGCATTTGATGCAGAAGGTTCAGAGGTTTCCTCAGCAGATGCTTCAGCTGCAGGAGCTTCCTCAGCAGTGCCGCCTGCTACCTCCACCTTGCAGATCACCTGTCCAACTTCCAGTGTATCTCCTTCTTCTGCGACGAGCTCTTTAATGATGCCTGTAAAAGACGAAGGAACCTCTGCATTCACCTTATCCGTCATCACTTCAGCAATGGGGTCGTACTTATTTACCTGATCTCCGACCGATACAAGCCATTTGCTGATGGTCCCTTCTGTGACACTCTCCCCAAGCTGGGGCATGGTCATTTGTTCCATTCCCATTGATTGGCACTCCCTTTATAAAAGATTAAAATTCAGCGAGTTTTCTCATCGCTTCTTCGACTTTATCCGGATTGACCATAAAGTATTTTTCCATCGTTGGCGCATAAGGCATAGCCGGAACATCAGGTCCTGCCAGACGCATAATCGGCGCATCCAGATCAAATAAGCAGTTTTCAGCAATTATCGCTGATACCTCACTCATGATGCTTCCTTCTTTGTTATCTTCTGTTAGCAGCAGCACTTTGCCTGTTTTTGATGCTGCTTCCATAATCGCTTCTTTGTCGAGAGGATAAACGGTTCTTAAATCCAGGATATGGACAGAGATTCCGTCCTGGGCAAGTCTTTCTGCAGCCTGAAGAGCAAAATGGACACACAATCCGTATGTAATAACCGTGATATCCTCTCCCTCTCTTTTCACATCTGCTTTCCCGATCGGCAGAACGTAATCATCAGCTGGAACTTCCCCTTTAATAAGGCGGTAAGCACGTTTATGCTCAAAGAATAGAACCGGATCTTCATCACGGATCGCCGCTTTTAACAGACCTTTCACATCATAGGGAGTAGAAGGCATCACAATTTTTAATCCAGGAGTGTTGGCGAAAAGCGCCTCGACAGACTGGGAATGATAAAGAGCGCCATGGACTCCCCCTCCGTAAGGAGCGCGGATTACCATCGGACAGCTCCAGTCGTTATTGGAACGGTAGCGGATTTTTGCCGCCTCCGAAACAATCTGGTTGACTGCAGGCATGATAAAATCGGCAAACTGCATTTCCGCGATTGGACGCATTCCGTACATCGCGGCGCCGATTCCGACACCTGCGATCGCTGATTCAGCGAGCGGTGTATCAATGACACGTTCCTCGCCAAACTGTTCATATAATCCAAAAGTGGCTTTAAATACGCCGCCCTTCTTCCCTACGTCTTCCCCTAAAACAAATACTTTTTCATCGCGCTCCATCTCTTCCCGGATCGCCATTGTCACTGCATCAATATAAGATATTACTGCCATTTCGTCTCCTCCTTACTCCGCGTAGACATGCTTCATTGCTGATTCCGGGTCTGCATAGGAAGCATTTTCTGCATAATCCGTTGCCTCGTTTACAGTCTTCATCACGTCATCAAGAATCGATTTTTCCATCTCATCGGTCAGAATGCCGGTTTCTCTTAAATAAGCGGCGAATGTAGCATTCGGGTCGTTCCTTTTTGCTTCTGCCACTTCTTCCTGCTCACGGTAGCTTCTGTCATCATCATCACTGGAGTGGGGAGTCAGCCTGTAGGAAATGGTTTCAATAAGAGTTGGACCTTCTCCCCGCCTGCCGCGGTCTGCTGCTTCTTTCACCGCCTTATATACTTCAAGCGGATCATTCCCATCAATGGTGAAGCCAGGCATTCCATAGCCGATTGCCCGGTCAGACACGTATTTGGCCGCTACTTGTTTTTCATACGGAACAGAGATGGCATATTTATTGTTTTCACACATGAAAATAACCGGCAGCTTATGTACTCCCGCGAAGTTGGCTCCTTCATGGAAATCTCCCTGATTGGACGAACCCTCTCCAAACGTTACGAATGTCACAATATCTTTCTTTTCCATTTTTCCTGCCAGCGCAATTCCGACTGCATGGGGAACCTGAGTCGTTACAGGAGATGAACCTGTCACAATACGGTTTGATTTTTGTCCGAAGTGGCCTGGCATTTGTCTTCCGCCTGAATTCGGATCTTCTGCTTTTGCAAAGCCTGACAGCATTAAGTCTTTTGCCGTCATGCCGAAAGCAAGGACCACACCCATATCGCGGTAGTACGGGAGAACATAGTCTTTTTCACGGTCCAGTGCAAATGCTGCGCCTACCTGTGCTGCTTCCTGTCCTTGACAGGAAATAACGAATGGAATCTTCCCTGAGCGGTTCAGCAGCCACATCCGCTCGTCAATTTTTCTGGCCATTACCATTGTTTTATACATTTCAAGCACTTGGTCGTCCGTTAGCCCAAGTGCTGCATGACGATTCTCAGCCATGGCAATCCCTCCTAATTATTCATAAAATCAGCCGTGTATCGCTTTTCCATCCACAGCAAGTGCTGCTTCGCCAATCGCCTCTGAAAGAGTGGGGTGAGGATGAATGGTATGCCCGATTTCCCACGGGGTTGCATCCAGCACACGGGCTAAGCCTGCTTCCGAAATCATATCGGTTACATGAGGTCCAATCATATGAACACCGAGAATATCATCTGTATCCCGATCAGCGACTATTTTTACAAAGCCATCCGATTCACCGTACACAAGAGCCTTCCCAATCGCCCTGAATGAGAATTTCCCCGTTTTGACATTGCGGCCCATTCCTTTTGCTTCTTCCTCCGTATAGCCGACACTTGCAGCTTCCGGGGATGAATATATGCATTTTGATACGAGCGAATAGTCAATCGGCTGAGGATTCTGATTGGCTAAATGTTCAACAGCCAATATTCCTTCATGTGAAGCGACATGGGCAAGCTGAAGGCCTCCATTCACATCGCCAATAGCGTAAATATGAGATTCTTTCGTCTGCATATAAGGATTCACTTTGATAAAGCCTTTTTCAACAGCGATATCGGTATTTTCAAGCCCTATTCCCTCAACATTTGCCTGTCTGCCGACAGATACAAGCATTTTTGCAGCCTCAAATGTCTGATTTGAGCCGTTAATTTCCGCTTCTATAAAAACACCCTTCTCTTTTCGGAGCGTTTCCGGCAATACTTTGGCGCCTGTTACAACTGTAATTCCTTTTTTCTTTAGGAGCCGCTGCATTTCTTTTGAAATTTCTGCGTCCTCAAGCGGAAGAATCCGGTCTGCATACTCAATGACGGTAATTTGAACGCCGAAGTCTGAAAGCATTGATGCCCATTCAATTCCAATAACTCCTCCGCCGACAATTATCATCGACTCCGGAAGACTCTCAAGCTTGAGTGCTTCGTCTGAGGTCAGAACCAGCTCTCCGTCAGCTTCAAGACCGGGCAGTGAACGGGGCCGCGAGCCAGTTGCGATAATGACGTTTTTCGGGATGAGCATCTCATTTTCCGTCCCATCATTCATTTCAACCGAAATGGTTCCAGGCATAGGCGAAAAAATAGATGGGCCCAAAATCCGGCCGAGTCCTTCGTAAACGTCAATTTTCCCTTGCTTCATAAGGTGCTGGACCCCTTTATGCAGCTGATCAACAATCCCCTGTTTACGTTCCTGTACACGCGGGAAGTTTAATTCTACACCTGAAACTGATACTCCAAATTCAGCGGATTTTTTTGTCTGGGCAAACACTTCCGCACTGCGGAGAAGCGCTTTGCTTGGGATGCAGCCTGCATGGAGACATGTGCCTCCAAGCTTGCCTTTTTCCACAATTGCTGTTTTCAGACCAAGCTGGGATGCACGGATTGCCGCCACGTATCCGCCTGTTCCTCCCCCGACAATAACGAGATCATATTCTGTCGCCACTTGTAAAACTCCCTTTCATCAGCCGAATATCCTTACCGGTTTTTTATTGCCGGGGTATTCTTTAGCCGGTTCTTCTTTTTTAAGGACGCGAAGCGCCCCTTCTGCAAGGGCCTGCAATTCATTTTCCCCCGGAAGAATCATCACATCGGCAATCCAGTCCACGTAGCTTGAAATAAGTGAAGTGAACCGCTTGCCATAAGCGAGTCCGCCCGTCAGCACGATCGCATCGACTTTGCCGCTTAAAGCTGCGCTCGCCGCTCCAATTTCTTTGCCGATTTGGTATGCCATCGCATCCATGACGAGCTTGGCTTTCGGATCTCCATCCTCCACCATTTTTTCTGCCTTAATCGCATCATTCGTTCCTAAATAGCCCACCATACCGCCTTGTCCGACAAGTTTCTTCATGACTTCTTCCCGGTAGAAGTCTCCTGAAAAACACATCGAAATCAAATCGCCAGCCGGTACGGTTCCAGCCCGCTCCGGACTGAATGGACCGTCTCCGTGAAGGCCGTTGTTTACATCCGCAACTTTCCCTTTTTTATGAACACCTACTGTAATGCCCCCGCCCATATGGGTAACAATCAAGTTCAAATCCTCATACCTTTTCCCATAGCGGGAAGCAGCTTTTCTGGCCATTGCTTTTTGATTGAGTGCATGAAAGATGCTTTTGCGTTCAATTGCAGGCATACCGGATATTTTAGCAATCGGCTCCATTTCGTCCACCACAACCGGATCGACGATAAAAGCAGGAATATTTAATCCTGAAGCGATCTCATGGGCAATAATGCCTCCGAGGTTGGATGCGTGCTGGCCGGCAAAGCCCTTCTCAAGGTCTTCAAGCATCCGGCTATTCACTCTGTATGTGCCGCCTTCAATAGGGCGAAGGAGACCGCCTCTGCCGCATACCGCAGAAAGCTTTGAAATATTCATTCCTTCTTCATCCATTGCCTCCAGTATGGCTGCTTTTCGGAAATGGTACTGGCTGATGACAGATGGAAATCCGTTTAATTCCTCGGTACTGTGTCTGATTGTTTTTTCCAAGATGGGACGGTCAGAATCAAATACGCCAATTTTTGTAGATGTGGAACCCGGGTTGATCACCAATATCCGATATTCTGTTTCCTGCAAAAGTGGATCCTCCATTTCTAAGCTAATACGCATGATGCAGATTCCGCCTGCTTACCGGCGGTTTAAGATGTGCTGGCCGTTCTGAAGGAATTGGCTTCTTGAATTTCTCATCCGCTCAATTCTTTCTTCCGCAAGACGGTCTGCTGCTTTATAGGTCGGAATACTGTCGCGTTTTGCAATTTCAAGGACGCTTTCAATGTTGCTGTAGATTCCTTCCACCTTTTTAAGGGCGCGGTCGCGATTATAGCCGTATAGTTCGTCCGCTACGTTGATTACACCTCCGGCATTTATTACATAATCCGGTGCATAAACAATCCCCATTTCATGGATCGTATCGCCGTGACGAGTTTCCTTCAGCTGGTTGTTTGCAGCACCCGCTATAACACGTGCTTTCAGCTGGGGAATGGTATCATCGTTAATCGTCGCTCCAAGTGCACACGGTGCGTATATATCACAGTCCACACTGTAAATTTCGTCAGGGTCAACAGCCTTTGCTCCAAACTCTTCTACCGCACGCTGAACAGCTTCTTTGTTAATATCTGTGACAATCAGCTGTGCCCCTTCTTCATGAAGGTAGCGGCACAGATTAAAGGCAACATTCCCCACCCCTTGTACAGCAATAACTTTTCCTTCAAGGGAATCCGTTCCAAACGCTTCTTTTGCTGCTGCTTTCATTCCTCTGTATACACCGAAAGCTGTAACCGGAGAAGGATTTCCTGAAGAACCGAATGCAGGTGAAATACCCGTAACATATTTGGTTTCCTCGTGTATGATATCCATATCCTCAACGGTCGTTCCTACATCTTCTGCTGTTATGTATCTTCCATTCAAGCCCTGAATATAGCGGCCGAATGCCCGGAACATTTCTTCATTTTTATCTTTTCTCGGATCTCCGATAATGACCGTTTTCCCTCCGCCAAGATTTAAACCGGCGGCTGCATTTTTATACGTCATTCCGCGGGAAAGCCTTAGTGCATCCTCAACAGCCGCTGCTTCTGATTCGTATGTCCACATGCGTGTTCCGCCCAAAGCAGGTCCAAGCGTTGTATCATGAATGGCAATAATCGCTTTTAAACCGGATTGCTTGTCCTGACAAAATAATACCTGCTCATAATCATATTGCTCCATATATTTAAAAAGTTCCATTTTCGTTTCCTCCTTGTTTTCACGTTCAGAATATCATCAATTCTTTTTTACCTGACTGCTGATTTCTTTAATCAGCTTTGAACTTAAGCATTGCAAATAGCAAGAGCAAGGGAATACAGTTTGCTTTCAGAAGAATCGGACCGGCTCGTTACGACAATGGGAGCTTTGGCACCGGTTATAAGACCGCCTACTTTCCCATGGGCGAAATAAACCAGCGATTTATAGAAAATATTTCCTGCCTCCATATTTGGCATAAGCAGAATATCCGCTTTCCCGGCCACTTCCCCGGCTACTCCTTTATGCTCTGCTGCTTTTTCTGATACAGCGACATCCAAAGCCATCGGTCCGTCAATCAGACAATTGCCGATTTGGCCTCTTTGATTCATTTGTGTTAAGACGGCCGCATCCAGAGTTGCCTGCATGGATGGATTGACCATTTCGACCGCCGCAATCGGCGCGACTTTCGGCAGGGACAAACCGAGACGTCCCGCAGTCTTCACTGCATTTTCAGTAATCTGAATTTTTTGCTGAAGATCTGGCTGAATGTTCATTGCGACATCTGTAATGAATACAAGTCTGTTAAAGGACGGGACATCAAAAACAGCAACGTGCGATAAAATGTTACCGGTTCGCAGGCCATATTCCTTATTCAGCACTTCTTTCATAAGAATAGCTGTAGGCAGCCCGCCTTTCATCAGCACATCGGCATCTTTTCTGCGGACAGCTTTTACTGCCATCTCAGCCGCTTCCTTCTGAGAAGAAGCATGGACAATCTCAAGTGATTTTTGATTCGCCCTCTTTTCATCAAGCAAAGCAGAAATTTTTGCTTCGTCTCCATAAAGAATGAATTCTGCCAGATTATACTCCTGAGCCTTTAAGATCATTTCAATCACTTCATGATCTTCTCCGCAGGCTATGGCCGTCCTCTTTCCTTGGATACCGGACGCTTTTTCAAGAACTGTTTGCAGGTTCATGCTTGAATCACCCTCTTCAAAATAAGTGCACCCATATTGTATAGTAGCAAAAAGCGTGCCAGCATAGAGATTCTGTAAAGACGGTCTAAACCTAAGGTACGACCTGCAAATTATTGCATGATATGCACATTATTGCGTGCTATGATTTGCAATATTGTATTTTTCCATTTTGTAATACAAGCTGCGAAGGGAAATACCCAGAAATTTTGCCGTCTGCGTCCGATTATACCCGAATTTTAGAAGCGCGGCTTTAATGAAGTCTTTTTCTGTCCGTTCCACCGCTTCCGAAAGAGTGAATTCCGGAAGATCCTGAACGTTCTCAGGCTGTTTAACGGATGGGTTTCCGCCCACAAAATCAGGAAGATGCGAGGATTTTATGCATCTTTCGGAAGGATGCATAAAAATCATGGCTCTTCCCAAAATATTTTCTAGCTCCCTTACATTCCCCGGCCAGTCATGTTCATATAAAATCCGGGCAGCATCCGAGGAAATTTCTTCTATATTCTTTCCATAATCCTGATTAATCTTTCGAATCAAATGTTTGCACAGCGGAACAATGTCCCCTTTTCTCTGTCTTAATGGAGGGATGGAAATCGGGTAGCGGTTGAGCCTGTAATAAAGATCCTCCCGGAACCCCCCTTCTGTCATCGCCCTCTCAATTTTGAGATTGGTCGCGGCAATCACCCTGACGTTTACAGGAACAGGTTTTGTCCCCCCGACCCTCACTATTTCTTTTTCTTGGAGGACCCGGAGCAGCTTTGCCTGCATTTGAGGCGAAAGTTCGCCGATTTCATCCAGAAAAATACTGCCATTGTTTGCTTCTTCAAAAAATCCTTTTTTTCCGCCTCTTTTTGCTCCTGAAAATGCCCCTTCTTCATAGCCGAATAATTCACTTTCCAGAAGATTTTCTGCAATGGCGGCACAATTCACTCTGATAAACTTGTTGAATTTCCTGTCACTCTCATTATGTATGGCATGCGCAAACAACTCTTTTCCCGTACCCGATTCGCCTCTAAGCAGAACAGTGGCCGGTGTTTTGGCGCCAAGCTTTGCTTGTTCGATGGCAAGCTTCATTTCTTCACTCTCGCCGATAATATCTAAGAAAGTATATTTCGCCTCAAGGGTCCGGATAATCTGCCTCGCTCGATTTAATTCAGCGGTTAATGTCTTAATTTCTGAGACATCATGAATTACGCCCACACTGCCTTTCAGTTTTCCATCTACAATCACTGGGGCTACATTGACGAGGACATCCTTGCTGCTATTCCCCACCTTCATCCGCACACCCCGAACAGCCCTTCTCGTCTGGAGAACTTTGAGATGCATGCTTTCTCCTTCTGTAATATCAGCAGTGGCAGGAAATCCGATAATCTCTTCTTCCTTTAACCCTGTCATTCTCGTATAGGCAGGATTAACAAGAATTCCCCTCCCTTTTTCATCTACTACTGAAATGGCTTCATCCGAGGACTGAATGATTGCGGTCAGCATCGTTTCAATTTCCCTGAGGTTCGTAAGCTCTTCCGCAAGCTGAACAGCTTCGGTTATATCTTTAAATAAAGATAGAGCTCCCCTCAGTGTTCCATTTTCGTTCATGATCGGGATGCGGTTGGCAATGATTTTCAGGCCGTTATCCAGCACTTGCTCCTGGTTATACTCAGCTTCCTGACTGTAAAGAACCTCCGGGAGCCTCGTCGTCGGGATAACCTCTCTTATTTTCCGGCCTAGCACATTATTTCTCATGTGTCCTGTCATATTTTCTGCCATTCTATTGAATAAAATAATTTCTTCGTTTGAATCAATGACAATCATTCCGTCGTTCGTTGCATCAAAAATCGTTGTATACTTTCCTGTCTGTTCTCTCAGCTTCGTAATTAACTGCTCTTTCTCTGTAATAAGCGTGGAGATAATGTGGGCAACAGATGACGGAACAACAATTGTCTTGCTGTTTTTTGTGCTCAGCAGTTCATTTAATACATCCGATTTCCCCGTTGCTTCCATAACGACATCAATTTCTTCTGTGAGCAGGTTTCTCCAATCTGTGTCAGTCGGGATCCCCTTCGTTTTAGCAAAAATCATCCCTTGGGCCTGATCGTTTATATCCGCAACTGCGGCAGCCTTCATCATTTTTGTTTCAATTAACATTTTTAATAAAGCCGTTCCGCCTTTACCCGCACCGATGAGCAACACTTTTTGCATAAAGTTCCCCTTTAAACATGAAAAATTTTTCAATACGCCTTTTTTATTTTGCAAATTATTGCATAACTCCATCATATCATACAATCTAGCCTTGACAAATCTTTTTTGAGAGCGAAAATAGAGCTATAGAATGCAATTGGAAAGGGTTACAGAGATGTCCAGAATCATTGCATTAACGATTATGCTAATTCCCGGTATCATGGCTGCGTATGGAATAAAATTAATGAGGGATTTATTTTTCGGCATTCTTCAGCCTCCCATTCCATCCCTGCTGCTCCAGTTTTTCATCGGCGTCCTTTTATTTATTGGCGGTCTTAGCTTTGTGGCTGGCTTTATTTTTTATCGGGACCGGAAACACAATAAGGTCCAGAAACGGTTTAGCAGAAGATGAAAAAACAGGCCAGTGCAGATGGCCTGTTTTTTTATTTGCTCTGATAGACAGGACTGCCTGTTGCAGCCAGCCGTTCACTTACTCTCACCGTTTTGCCTCACATTTCCCTAAGAACTTGAGCTTGTGCCTGCCGCTCAAGTGAACAGGATGAGTTTAGCAATAACGTGCTTCAACACTTTTTATTTTAGCGAATTTCTAATTTCAGCTGCTTTCTCCGGGTAGTCTGTAAAAAAACCGTCACTCCCCCATTCAAACAGCATCCTCATATCCTGTTCTTCGTTTACTGTAAATGGCCTTACGGAAATACTGTTTTCTCTGGAAAGAGCAATCAGCTCATTTCTGACCGTCCTTAACAGCGGGTGAATAGCCCTTGCCCCCGCTTTTCTGGCATAGTCATACGGCTTGTAGATCCCATCTGTATAAAGCAGCGCCGTTTCGATACCCGGTTCAATTTTGATCGCCTGGACCATGCTTGCATGATTAAACGAGGACAGAATGACCCGGTCTGCCAGGCCGTATTTCTTTATAAGGTGAATAACGGATTCTTCTAACCCCGGGTAATCGATAATGTTGTTCTTTAATTCTATATTCAGGATAAAAGGATCCCTGCTTCCAGAGGCCCACTCCAGCACCTCTTCTAACAATGGAATTTTCGCCTGATGTTGATACGCATTAAATTTCCAGCTTGCATCCATCAAAACCAACTCTTCAGCCAGATACTCATTGACAAGGCCAGTGCCGCTGGCTGTCCGGTCCACCGTTTCATCATGGATAACAACGGGAATTTGATCCTTGCTTAAATGAACATCCAGTTCAATTCCGTCTGCACCGGACTGAATCGCTTTTTCAAAAGAGATCATTGTGTTTTCAGGCATCGTACCGGCTGCGCCCCTATGTCCAAAAATCAACGTCATCATTCCACCTGCTTTCCTGCCTTTATGTATCTATACCACCAGCAGTAAGTATTAAAAACACCGGACTTTTGCATGGATAAGTCCGGTGTTTTTTGATTAGTTCTTAGAATATGACATGTTTGTTTTATCGTGCATAATAGCGTATCCGCCGCCCATTAGCAGTTTATTGCTCTCTGTTCCGTACACACGGTACTGCTGGCCTTTTTTCAGGAAAATGGTTCTGCTGCCTTCCTTGATCAGAGGCACATTCGTTTTGAGTGTAACCATTCCTTCAAAGTATAGGGCATCCGCTGACTTCTTCACATAATAGCCGCCGCCGACGTCATATTTCGCGGCATCCTGGCCATAAACCTTGATTGCCTCTCCCCTCTTGAGTGTGCGGTATACAACCCCGTTGGAGGAGTATAGCTTCATGTCTTTCTTAATCAGTACACGTCCAGTGTATTCAGCTGTTTGAGAACTTTTCTTCACAAAGTACATGCCGCCTACATTGTACCAGCTGTCATTGCTGCCATAAACACGGATCGTCTCATTTTTCATGACAGTGCGGTATTTTTCCAGCGTTCCATCTTCTTTTAGCTTCATGATATCAACCGGCTGTCTGACAATCAGTCTTCCGGTTGGAATCGACCCAACCGTCATTTCACCAACTTCGTTCTTTGGCTCCTCCTCTGTATCCTTCATTTTAGAAAGATCCAGCTGATAGCTTGCGAATCCGTCTTTGCCTTCTCCTTTGTACGCAACCGCCCCGCTGCTCGGAATGAAATCTTTTGCATTTGGAGATGAATCAAACGTTACTTTTCCTTTTGCATCTGCTTTTGCAAAGGACCAGTTTTCATCTGCACTAGGATCGAGTATGTCCTTGGATTGAATGTATTGAAGCAGTGCCTGTCTGTTCTCATCTGGTGCTTTAAAGACAATCTTATCAGGTGTGACACCAGGGAAGTTTCCTCCGCCCGAAGCCCGATAGTTATTTGTGGCTACTAAAAATTCCTGATCCATGTCAATTGGTTTTCCATTATACTTCAAATTCTTAATTCTGCTCGCATCCGCATTTTTAACTTTTCCATCAGCCGCGTATTTTGCAGGCTTCGTCACGTCAATCTGATACGTTACTCCGTCAATGACATCGTAATTAAATGAAGCGAACTCTGGATTAAGGATAGCCTGATCTTCTGTTTTAGATGGATCAATCTGATTAAAGGCTCCTGCAGACATTTCAAGCCATTCTTTTACATCTGAACCCTTCAATTTAACGACCTGAAGCGTATTATCGTAGAGATATAAATCTCCGATATTTTTAATCGCCAGTTTCCCTTTAGGGATATTGGTGAAATAACCCGAGCCGTTTCTTCCCCCTGCTTTAAAAGGAGCAGCTGCGGACAGAAGAGGCAGCTTTTCGTTCTCTGTGCCTTTCAGCTTCGCTGAAGCATACCAGCGCTGTGCATCATTGACAATCTGAATAGAAGGATCATCTTTTACAAGGGCAAAAAAGCTGTTGATCGGAGCAGACGTCTGTCCGACTTCTTTACGGACATACTCAAGAGTGCCTTCATGTTCTTCTTTTACAGCATCCACAATTTCTTTTTTAGGTGCAGCCAATGATTTTTTGGCTGCTGAATCATAGATCGGAGAAGCGGTTGATTGGGAATCCGTTACTTCCCATTTGCCGTTCACTTTGGAAATGGTCATATCGATCAGACCTAAATGTGAACCCCAGTTTTTAGGCATCACAACAGGAACTCCATTCACCGTTCCTTTTTTATTATCGATCTTGTCCACATTGCTGTAGCGGGCATCTCCAGGGAACATATTATGCTGATGTCCTGAAACAATTGCATCGATATCCGGCACTTTTGTTGCCAGGTCAAATACAGCATTTTCCGCTCCATCTCCCTGTGCAGCAAGGTCCAGTCCGGAGTGGGATAGGACTACAATAAGATCGGCGCCTTTTTGCTTCATTTCAGGAATAAACTTTTGAGCGGATTTAACGATGTCCTTAGTAATGACTTTTCCGTCAAGATTCGCCTTATCCCATGTATTAATCTGAGGCGGAACAAATCCGATGTAACCGATTTTGATGGTCTGCTCTGTTCCGTTCTCATCTGTTACTTTCTTTTCTGCTATCTTATAAGGGGTGAAGTAGTTTTGATCATTATCAGCATTTTGATCTCCATCTGCACGGTACACATTGGCATTTACATAACTGAAATTCGCGTCATCTGTTGCTTCATTTAGAAAATCCAGCCCGTAGTTGAATTCGTGGTTGCCGTACGTTGCTGCATCGTACCCCATTTGGTTCATCGCTTTATAAACGGGATGAATATCGCCTTCTTTCAAGCCTTTCACTTTAGCCATATACTCTCCAAGCGGATTCCCCTGAAGCAAGTCTCCGTTATCAACAAGAATGGAGTTTTTCGCTTCGGCTTTCATTTTATCAATGAGTGACGCCGTTCTCGAAAATCCAAACGTTTCTTTTGCGGAATCTGAATAGTAGTCGTAATCCGTTATAAACGTATGAATATCTGTCGTTTCCAATAAGCGCAGCTTAACAATGGAATCTGCCGTTTCTCCCTGCGCAGAAACAGGAAAAGCGGAAGGAATGGTAATGGTGCTTAAAGCAACAGCTGCCGCCAAAGAGAGTTTCATCATGCTATTCTTTTTCTTCATTTTTTAATCCCCCATTATATGTAGTGGGAAAGGATGAATCCTTCCCTTATTCCCATTAATTTTTCGTGTAGATAACTTTGCCTGCATCAAGCTTTATGGAATAGCCCCCGCCAACATAGAGAAGATCATCTTCCACTCCGTAGACGCGGTAAAGATTTCCCTTTTTCAACGTTTTAACCGCTGCTCCTTCTTTTAAAAGAGGGACATCCGACCTAAGCGATACGTAGCCCTCATAATAAACAGCATTGCGGTCCTTCTTCACGTAATAGCCGTTTCCAGTCTGGTACTTATCCTCTTCCAGGGAATAGACTTTTACAGCCTCTCCTTTTTTCAGAGTGCGGTACACCACGCCGTTAGATGAATAAAGTTTCATATCTTGTTTAATCAGGATTCTTCCTGTGTAAATCACAGCATTTGGCCCGGCTGCAACATAGTATTCTCCGCCAACGTTGTGCCATTTGCTATTGGAACCGTAAACGCGGAGCTGTTCCCTTGGAAGCACATCGCGAATTTTCACGAGCGTCCCATCCTCTTTAAGCTTAACGAGCGTAGCCGCCTTTTTAATGATGAGTCTTCCTGTCGGACTTTTTTCTTTATCCATTTCCCATTCGGATGGAGTTTCTGCAGCCGCTCCTTCTGAAATTCTTCCTTCCGCTTTATAGGAAAGCGGCTCTTTGAACGATTTCACAAAATTAACGGTTGCATCTAAATCGACCGGGCCATCAGTTCTTCCCGTTCCGTTTGCACGAATTCTGTATTTATCATCGCCATGATCATACATATAGTTGTTAACAGTAAGGGTATAAACTTTTTTATCTTCAATTGGCGACCCATCTGCCATTTTTAATTCGGTTACTTTGTTCGTCTTCGCATCCCATTTATACGTAAATCCACCGATTGAGCAATCCGGGCCGTATTGGGCAGAAATCTGTGCGTTGACAATATCGCGCAGTCCTTCACCGGTTACAGAGGTTTTCACCAGGTAATTTCCGAATGGCTGCACGTTAAACAGCTCTTCCCAAGTAATGTCTCCCTCATTGATCACATCACGGATACCTCCGCCATTCATCATGGCAAAATCACTTTTCATTTCAGCGTTCATTCCATCAGCGATTAAATTCCCCAGCGCATTATCCCCGATTTCTCCTTTTTTCCCGTAACCGCCCTCAAGTGCAGATGAAGTCTTTCCTACCACTTCATCAAGCTTCGGGCCGACCTGAGCATCATATTTGTCCATGATTGACTTAACCGCTGGATCCGGCGCAATGCTGCCTTGAACAACATCTATAATTTCAGCTTGCTTCTTAACGATGTCGTGTGTAGTCCGATCAATTTCTAAGTCTACATCCACAAACGCTTTGCCGTACTCCCACGCTTGAACGAGAAGTTTGTTATCAACAAGGCCATTTGCTTTTTTATGATTATGAGCTCCATAGATGACATCCACCTCGTCATCCACTTTGTTCGCAAGATCCGCAAGTTCACCCGAAGGAGTTCCCATTCCTTCAACAGGGACATGGGCTAGGACGACAATCGCTTTTACTCCCTGTGCTTTCAATTCAGGAACATACTTATTAATCGCTTCCGCCTCGTCCGTAAATTTTATATTCTGCACGGCTGATGCTACCACATTGGCTGGTGTCGCGGTTGTCGCAACACCGATGAAACCAATTTTCTCACCGCCGGACTCGATAATCTTGTAAGGATCCAGTACGAGCTTCCCTGTATCTTTATAGGTCACATTCGCCGCTACAAGCGGGAAGTTCATCCCGTCATATCCTTTCGTTCCGTTCGGATGATCTCCACCTTTAATCAGCCGGTTCATCTCAGGAACACCTTCGTCAAATTCGTGATTTCCGACCGTTCCAATGTCCATGCCGAGGGATTCCATTATTTCAACCGTTGGTTCATCCTGCAGCAATGCAGAAACCGGCGAACTGCCGCCTACCATATCGCCTGAATGCATCATGATTGTGTTTGGATTCGAAGCTTCTCTTTGACGCAGATAAGCAGCTAAATACTCAGCACGGCCGTATTTGTTAGGATCATTGGCCAAAGTTCCTGTCACATCGATTTTCCCATGCAAATCGTTGATGCCAAGCAATTGAACCTTAACGTTCGCCTCTTCCGCAGATGCAAGGGGAGCTGCCGGAGTTGCTAGCACGACCGCACTTGCAGCTGCCGAAAAAGCAAACGCTGATTTTAACAGCCTTCGCTGAATGGACCTTCTTATTCTTCTTCTCATTATGTACAGATCCTCCTAAAACAAAATGTAGTTTGACTGGCTACTAGTAATTCTAGATACCTATTGTAAAAATCCTCTATGAATTTTGTAGATTTTTTGTAAATGCTGTAAAATGATAGAAAAGTAGGAGAGATATTGCTGAAATATAAGGTCTATTGTCGGATTTTAGCTCTTTTCTTCCTCCAGTTAAAGGAAAACAGAGAAAAAACCTTCTCCCCCAGCTGGACTCAGGAATTGAAGATTTTTTCTTTTAGCTCTGTTAAACTTGGCTGTTGATTACAGCAAGCAGTCGTTCGCTTATTCTTGGGCGGGCGGTGAGCCGCCTCCTGGCTTCGCCACTGCGGGGTCTCATCCGTCCCGCTGCTCTAAGCAGAAGTCTCACGCTTTCCTATTCAATCAACAGGTGTCAAAAATCAACAACATGCATTAACATAGCCTTTCTTTTTTAATAGATTCAATCAAGAAAGGATTGACTTGTCATCAACGTCAGTGCAGGTTGCTTTTAATCCGGCAAAAAGCCAGGCACGGGAAAATTGGATAAATTAAAATCGATTTTAAAAATTTGCTTTTGCATGTAACGCTTGGACTTTTGAAAACTAGATACAGTACTTCATACATAAGGGCGCCTCGGGTATAGGGAGATGATCTTGGTTGAATAATGATTTTCAGCTTACAGGCCCCTCCGCCCCCGGGCTTGCTTCTTACAAAAGAATACTTTGCAAAAGAACGCAGCAAAAAACGCCTTCTCATTCCGCAGAGAAGGCGTTTTTTTATTTTCATGAATTCAAGTATGAGTACAAGGACTTATCAAAAATTTCAATGGATCCCGGGACAGAATAAAATGTGTTATGAAGCCATATGCTCCAGACGAAGCTTATCCGCAACCATCGCAATGAATTCGGAGTTGGTCGGCTTTGCTTTTGTCATGCTGACCGTGTAGCCGCGCGGTTTTGAACGGTTTTTGAAATCGTCGTTCCAATGAATTTCCTCTATATTTCCGTGAATTCATCGCAATCTCAACCGAAAACTTATCGGATAAAGGAGAGCGTTAATTTATGGCGAAATCACAAACGAATGAGGGCCGCAAATTCAACTTTAAAAGCCGGTCGGTACCACGGAAGAATATCGACCTGCAGGCGGAAATCGAGCGATTTTTGGCCGCTAAGCGATCAGAAGGCCGGTCTGAGCGGACCATTAAAACGTACAGACAGGCGCTGCTTCACTTTAACGGATGGTATGCGGAAAGGCCGGACGCTGCATTAACTACGGATACCCTGCGCGGCTACTTCGACTATATGAAGAACGAGAAGCAGAAATGGGACGACCATCCGACGAATAGTTCAGAAGTGATTGGCGTCTCTGCGCGGTCGCTGAATAACCTGCGGCGGAATCTCAACGTATTATTTAACTTTCTCGTTAGCGAGCGAATTATCGCCCAGAATCCATTAGCGTCAATCAAACCGTTTATAGATAACGAGGATACTTTCGCGGTCTTTTCGGATGAAGATGTGCTGCGGCTTTTGGAAGCGCCAAATAAGCGAGTCTATACCGGATTCAGGGATTACGCCATGATGCTCGTCTTAATCGATACCGGCCTGCGGATTAATGAGCTGACGAATCTCCGCGTATCTGATTTCGATATGACCTTGCGGCAAATTACGGTTCGGCCCGAGATAGCAAAAACCAGGACGACGCGGATCGTGCCGATATCTATACGGACCTTAAAGACAGTGCTGCAGTTGGTCGATTTTATCAACGTTGAGTCTAGCGATTATCTGTTCTTGACGCAATTTGGTGAGCGCTATATGGCGGATACGTTTGCGAAGATGTTGAAACAATATGCGAAGAGAGTCGGTGTGACAGGCGTCCGAGTGTCGCCGCATACGTTCCGGCATTACATGGCGGTAAAATTCTTGAAGTCAGGCGGGGATCCTTTTACGCTGATGCGGATTTTAGGACATGCGGATATTTCGATGACGAATAGGTACGTTAAGTATACAAACACCGATATTCAAACGCAGCATGATAAAGCGAGTCCGGTGCAGAATTTAATTGATAGCGGAAATGATCGGAAGCGAGGGCGGAAGAAGTTTATGTAAAATAAGAAAAGCCCTGTATCATCAGGGCTTTTCTCTAAATCGAATTAGGATACCAGATCACTTAAGTTGTGAGCATCCCTTTCAATAATATTACATAACTCAAGAACTTTCCCTCTATTATCTAGATTAAGCCTGGATATTCTACTCTCATCTAACTTCTGTAGATAATCTAAAGTACTAAAGAATTCCTTCTGTTCAGATATGTCTGATTCTCTATACATTAAATGAATTTTAGTGTCTTTATTTAAGTTTTCAAACATAAACTTTGTTTTAGCAAACCACTCTGTATTTTTTGAGGGACCATTTAGATTTGGGATGGTTTGCAGATAGTTCCAAACTCCATTTTTATATCCGAAATCTATGTTAATTTTTATATGATCAAGATCATGGATAGGGCTAATTGAAAAGTCGTGCTTAACCTTCTTGTCTAAAAGTGCCTTTTCCTCAAAAACCTCCTTCATGTATTTTTTTACACTTACATGTTTATGACTATTGGTTAAATATTTTTCGCCAATATATGTCTCAAACAGGCTTTTAAATAACATGTTAGGATTCCCTGTATACGAATACGTAGGTTTAGTTAAAAATAGTTGCTTATTTGTGTAGTAATCATGAAGTTGGAATAAAAAGTTGTCCATGTAAGGACTACCTATTTCGATTTCTCCGACCTGTCCAAACATATTTTTAACGCTTTTAGCTAAATAATGTTCTATTGAGTCTTTAAAACTTTTGTATATGTTTAATTCAACTTGAGAATTTGTTATTGCTTTAAGTTTAAGGGAAGTTTCACTCAAAAATTGGAATTTTGTACTATTCTTATCTTCTATAGTGTGTAGAATTATTCCAACATTTATAACTTCGCCTGAAACTTTGTCAGCACAATACCTTACTATACTGTACCAGCACTCTTGTCTATCTGCCAAGTTAACGCACCCCCTAAATAATTTGTGAATGCACGCCTATGAGCCAGCCTTTGTATTAAATGTCTTACTACATTTTTTTGTTTAAGAATGAACGATTTATAATAACTAATAATAACCTTTTCGTCAACGGAGTTAAACCAACTTTGAGGTATGTTTGAGAACCATTCATCTATGAGTTCCTCAGTAATGCATTCAATAATGGATACTACTTCTTTAAATGGGTTGTCATTTAAATTTTTCAAGTTAATATTGGATTCTAAAGCATGGAAAACTTCACCTAATCCATTTCCAAACCACGCATTCCCATTTAAGATTAGATCTACCGTAGGATCTATATATCCACTTAAATCATCAGACACAGATCTCATGGCATTAATTTTTGAGGTTTCCCAAATAGGCCCAAAAAAAGCGTGCCCGTGGTCTATTGTAAAAACTTTTCTTTCTCCGTTATCATTTGCTACGAGCAAGTTACCATTATTGTTATAACGATCAAAATTAGCAATTAGTAGATCAAATGCTATTATTTTCACTATATCTTGTGAATTAGTAATATTATTAAAAAAAGATTTCCACGTTTTATTCAGATATTTCTTGCCTTGATTGATCATTTCCACATAATTCTCAACCAAGTTATCTTCCTTGTTTTTTAATTCGAGAGAAGCGAATAATTCTCCTTCATAAAATCTATGGGCGAATTGAATAACTGGGTCATTGTTAATTATTCTTTGGTCTAAATAAGCAACTGCGGCCTCTGGAACTGGAACTTCGAGATGTGAAGCTATTTGATATGCTAGGAGTTCATTTATAAACATACAGTCATAAAAACTTGTTGTGCCTTTTTCTACTACTTTTTGTGTTTTCAAAATGTACTTCTTATAATCGTCTCCAATAACTAACGCAGGTTGAGTTATACCAGTTCCTAAATACTTAAGGAAGGTTTCTACATGTATCTTTCGAACGACCAATTAAGCAATCTCCCCTCGGACTAAAGTCTGTACTTATTCTAATAGCACAAGGGGAAAAAAACAATAAAACTTTCCAATTTATACAGATTTTATTATGATATTTGATGTTTTATGATTAGGATATAAATTTCGTTACACTTCCTACCTTACTTTGTTCCAACTTCTTGCTCATCTGCGCCAACCCTTCCGCTACCTCATCATCGGTCAACTGCGGAGTCAGCGGTTTAGTACCGATCTGAACGAGTGGCGTCGCAGTCTTACGCCCAATCAGCCCGTAATAAAGTTCGAGCGCTTTAATCGAAGCCACTCCGTTATTTGACGGTCCCTTGATAATCAAGTCCATCAGCCGGGCGTCAACCTCGCTGCGGAACTTGTTAAGATGAGCGTCAGATAGTGCGCTCTGATAGGCGGTAAAGTCGCCATTCGTGCGCCATGTATAAAGCGTAGTCCTGGACACGCCAACCTCTTCCGCAATATCATCCAGCGTCTTTTCCTTGCCGCCGAATTCATTATCCGTAATCATATGCGCAGCCAGCCGCTGTTGTTCGGTCAGGCGCGCTTCTAAGTCGCGTAGTTTCATTCGTATTACCTCCGTTTAATTAGTATAGATGCGATATTTGTTCGTATCGAGCGCGATATTCAGCGAGCTCTTTTTCGAAAACTGCCGGGTCCTGCTCATATCGTTCAAGCGCGGCCTTTGCATCTGCCGTTTGATTGGCGTAAGTTTCGGCGGAACTGGCGTCATATAAGCTCTCTAAACTAGGCGCGGCGTCGAGTAATTTAAGGTTGATATACAAGGATCTCGCCAAGTCTTCGGCCAACTCGGTCGTACTTTGACCGCCCGCTAGCGCCTGTTGCGTTTCTTCGATATCCCGTAAACTTTGCGACAAGAAAGCGCCCCAGCTTAATTGTTCAAGACCGCGGCAGGCGCGCTTTAGTAGCGTGATATCATCTTGAAATCGATCGAAGTCAGAGAGATTAATCGGAAGCACCTGGCCGGCCTTATGCGTCAATGTCGCGTATTGGATGATCGCTTCTTTTGCGGGCTTGACCCGGCGGCAAAGTATGATTCCGATTGCTTCCGGAATGAAAGGCTCCGGCGGTTCAGCCGGCAGTCCTTTCGCTACTCTTTCCGCTTGCATGGCCGCGATTTGTTCGTCTAGTTCCGCGATGCTTTCATCTAATCGGTCGTAGTCTATATGTGTCATTCGTTCATTCCCCTTTCGTCAGGTATTATCGCTTTTCCAAGTATTAACCATGTCTGCTGCTCATTGATGGACACCAGATAAACCCGGTCATCGGTCGTCAGCTTATGCGGATACTTGATTGTCGCAGGCTGGCCGTTGATTTCGACAATTTCAGTCCGCTCAAGCAGCGATTCCTCGATGATGAGGTCTTCCGCCTCAAACACTAAGCTGTTCGGATTATCGTCGTATTTGACTTTAATATCCGGCAGAGGGGCGATGACCTTCCCGATCATGAGGTCGACATCGCGGTTGTGTCCGACTTTCTTGATGACCTCCGCTAAGTTACTGTAACCGTTACCTATTAGTCTCACCACGCCGGACCTCCCGCACGTAACGCTATATTTTTAGCCAACGATTTTGCGATTTTTTCTATATCCGCTTCTTCGCGAACAATAATTTGATCCGCCAGTTTAGCGATTGTAACTCCACCGCCGCCGAGTCCGCCGCTCTTTTTAAGCTGCGTATTTTCCTCGTTGGTTAGGACGCGTTCGCCTTTGTGGAGCGTTGCTGCAAATCCGTCGTAAGGGACGTTGTCGAGTCCCGCAGATGCCGACTTGCCCTTTTTCCCCGTTACCCACTCGAATGTATTCACTACTCCATTCGTCATTGTATCGCTGATTTGCTGCGACATTTTTCCGAAGTCTGGCATCTTAATTTGCGAAATCCAGTTAATCAAGTCCTTCACCGCAGATACGACCGTGTTTATCGCTTCTGTAGCGTTGTCAAAGTGAACAACCATAAATTCAAGAATCGGTTTTGTTCTTTTCCAAGCGTTTTCAAGCTCATGCGCAATAAGCGGAACCAACGGCACGACAACCTCGTTAATGAGCGCCATCACCGTATCGGCCACCGTATTAAAGAGGTCGTTCATCGGCCCAAGCGCAGGCTTTACCGTTTGCCATACCTCATTAATAATGCGTCCGAGCACCGGAAGCAACGGTATCACTACCCCGTTTATCAGCGCCGCAATCACGTTCGATATTTTAGTTATGACGTTCCAGATAATCGGACCAACTGTCGCCACTATATCCGCAATTGTCGGCCATATTGCTTGGAAAGCGACGCCTAACGCATTTAGCACCGACCGAATCACTTTTCCGCCTGCATCCAGCGCCGCACCAACGCCATTATAGCCGGCTTTCAGCTTATCGAAATGTTGTCCGACGGTATTGACGACTGTTCCGACAAGCGCCTGGATAGCGCCGAGATTCAGCTTGATATTAGCGATGAATTCCGGCGGGATCAGCGACATGACCTTCGCTTTAAAACTGTCGAAGCCGGCCGATGCTTTCAATAGCCACGATAACCCTTTCGCAATCCCCGTAAACATGCCGGAGAGAGCGCCACTGGCCTGCTTCTTGAATGCCGCAAACTGTCCGCCGTCGAGGAATTTCTGCAGTTCGTCGAGCGCTGGTTTGGCCGCTTCAAGCGCACCCATACCCATTTCAGCAAACGCCATTTGCATCGTATCCTGGAGTTTCATCCATTTTCCCATCGCAGATTTATTCACTTTATCGATATAGTCTGTGGTATAACCTTGATTCGCCAGCAACTTGTCGAGTGCTTGGAGTTTCTGCATTTGAGTCGCGGCTTCCTTCATAGGTTTGAGGTCCTTCTTCGAAAGATTGAACCTTTCTTTAAGCGACACAAAATCATCCGCAAGTGCTTCCCGGAGTGCGAAGGCGGCACCTTCCATTTTTTGCGCAGGATTTGATGCAGCCAACCTTTCCGCAATCTTAACAGAGTATTCTAGCTCCTTGTTGTTGTCACGAAATACTGGTTTCATCATTTTACTCGTGGTAATAAATTCCTCCATTCCGAAGAGGGATTCCTTCGCCATGCCCGTAAGAAACTTCATATTCTCCGCGGCCCCTTTGGTATCGCCTTTGTATAAGGCTTCAAGGCTCATGACGTTCATTTCGGTCGTGGCCGCTTCGACCATCGCCTTTTTGATTAAACCGTAGCCAGCCGCCACTGTCCCGAGCGCTGCCGCCGCCGCCGCAATCTTGCCCGTTAGTCCGCTCATTGCTGATGATCCGCTACTTCCGATATGGTTGAGCGAGTTTCCGGCATTGTGGGCGTTGTGGTTAAGCTGCGTCAGGTTATTGTTCACAATGGTTATTCGGGAATTGACCGCGCTAAACGAATTCCCTACGCGATTAATACCGCTCGCCTGCGAATTAAAGCGACTCATTGCGTGGTCTAGGCGGCCGATTGAGCCGGAAGCCCTGGACATTGCGCGCTCGAATTTTTCCATTTCCTTCGTCGCTTTCCGCAGCTTGGCCGTCATGAGATCGCGTAGTTTAAGCGTCGCTACTAAGTTAATCGCCACGGCCAATCACCTCTATCGCGCGTTTTAACGCCTTAGACATCGCCTGCATGTTTCGCTCGACCAAGCGCCTGCTTGTACGGTCTAATTTGCCATTGATGATTCCGGTTCTTAACGCGATATAATTCTGTCGCGCCAGTTTGCCGACTCTCTTTAAATCCGGATCCGCGGCTTCTTCAAATGGCTTTGCTGTGGCCAGATATTCACTAAGACTAGCGTCGCTAAATTCGTTTGTTACGGCGGACCATGCTTCGTTCAGGCGGTCCAGATTATCCGCAAATTGTTCTGCATTCATTTTCGTCATCCCTTCCGTTTATAATAGGTGGCGCTCCGCGGCACCAGGGAGGAAGCCGCATCATCACGCCCGTTTTGAGTGAGTTATTTCGTGTTGACGTTTATCGTTCCGCGTTCGGATGCATCGTGAATCTCATGTGCTGCAATACCGTAAAGAGCTCCGTCAGAATATCCGTGGTCGTTATGACCGAAGTAAATTACTCGCTGTGAAGGGAAGTCAATTACCGCAGCATCACGCCCGACCTCTCTCGCAGCATCGATAATTTGCTTGCGGACGCCTTGATGAAGTGAATGATATTTCGCCAGCGATTCTAGATACGAGCGTTTCGCGGCATTGATTTCGGAAAGCACTCCCGGCAGTTCTTTTTCGTAATGAGCAGCCGCCTCTTGTTTAGTCAACGCAAGCGCTTCGTCCATTAGCGAGATTACGTCAGTTGGAAAAGCCATCCGGGCTTCTCGATCCTCTATCGCTGCGATTGACGCGGTTGTTTCGTCGATTTCGCGTTGAAGAGATACTTCCTTGCTGATTGCTTCGTCGGACACATCGAATACTGATTTCGCTTTCTGCGCTTCTAGTGATGTGATTGATTCGGCAAGTTTAGCTTGGAGCTCCGCTTTCTTAGACGCCAGTTGTTCCTTACCTTGCGCTACCTGTAAATTTGCTGCTTTTACCTCGCTGATTAGTGTTGCCGCTGTTTTCTTTGCCATTTTGAATTCCCCCGTTTTTTAGTTTTGGTTTTATCTAAAAAGACGCTGGTTGGGCGCCTTATTATTCGGATTCCTGCTTCGCTAATCTAGCTTGTTTCTCTTCTTCAAGTTCGTAAAATTCCGGCCTGTTGGCGTACTCCGCGATTCTAGGCCCGAAGGTTTGTTTAATAAGCGTCATTTCCATACCTTGAGGGAAGAATAAGTCTCTTCCGAAGTTGTCCCCGGCAATATCGAAAAGTTCAGCAGCCTTTTTCTGTTCTGGTGATATTGCTTTACTGCGGCTTTCGGATAAGACTGCATGTAGCTCGCTTTTGTATTTTGCCGGATTAGAGCCAGCTATTTGTATGACGGATTGCGCTAGTGAAGGAAAGTTTTCAATAATTTGATCTGAAAGATACGGATCCGTAATCTCTTTAGCGAAGGACTGAATTTTACTTAGAGCACTCTCCGGACGAGACTCTAGCATAATATCCATTTTTAGTTCGGATAGCTTTCTTTCAAAGGACTTAACAGCAATTTCAGAAGGCTTCTTGGGCTTTTCGTTCATAATCATTTCCGCGGCAGTCCTTGTTTTAACAGCACTTAAATTACGTTCTTCTTTTAGTTTCCGCGCGTTTCTGATAAATGCTTCTCCGAAGTCCTTCTGTAATGCTTCTTTTTTCTTTAGCTTTCCGTGTTCAGAAAGATCACTGTTAGACTCTATTTTGCCGCACTCTTCTTTATAAAGGTCTCGAACTGTGGTTACAAATGTACCGGTTGATTCTGAAACCTCTCTCAGCATTGAAAAGTGAGTAAGCATTTCTTGGTATTTTGACATTTCGCATTTCCCCTTTTATTAAATATTTGTAATTACGTCTTGCTTTCTATTAAGTGCATCCACCGCGAGCTGCACGCAGTCTTCCGGCATTCTGACAATTTTGCTAAAAACCAATCCCGCCCGGCAATATAAACCGAGCTTCCGTTCAAGCTCAGTTTTCCGTAGGAGCTGCGGCATAGTTCCGCGGACAATAATGAGCTTAATGCCGTCTTCGTCAATTTCCGTAAGCACTTGTTCCAGGACTTCGATAAGTGCGGCGCGCCTTGTAACATCGGCCCTGTAAAGAGAATACACACGGACTAAATTCCGTCCTTCGCTGCCCGGAGTCCAGACCTCGGCGCCGAAACCCATCTTGGAATCTTCGTCCTGCTTTCGCACGGATGCTATGCAAATATGAGCCACCTTATTTTCCGGAATCATGTTTTCCATTGCGCTCCTCCTTTCGTAATAATTTCACGCGCTCACCTTCCGGCCAGGCATCCGGCTGATTAGGCGTTGGATGATAAATTCCGACTTCAAGCGCTTATGTTCTTCGATTATTTCCGCCACCGACACGTTCCGGGCCGCCGCGATGCGCGAGATTATATTAGCGAGTCGATCGATTGTAAAACGTTCGTCGCGCTCGTAAAAGATAAAGAGTGGCAGCAGGTCTTTCCGTTTGTTCGCTGATCCGGAAGAAATCGTCACATTATCGATTGAATTGTGACCGCCTAGCGCAAGTGGCCGGATGTGCTCTAAATGCGGCGTATTGGTTCCGATTGTTAGAGGTTCACCGGTATATTGACAATTGCCTCCGAACTCTTTAAATAGCGCGAAGACTTGCTCGTAAGTGAGATCGCTCGGCACTCCGAACTTGGCTGCGCTTTGATTCGCCTTATTGAAAGCCCGGCGAGCGCGGCCGGCTAGGCTAGTTCTATATTTCTGTGAATAGGCGGTGCTGCATTTCCGGCAGACATACTTGCGGCCATTTTTTCCCCTGGGATCACGATTGAATTGCTCTAATGACTTAGTTTCGAGACACGTCGCGCAGACCATCGTTGTCATGAGTTCTGTCGCCTTCGCTTGGATTTTGAGTCCATGATTAATCGCGGTAACATATGAACTATGTGCGAATTTGAATTGTACGGGCCAAAGGCAAAAAACTTTGTGTCCTCGCCATCTATTACTTTCGCCGTGATATTCTTATCGCCAGGACAGTTTCGGCCAGGAATGCAAAGCATCGTACGTATTTTGTCATTCTGCATGACCTTCGCCCTCCCGTATCTGCAGTATTTGGTTTAAAATTTCATGACGGATGTACGACTTCTCTAACCCGTAATCACGCATCGGAGCGCAGACGCGGCAAAATAGCATCGCAATCCTTTCGACTAACTTTAAGATAGCGACATTATCCATACTGCGTAACGACTTCGCGCTGACTTCTTCGCGTGTAAATTCGTGAGCGTAGTTTAGAAGTCCGTATTGATCTGCGGTTATGCCGTCTACGGGCGCGGAATATTTAACTTTGCGTTTAGCTCCGTAGTCATATAGCCATTCGGATTTCTCTTCGTTCAGATACTCGATTAGCACTTCTGACATTTCGTAAGCCTCCTTTACAAAATTTGTTTTTAGTGGTATGATAATATTGGATATATATTTTATTTTTTTATTAAGGTGAAAAAATTAATAAAACTTCTTATAGCGGTCGATTGCAGTTAGAAGTTCGTCTGTAAGTTCAAATTGCTGCGAGAGTTTGAATTTCACTCTTTCTCCCACGTTTCTTCTATTGGTTTCAATGGCTGCAATGGTACCCTCTGCTACTCCTAGCAACTTCGAAAACTCCGGCTGTGAGTATCCGTGGAACAACCGAATAGCCTTCATTGTTTTACCGTCCATTACTCTTCCCTCCTTATCTTACAAATTGGTAAATAAATTATAGGGCTTTAAAAACCCTTTCAATATTATAGGACTGCATAGGGAGGCTTTTTGCCATTTTTCGAGGTTTTTTCATCAGTTTTTCGAGTTAATTTTGCTGGATCGGTCGGCGTATTATGGCGCTTATATTGACGGCCTTTCCAATCGTCCATGACGTACTCGTATTCGTATTCCGGCAGCATAGTCCCGGTCTTTTCTAAACGTTTTAGCGCGTTCTCTTGACCTTTACGGCACGTTTCCGAACAATAAACGCTATTTTTGTTGCCGCTTCTTATCGCTTTATACTTCCAATAGCGGTCAGCCGCCTTAAAATGGTCTTTCGTGATCGGAAAGTAATTGTCGCAACTAAAACAACCGCATTTCCGCCATTTCTTCCGCTCCTCACGATAAGCCTTTACCGTTGGCTCTTCGAAATGTTCTTCGTCTATGTGTCTTAGAATATCGTCATGCAAATCGCGCAAGTTATAATCATTCCGTTCTACAAACTCGTATTCTAGTCGCTTCCATTCCGCTCGCGTCCGGTTTGCGACTTCTTCTCGATGGGAGGCCCGGAGCAAATATTCAGCGTTAATTCCAAGCAGAGCGCCAATCGCATCCTGTGTATATAACGGGGCTTTCCGCAGCCTGTCTTCCGGAACATTGGCGAACGCGGCCGTTCGGTCGTATTTCTTTTGCGGAAATTCTTTGGAAACTTTATAGCGTGAGTGATTCATCATTAGTGGCGGACGCTTGCCGGCTTTTATGCAGAACGCTTCTACCGCTTTTTCAGTGCGATCGCATAGGTCGTCGCAGCGCTCTTTCATCTCGGCAACCGTAATTTTTTTCGGCGGCGCGAAACCGTATTTATTGCGGAGCCGGAGCATTTCTTCGTTCAATTCGTGTCTGGCGGCTAGTTCGTCGTATGCTTGCGTGAGAATGTCGCTTTTCTTTTTGGCGATTGTCAATTTAATCTCCCCTTTGATTTTATTGTTTGAAAACAGCCGTATATAAGATTTTCACCTCCTTAAATTTCGTAGTTGGCCCATGCTTTTAATAATCCGCGCATCCGGCTAGACGGCAGATACAACTTAATTGGCTGCCCTTCGCGGATCCTTGACCGCCATACCCATTGCAATAGGTCCGACACAGCTATCGCGTTCTGATTGACGGTCACATTGTTATCCTCGAAGAACGCTCTTTCTACCGGGTTAAGAAAACGGTTAAACACGTAAGCCAGCGCCCAACGGTCCTTATATTCGTTAGTTGCCCGTGCCGTACACGCTAGAAAAGTTCCGCGCTTATAACTTTTCGGACACATCGCTTTCTCTCGCACTTTCAACGTGGTCCATAAAACCTCGCCTTTCTTGGCGCCAGCAACATTCGAGAAGAAATTGTAAATATTCTTGCTGAACTGATTAATCGTCTTCTCGTCCGCTCTCCTTAACCATCCGGCGCCCAAAGCATTATCGCGATCGGCAATGGCGTTCATCTTTCCGTCGTAGATTTCGATAAGTTTCATTATTTCCGTCCGGTTTTCAGCCTTCGCATTATAGGCGCAGAGCTCGTAACGGCCGTCTACTAATCTAACGGACTGATATTCGTATTCGAAGCGGTAAAGGTCGTAATAGTAGCGCTGTGTCTGGCCGCTAAACATGTATGTCATTACGAAAACTTCATCGAAGGTGTGGAATACTTGCGGAGGAAACGCCCATATAAGAAACCGCCCGCGATGATAGAACAAGTTGCCGGCCTGCGCAAGCAAGCGAATATCCATATATCGGCTGTTGTCTTCCGGATCTCCTTTCCATACGACTTTATTTTCGTTCAAATCGATATCGCCAGTGTCCAGCAAGCGCCGGATATCGGTCGCGTTGACGTTCGCATAGTCGATCACGTCCATTACCTCGTCCAATATCAGCGTGTAGCCTGAACCGGTTAACAATTCGATGAGCTCGTCGTCCGCCGCCTGGAATAGCGAATGCGTCGCTACAATATCGTATCCACCTACGATAAGCTCTTTTAGACTGCGCAGCTTCTTTCGCTCGGCATTCGCAAGGTTTGGCTCGATAAATTTGCGATTCGCTACGCCACCTTTTACCCGAGCTACTTCGGTCAAGAATGGCGTGATATAGATGAATTTCTTATCCGCTGGATTTTCGTTCATGTGCTGGATAGCCCACGACGTCTTTCCGCTTCCCATGATTGCGTCGATAACCTTAATTTTCGTCAAACTTTATCCCCCTCCGTTTTTTGTTCCGCTAGATTTTTAGGCAATTTTTTGCCTAGAATTTTTCTTCGGCCTTACTCTCCCAACGGTTTTCAAGCGTTGTCCCTTAAAGGAAATTACTACAGTTTCGATATTAATATCCGCGGTGAATTGTAAATGAACCGCTATGTTTTGAACTTGTCATAACGGTCATATTCCGCTATTACTTCCTGCTTCGCAGGCATTTCGGCAAAGAACGCCTCATGCACCATTTATAACTTTTCGACGGTCTTATTTTAAAGAACGACGATATAAACGTAGTGGTCTAGCGAAAGGGCTAGGCCGAAGCCAGGCGCTAGTTTATTCGAGATCGATTTCCACTTTTGTGATGCGGCCCTCTGAATCACGCTTTACGAATACGTCATATATCCCGTCTCCATACGCTGTCCCTAAAGCGAATGCGCTCCCGTTTAAAATCTGACCGCAGTTATCCGGAGTCAATGTGACCTCGCAAGTTTTTTTATATTCTTCCTCGGTCCCTTTTCCGATGACGTAGCATGGATCAGTAATCATAAGCTGACCGCTATCGACTGCGACTGACCCGGCGTACTCCTTATCATCGAGATCCTCATATTTATAGAACTCAAACCAGAAACTGGCCGCTTCGAGTTCAAACCCTTTTAGAACTTTGCGGATTTCGTAAGTTTCCCCTAAATCAAGAGATGCCTTCAATTCTCTCAAAGTCTCGCCTTTGTCCAGAATGAATAGATCAACCGGTGTGTTGCTTTCTTTTTCGTAAACCTCATAATATTTTTTAGTCATTTCAATCTCTCCCTTAAATGTTTTTTGCTTCCTACTTTAAAATACCGATGTAAACTATAATTTGGCGCAAATTTCCCGGAAGTTTTTCACTATCTACTTAATATTGTGAGATTACTGCACCAAACCGCGCACTTTTTTCAACACTTTTTGCCTCTCATATATTTGTTATACATAAATCCGCGAATGGCACACTTTTTTCATAAGAAAAAACCGAAGTCAATCTCCCACCTAATGAGATCGACCGCGGCCGTAATCCGTTATATTCCGTTTTTATAAAGGATCACACTGTTGCCGCAGCCATCCTTCGTTTAGGTTGAAAGCACGTTGTCCAGCCGTTACTTTCGCTCGCTTCGTCCGTAATCGGTTTGTTGCCGGCGACCTGCCCTCCGTCTTTTCCGCTCCTTACTTCGACATCATCGGGCAATTCCGTAGTTACCGCCGATAAATTCGTTCCTCGCCGCCAAACAATGCTTCGATAAATTCTACCGCTGACATCATCCCGAGATCCGCCAACGTTGCCGCGTCGATCCGTCCGGCCGGTATTTCGATACTTTCCATCGTATCCTTTACGCTAATCTCTACGACAGACTTGCCGGTCTGTTCCGCAGGGATTACATTGAATTCAATTGTGCTGCTGTTGGATATGAGGTAGAAAATCCGTGGAGTTAAAAGCCATGCTGGATACTCTAATTCGAAGGTTCGCCCGCCATAGGAGCCGCGATAGTGAACGGTAATCTGTTTATCACGCTTCATCGCGCAGGAAGCCTCCGATTATCACGCCGAGGCAGAGCATGCAGAACGAAAATATAACCATCGCCGCCATTAGTGGGCGCCCCCTTTCGCGATTGCCGCAAGCTCGATGATTAGATCAAGCGCCGACATTTCGGATAGCCGTTCAAGATTGAAGTCCGCCAGGTCCGCCCCGTCTACGTTGATATTGCCGAGGAATTCAGTGACGACATTCGCTTCGTTAACCTGGTCGATGCAGATGCCGCTGTCTTCCGAAAAGCTGACCACGATATCCTCCGCTACTTTGAATGCTGGAACGTGATCCTCGATGATGGCGCCCTTTTCCTCGAATTGAATTGTTGCGCAAACTTTTTCCATTTAAAATCCCTCCGATAATTTGGTTGTTAGTTTATTCGTTTGACACATTTCGTGAAGCCAGCGTTCTCCTTCGAGATCGTAACCGAGTTCTTCTAATATCGCCGGTGCCATCAAGCAGCGTTTCACCGTGATATGCCGTAAGCCAAAATACTCTTCGAACTGCATTTCGTCGATTCTTAGTACATCCGCAATATGCTCGCCGGTATCATAGTCGTAAATATAGAGAAAATATCCGCTATCTGGCGCCGTTGTAATTAAGACCTCTCGATGCTTTTCAAGTGGATGCAACTGCATCACCCTTTCGAGTTATTGACTACGCTTTGTAGTTAACCAAAGTATATTACGACCACGTTTCGTTGTCAACAAAAATTGACTACTTTTTTTAGTCAGGATATTCTATAATGATTTTGGGAGGTGTTTTAAATGGGGAAAAGGTTAAAGTCTAATTTAAAGAATCTACTCGAGGAGCGCGGTTGGTCCATTAGAAAACTCGCGGAAGAAACCGGGTTGCAGTTTGAAACTTTGCGAAGGCTCTATAATGATGATACGAAACAATATCAGCGTGAGACGATCGGAAGAATTTGCGAAGTGTTAAACGTAGAGCTAAGTGAGGTATTGATTTTAGTGGACACAGAAGAAAGCAATACATAACATAAGGAGTAAAATGTTTATGGTAGAAATTCAAGACGGAAACACAAAAATCATTATTTATTCAGAGGTAGCAGCAATGTCAGACGCGGAACACGCAGCATGGATTAAGGAGGAAAAAAGAAAGGGAAATCCTTTATTTGAAAATATAAATCGGATTTTAAGCGATTACTTTTATAACCGCCACAAACGAAACGATAGCGAAAAATAGCCGTCGTTTTTTTATTGCCTCCATTCTGCCGTAAAATTAAAGCCATACAGCCGTTTGCCTCCGCGCCCACTAAGATCCTCCACCGCTTAATACGTAAGTATCTCCCCGTCAATTCGCCGCCAAAAAACACGGTGAAAAGCGCAAGGTTATCACGTTTATGATGGCCGATCGGATGACTGGGCCGGCTAAACGATTCGCCAGGCTGCTGCGCCATAGATTTCGCCAGGGCGTGCGCCACTAGGACGGTCGATACTTACGCAAAATAAAAAGCCGGCGATTTTGCCGACTGTTTTAATTATAACGAAGCTTGTTTTTGCTCTTTTTTATCCTCAAAATACGTTGCTAACAAGATAAAAAGATATGCACCTACAGCAAATAAAATGTTTACCAAGAGTAGCAAACTATAAGTGTTAAATAAACTAGCAATACCTATTGAATAAAAAAACCAATAAACTTCTGCTACTACTGGCAAACATAATGCAATAAGCCCTCCTAAAATTCCGTGCTGCGAATATGCTAAAAGCACTGTCCATAAATGAAATATCAAAAATCCTACAGAAGCTATCAACCTTGAAGTTAATCCCAACCCAAAAAACAAACGACTCATACTTATTTCCCCCGTATTCTTTTACCATAATAATACAATATTTACCTTTAATTTACGAGGAGTATTTTACTACTTAGCGAATATTATTATCGAACTAGAAGGAGGTGATTACGTATGATTAAACGTATTAAAATACCGCCTCACCTGCTTGAAGAGGCACGGCCGATATTAGAACGCGCCATCGTCCGCATACTTAAAACCGAAGCAGCAAAGGAGGCCGCTAATGGACGCAGCAATCGAGACAATAGTAATCGGAGAACTGATCGTCGAGATATTTGATTATGGCGATACATATGAAGCAATCTCGTACTACAACGGAAATATGGTCCGTGAAAGATCGGACAATCGCAATGAAGCCGTGTTTCTGACGCTGAAAAGAATGAGCGAATATATTAACGGAGCGTTTCCGGTAGACACTTCCGTTCATTAATTATGTAAAAAAATGGAATTTATTTCATATTACAACACGCTATATTTTACGCAGAAAGTTACGAAAATGTTCAGTTTTGGCCAGTCCGAAATCGCCAGGAATGCCGTCATATTAACGTTTGTGACGAATAAACTTATTGAACATGAACGCTTGGATTTTCGAAACATGTAGCGAAGTATAATGTAGCAAATACGGCGAAATAAAGGTGGCCGGATGGGGAAAACAAAATCAGACGGGAAATAGTTTTGTATAACGTTGCATAACGTATACACATCTGGTTTACATAACAGAACCTCTCGCTAGTTGCGAATATGCAAAGTCCTTGCGACTCTAAGCGTCAGTGACTGCGCCTTTTTCCCGATTATGCACGATTTTATACATAGTTGATATGACGCGGTTTATCCGATTGATCGGCGGACTGGATAGCGCTGTATACTGCATAAACATAACGGTATTTCCCGCCTCCTTTTCACCGGCCAAGACCGAGGTTACCGACCCCTCCCTCCGCCAGCAGCGTCGTGTTGATTATATGAGCGATAATACAACGGTATGTAAACGAACGCAACAAAAAGCGCCTTCTCTATTCCGCAGAGAGGGCGCTTATGCTATAATGCTCTCGAGTATTTGCGTGAGAATTCACCGGAATCTGGCCGGAAAATTCATCGGAATCTCGACGAGAAACTTATCGCAGTAAGACCGTACAAACCGTGTTATGAAGCCATATGCTCCAGACGAAGCTTATCCGCAACCATCGCAATGAATTCGGAGTTGGTCGGCTTTGCTTTTGTCATGCTGACCGTGTAGCCGAATAATGAGGAGATGGATTCGATATTGCCCCTGCTCCATGCTACTTCAATCGCATGGCGGATCGCCCGTTCAACACGGCTTGCAGTTGTATTGTACTTTTTTGCAATATCCGGATAAAGAACTTTCGTAATAGAGCCAAGCAGTTCAATATCGTTGTACACCATTGAAATGGCTTCGCGCAAATACAAATATCCTTTAATATGGGCAGGCACTCCAATTTCATGGATGATGCTTGTGATATTGGCATCCAGGTTTCTAGATTTATTTTCAGGTTTTGAGCTGAGGATGGAGTTGGATGATCTTTTCATAACCGGCGCTGCGTTTCCGCTCACCTGACGGATATGGCTCGCAAGGTTTTCCATATCGAAAGGCTTAAGAATAAAATAGGAGGCTCCAAGGTCAACCGCTTTTTTCGTAACATCTTCCTGGCCGAATGCCGTCAGCATAATTACGTTTGGCTGTTTTTCCAGATTCAGGTCTCTAAGCTTTTCCAATACGGCTAACCCGTCAAGATGAGGCATAATGATATCAAGAACGAGCACATCCGGTTTCTTTTCCTCCAGCATTTGCAGACATTCTTGTCCATTATACGCTACCCCTTGCACTTCCATATCATTCTGGCTTGAGATGTATTCCTCTAAAAGCCCCACTAGCTCACGATTATCATCCACGATACATACTTTTATTTTATTCACCATTTTTCCTCCTCAGTCTTCAATTCCCATAAGGTATGGTCATCTAAAAGAAGTTTTCGACAATCATGAATAAAACACCTCTAAATTTTTGAAAAAAATTCAAAATTTAAATATATCTCTGTTTTTCTCCATTTTACTCACAATTTCGACTTAAAACACAATTTGACTTTTAAATTTTCTGACAATTTTGTCGAAAAATCTTTCTATGGATATTGTACCCAATATTTCATGATAAATAAAGGACTTTCTATCTGTTTTTCCGTCTTATAAGGAGTCCTGTGCAAAACCTTAAGTATTTAAGACGGGCACGTGGAAGAAAACAAAAACCCGGGATGCATGCGAGTGCTCCCGGGTTTTTATATCTATTGCAAACTTTAGCCTAGCTTGCAGCTTGTGCTTTATCCTTATAGAGATTGATCCCCGCCTCATTCAGCATCCATTCAATATGGACTCCGTAGCCGGAAGTCGGATCATTTACAAATACGTGTGTGACGGCTCCGATTACTTTTCCATTCTGAATGATGGGACTTCCGCTCATTCCCTGCACGATCCCGCCTGTCTTTGCAAGCAGTCTTGGATCGGTCACTTTAAGAACAAGTCCTTTTGTGGCCGGGAACTTTTGAGGAATGGTGCTGACGATTTTCACATCGAATTCCTCGACTTTATCATCTTCCACAACGGTCAGAATTTTAGCCGGTCCCTCTTTTACTTCATGGGACAGGGCAACCGGCATCGGTTTATCTGCAATACCGTTTTTCATTCCCTTATTTAATTTTCCGAAGATGCCAAAGGGACTGTTTCTTGAAATGTCGCCTATAATGACACGGTCACTCGAAAACCTCGCAATTTTTTCTCCCGGATTGCCATTGTTTCCTTTTTCAATCGCTGTCACAGTGGATCTCATTACTTCGCCGTCATGGACGACAATCGGTTTTTTTGTATCCATATCCGATATAACGTGGCCAAGCGCCCCGTATTTTTGTGATTGCGGTTCAATAAACGTCATCGTGCCAATTCCAGCGGCTGAATCCCGAATATACAACCCGATTCGGTACGCTTGTTCGTTTTCATCTTTTAAAGGATAAAGCTTCGTTTTGTGTGAACGATTGTTTCTGAAGATGACGAGACTAAGCGGTTTCCCCGTTTTGCCAGAGGATTGAATAAAAGGTGTTACGTCACTCATCTCTTCTATTTTTGTTCCGTCTATTTCTGTAATGATATCTCCAACCTGCACTCCGGCTATTTCGCCAGGAGACTGTTTTCCTTTGGCCGTGTTCACCTGATGATGGCCTACAACCAGCACCCCAAGGGTGTTAAGCTTGACTCCGATCGATTGGCCTCCGGGTATAATCTTCAAATCAGGAAGAACCCTTACAGCTGTCTTTTTGACAGGAACTCCGCCCCACTCAAAAACGACGCTTGACGTACCTGGTTTTTCACCGGTTACCTTTACCTCAGAATCCATTTGCTCAACCCTGAAGGCGTCTGTATGAGGAATGGAGGCTGCTGGTATGGAGGAAGCAAAACTGGCGGATTGGCTTTCAAAGACGGTCATGTTTTTCGGGAGCTGCATGTATTCTTTCACAGGTTTAAGAAAACCTATACTTATTAAAGATACAAGGAGAATTACACCAATTATTTTTCTTATTTTTTCTAAAGCCACTACTTCACTCTCCTCGCTCCTTACCCACACTCCATATGAAATGGCTACATTCATTACTTTTGCCTTCAAGAGGCTGGTTTATAACCCGCAAAGAGAGAAAAAGTTGATTAAAACGAGGCATATATGGGAATTATATGATTTTTTTGTGATACATGGGCAAAATAAAACTGTCCGGGGCCTGAAAGGCCCCGGACAGCTGATTATTTTTTAGAAGAGCTGGCAAGTGACAGCAGTTCTTTCGCATGCTGTCTGGTTAAGTCCGTCACCTCAACCCCTGCAATCATGCGGCCAATTTCCCTGACTTTCTCATCGTCTGACAAAGGTTTGACACTCGTCTTTGTCCTCCCCTTTTTCGTTTCTTTTGAAATGAAAAGGTGGGTATCAGCCATCGCTGCCACCTGAGGAAGATGTGTGATGCAAAGCACTTGGGAACCGATGGATACCCTAAAAATCTTTTCTGCAATGGATTGGGCGACTCTCCCGCTTACACCGGTGTCAACTTCATCAAAAATAATGGATGTTACACCTTGATGTCTTGAAAATATACTTTTCATCGCCAGCATAATTCTGGATAGTTCTCCGCCTGAAGCGGTTTTTGATAAAGGCTTCAACGGTTCCCCCGGGTTAGTGGAGATGTAGAATTCAATATAATCGGCACCATCCGCCGTGAATTTTACAGACTCCCCATCCAGTTCAGGATCATCTTTTCCTCCCGGTCTTCGGCTGAAGACTACATCGAATGAGGATTTGTCCATGTAAAGCTCTTTCAGCTCCCGATGTATGTCTGCGGAAAGTTTTTTCGCTGCCTGCTTTCTGACAGAGGTCAAGTTTTCCGCCTCTACTTTCATATCCATAAATAAGGAAGACAGTTCCGATTTCATCTTGTGAACATGGCTATCCCTGTTCGTGAGGGTTTCGATTTCTTCCTCGATTTTTGCTGAATACGCTAATATTTCTTCAACAGAATTTCCATATTTTCTTTTTAAATAGCTGATCTCGTTCAGCCGGCCTTCAATAAAGTTCAGCCTTTCAGGATCATATTCCAGCTCATCAAGCTGCGAACGAAGCTGATAGGACAAGTCCTCCAAGATGTAAAAGCTGTTGGACATGCTTTCCGACATGGTTTTAAGGGATTCATTAATAGACGAGACATCCTCGAGACTGCTCATGGCAAGACCTGTCCAGTCCAGCCCCCTCTGTTCACCGTTCAGCGCATTATACGCATTCTGCAGGGCTTCAAAAACTTTTTCGAAATTTGATATCTCTTTGCGTTCTTCCTGGAGTTTCACATCCTCTTCCGGAAGAAGTCCGGCCTCTTCAATTTCGTTCAGCTGAAATTGAATAAGATCAAGGCGGTGCGCAATTTCCTGATCATTATCGGAAAGCTGGCGGATTTTCTTTTTCAGGGCGGAATATTTCGTAAACAATTCGGTGTATGCCTCAAGAGCAGGTTCAATCTTAGCGGCACCGAATTGATCAAGAAGAGCCTGATGATGATCCTCATCCATCAATTCCTGATTATCATGCTGTCCATGAATATCAATCAGCATTCTTCCGATTTCCCTTAATATCGCAATTGTCACAAGCTTGCCGTTGACTCGGCAAATGCTTTTTCCGGAAGAAGATATATCTCTTCTCAGGACAACCATGCCGTCGCTTGCCTCAATTCCAAATTCTTCGCACTTATCCAGACACGCATGCTGATCATTTTCCAGCAAAAATAGACCTTCCAGCTCTGCTTTATTTTCCCCGTAACGGACAAATTCCGAAGATCCCCGTCCTCCGGCAAGCAAGTGAATGGCATCGATGATAATCGACTTCCCCGCCCCCGTTTCTCCGGTAAGCACGGTCAGTCCTTTTTCAAAGGAAATGGTCATTGACTCTATAATGGCAAAGTTTTTGATTGATAATTCCGCTAACAAGACAGAATTCACCTCGACTTATCATTTCTATAGTTAGAGCATTTCCAAAAATCGGCTCGTGATCTCCTCGGTCACTTCTGGAGACCGGCATATAATTAAAATGGTGTCATCTCCGCAGATGGTTCCCAATATATCATCCCAATCAAGATTATCAATCAGTGCCCCAATCGCATTGGCATTCCCGGGCAGCGTTTTCATCACAATCATATGGCCTGCAGAATCCACCTTCACGAAGGCATCGATGAGCGCACGCTTAAGCTTTGCGAGCGGGTTAAACCGCTGATCTGCCGGCAGGCTGTATTTGTAACGCCCATCGATCATCGGCACCTTCACTAAGTGAAGCTCTTTGATATCTCTGGAGACAGTGGCTTGTGTGACATTATAGCCGGCGCTTTTTAAGCGGTCGACTAAGTCATCCTGCGTTTCAATTTCATCGTGTGTGATGATTTCTCTGATTTTGATATGTCTTTGCCCTTTGTTCATGCGGCACCCCTTACTATTCTTATAGCCATCATATGTTTACACCCTCCATGTTAAAGGAAAGCTTTCAAAAAGTACATGCATTTGCCGGTTTTGGCATTCTATGTAAAAGCGGAATGAAACCAGTGTTTCATTCCGCTTCAGGCAAGGATTTCGATTTTAGCTCCTCATGCGCTCTTTTGACAACATCGGTTGTCTGAACAGGAATAACTGAGCTGCCTTCTTCTTCCTTCCCCGTCCATTTTAAGTGCAGGAGAAATTCGATATTGCCGTCTCCGCCGGTAATGGGGGAGTAAGATAGGTTCATGCAGTCAAATCCTTCTTTTAAGGCAAAATCGATCATCCCTGTAATAACGCGTTCGTGAACACCGGGATCTCTGACTATCCCTTTCTTTCCAACCTGATCCCTGCCTGCTTCAAACTGCGGTTTTACCAGGGCAAGGCAATCGCCTCCCGGAACCAGTATTTTCTTCAGCGCAGGGAGAATCAATCGAAGAGAAATAAAAGACACGTCAATCGTTGCAAGCTCGGGAAGCCCTTCCTGAAAATCAGCAGCCTCCGCATAACGGAAATTGGTTCTTTCCATGACAATGACCCTCGGGTCCTGTCTAAGCTTCCACGCAAGCTGATTATAGCCTACATCCACTGCATACGATTTTATCGCTCCGTTCTGAAGGGCGCAATCCGTAAAGCCTCCAGTGGATGAACCGATATCAATCATGATTTTGCCTTCTGCCTGTACGTCGAACTGCTGAAGGGCCTTCTCGAGCTTCAGCCCTCCTCTGCTCACATATGGAAGCACTTTTCCTTTTATCGTCAGCGGAAGATCCCGGTCTACTTTTTCTCCGGGTTTATCCAATCTCATTTCATTTGCGAAAACAAGTCCTGCCATAACAGCTCTTTTCGCTTTTTCTCTCGTCTCCATTAATCCTTTTTCGACGAGAAGTACATCCAAACGCTCTTTTTTACTCATTATTATGCCCTTTTTTCTTTAAGTGGTGTGATTTTTTTTATAGCTGCTACTGTTTGTTCAGTCGTCATACCAATTTCATTTAGCAGCTTTGATACGCTGCCGTGTTCAATAAAACGGTCCGGAATTCCCATTCGTTCGATAACGGCATGATGATACTGGCGTTCATGGGCAAACTCAAGCACTGCACTTCCGAAACCGCCCTGAAGAACAGCTTCCTCAATTGTCAGGATCGGCATATTTTTTCTCAATAGCCCTTCAAGCATTTCCTCATCCATAGGTTTTATGAAACGCGCATTAACGACTTTAACAGAAACGTTCTGTTTCTCTAAAAGCTCTGCTGCTTCCATGGCCATTTCAATGGTCGTGCCAAATGTAAGGATAGCTGCATCGCTGCCTTCGCGCAGCACTTCCCAAGAGCCAATCGGAATTTGTTTCAGCTCTTCATCCATTTTTACTCCAAGCCCGTTTCCGCGCGGATAGCGCATTGCAATTGGGCCGTCATCGTACGTTAGAGCTGTATGGACCATATGCTGGCCTTCATTTTCATCTTTTGGCATCATGAGCACCATGTTCGGAAGATGCCGCATAAAGGCAATATCAAATACACCCTGATGGGTCTCTCCATCAGCTCCCACAAGGCCTGCCCGGTCAATGCCAAAGAAAACATTTAAGTTCTGGCGGCAAACATCGTGAACGACCTGGTCATAAGCCCGCTGCAGGAAGGTGGAATAAATCGCCAGAAACGGCTTCATATCCTGGGTTGCAAGTCCGGCAGCCATCGTAACCGCATGCTGCTCGGCAATTCCTACATCATACATGCGGTCCGGGAATTCTTCCGCAAATCCAAGCAGTTTTGATCCTACAGGCATTGCAGGCGTGACGGCCACAACTCTGCTGTCCTCTCTTGCAATTTTCCGGACGGTTTCACTGACTAATCCACTCCAGGAAGGAGCGGTGATAACAGGCTTGACGAAATCGCCGGTTTCAATTTTATAGGCTGGTGTACCATGCCAATTCCCCTGTTTGTCAGCTTCTGCCGGCAGATAGCCTTTGCCCTTTTTCGTAATGACATGCATAAGGACGGGGCCTTTTGTTTTTTTAGCGTAGGCGAGATTTTCCAGAAGCGCATCGTAATTATGGCCATCAATTGGCCCAAGGTAAGTGAACCCCAGTTCCTCAAAAAACACGCCGGATACAAGAAGATATTTTAAGCTGTCTTTAATCCGCTCCGCAGTGGCAGCAAGTGCCCCTCCAACAGCCGGAATCCGCTTCAGCAGAAGCTCCAGTTCGTCTTTTGCCCACTGGTATTTGCCCGCTGTGCGAAGGCGGCCGAGGACGTTATGAAGGGCGCCAACGTTTGGCGCGATCGACATTTCATTGTCATTCAGAATGACAATCATATCCTTCTGTTCGTGTCCGATATGGTTGAGCGCTTCCAGGGCCATTCCGCCTGTAAGAGCACCGTCTCCGATAATCGGCACAATATAATCGCCGGTCTTTTTCAAATCTCTTGCAAGGACCATTCCCATAGCCGCTGAAAGAGAGGTAGAGCTGTGCCCGGTTTCCCAGACGTCATGTTCGCTTTCGCTTCTTTTAGGGAAACCGCAAAGCCCCTGATATTGTCTCAAGCTGTCAAATTCGCCTGCACGGCCTGTTAAAATTTTATGAACGTATGATTGATGTCCGACATCCCATAAAAATTTATCTTTCGGACTGTCAAAAACCTTGTGCAAAGCAATGGTCAACTCAACTACTCCCAGGTTCGGGCCGATATGCCCGCCAGTAGCAGCCAGTTTTTCAATTAAAAATTGCCGGATTTCAGCACTTAGTTTTTCGAGTTCATTATTTGAAAGCTTTTTCAGGAACCTTGGATTTTTAATCGATAATAGATCCAATTGGATCACTCACTTTCGGTAGTTTCTATATTTGCCGTATCTTTTTGTTTTATCCTATAATCCCCATGTTAAACTACTTTTCCCCTAAAGGAAATCTTTATGGAACCTGAACCATTATATCAGTGTGCGGCTGAAAATCAATGGCGGTTCCCGTCCATTCGTTTTCAGCAGAAAAACGAAAGCCGCTAGCACTTAAGTGTTAACGGCTGTAAGAGGAAAATATGATGTCCTAAACAACCCATTTTATTTAGGACATTATAGCACAAAATTTAAAAACAGGCTCTTTTTCCTATCACTCAAGACTCTCTGAGTGCAATAAGGTCCGTCAGATCCTGCAGGAACGTTTGATGCATACCAAGGTCCGCCAGTACATTTTTCGCAAGAGCAATATGGGTTTCCAGCTTATCCTTTGCCCCATCGATGGCCAGCAAAGAAGGATACGTTGTTTTATGATTGCCTGTATCCGAACCAACGGGTTTGCCGATTTTATCTACTGTCCCTTCAATATCCAAAATATCGTCTCTAATTTGGAAGGCAATTCCGATGTGCTGGCCGAATGCTCTTATTTTTTCCACTTCCGGCTCTTCAGCATCAGCGAGGATTGCGCCTGCAACAAGACTGAAGGTTAGAAGCTTTGCTGTTTTATGCATATGTATATACTCCAGGTCTTCCAATGAAAGGGTTTTTCCTTCCCCCTCCATGTCTGCCACTTGTCCGCCGACCATTCCTTCCGCCCCTGCTGCATGGACGAGTTCAGAAATAAGGCGGAGTTTTTTCTCAGGACTCAAAGTTTCATGAGACATAACCGCCTGAAAACTTTGCGTTAAAAGCCCGTCTCCGGCCAAAACGGCAAGAGCTTCTCCGTACACCTTATGATTAGTCGGTTTGCCTCTCCTAAGATCATCATCATCCATGCATGGCAGATCGTCATGAATTAATGAATAGGTATGAATCATTTCCACTGCGCATGCAGCAGGCAGTCCGAGTGATTCTTCTTTTCCAAAGGCCTTGAGAGCGGCAAGAATCAGGATGGGTCTAAGACGTTTTCCTCCTGCATTAAGGGAATATAGCATCGCTTCTTTAAGCGATTCGGGTGCCTTCAGTTTTTCTATATAAAGCGGCAGCTCTCTTTCCACTAACGCTTTTCTGCTTGCCATAAAATCCTTAAACAATTCGGACAAGTTATTCTTCCTCCTGAATTTCGAAAGGCTCAAGCTCTCCGCCTTCACGAAGAATATAATCCATTTGTTTCTCCACTTTTTGAAGTTTATCGTGGCAAAGCTTCGAAAGCTTCATACCGTCTTGAAAAAAGCTGATGGCCTTCTCAAGCGGCACATCCCCCTCTTCAAGCTTTCCGACAATTTCTTCAAGCTGTTCCATCGCCTCTTCAAATGAAAGCTCTTCAGCAGCCGTTTTTTTACTCATCGTTTCTCTCCACCTTCTCCATGACTTCACATAAAAGGGTTCCATCCTGAAGTCTTACTGTTACTTTGTCTCCCTCAGATGTACCGTTGACGGATTTAATCAGCCGATCTTCTTTATAAACCAGGCTGTATCCCCGCTCCATAATCCTTAAAGGATTAAGCGCATTAAGTTTTTCAAGGGAATGCTGAAACTCTTTTTGCTTTCCGGCAAGAATTTGGGACATCTCTCTCGTGAGGGCTCTCACAGTCTGCTCATGGCGCTGCACAGCAGCATTTGCCTGCGTTCTTGGATGAACACGCTGCAGGCGGCGTTCGTTATTTTGAAACCGGTCTTTCTTTAGATGGAGGGTCCTCGTTATTTCCTTCTGTAAACTTTCAACCAAACCATCGAGCTGCTGTTCTTTTTGTTCATAAAGCTGCTTCGGGTATCGGAATGCATAGGACCTCATATAGGATTTAAGCCGCTCTTGATCCTTTGTGACCTTTTCCTGAATCGCTCTCATTAACCTGGCCTTGCGAACCGATACTTTTTCCAGAAGATCTGCAAAATGAGGAACAGCGAGCTCTGCAGCCCCGGTCGGAGTAGGAGCCCGCAGATCGGACACAAAATCAGCAATCGTATAATCGGTCTCATGCCCGACCGCAGAGATAACGGGAACTTCAGAATCAAAAATAGCTCTGGCGACAATTTCTTCGTTAAAAGCCCAAAGCTCTTCAATGGAGCCTCCGCCGCGGCCAACAATCAGCGTATCAATGGTGCCCATGCGATTTGCCTCTTTAATTGCTGAAGCCACTGATTTGCCGGCATTCACTCCCTGGACCAGGGCAGGAAGAATGATGACTTTCACAAGCGGATATCTTCTTTTAACCGTAATTAAAATATCCCTTATGGCAGCGCCGGTCGGAGAAGTCACTACCCCGATCGTCTGCGGAAATGCCGGAATAGGCTTTTTGAACTTTTCGTCAAAAAGCCCTTCCTTTTGCAGATTTCTCTTTAGTTCTTCGTAAGCAAGGTACAAACTCCCGATTCCGTCCGGCTGCATTTCCTTTGCATAAATCTGATACTGTCCGCTTTGTTCATACACACTGATTTCTCCGCGGAGAAGGACTTTCATCCCGTTTTCAGGGCGGAATTTCATATTTTTATTCTGACTTGAAAACATGACACCCAAAATACGGGACTGCTCGTCCTTCAAAGTGAAATAAAGATGACCCCTTGAATGAATTTTCACATTGGAAAGTTCACCTTTCACCCATATATCACGGAGATGCGGGTCCACATCAAACTTTCTTTTGATATATTTTGTCAAGGCTGTTACCGTTACATGCTTTATTTCGCTCATGGCGCCCCTCCTTTCCATCCTGCAGATGCAGGTTAAAGAAGCGTATTTTTAGCTGCTTCTACTGTATTATGGGCGAGCATTGTGATGGTCATAGGCCCTACTCCGCCTGGTACAGGAGTGATATAGGAAGCGACTTCCTTCGCTTCTTCAAATGCCACATCACCGCAAAGCTTTCCTTGTTCATTGCGGTTCATGCCAACGTCAATCACGACGGCACCCGGTTTGATATCGTTCCCAGTAATCAGATTAGCGCGTCCAGCCGCCACAACTAATATATCCGCCTGCCTTGTCATGTCAGATAAGTTTTCTGTTCTGGAATGACAATAAGAAACAGTGGCATTCTCTTTAAGCAAAAGCTGCCCTACGGGTTTCCCGACAATATTGCTTCTGCCGACAACCACTGCGTGTTTGCCAGCAGGGGTAATCCCCTTAATGCGCAGCATTTCCATTATTCCTGCTGGAGTGCAGGACAAAAAACATTTTTGGCCTGTCAGCATTTTGCCCAGGTTTACCGGATGGAAACCGTCGACATCTTTCTCAGGGGAAATCTTTTCAATCACTGCTATCTCATCAATATGATTCGGAAGAGGAAGCTGCACAAGAATGCCGTGATAGTTCTGATCTTCATTATACTGGCCAATTACATCGAGAAGTTCTTCCTCTGTTAGTGATTCGGGGAATTGTTCCAATTTAAACCGGATGCCGATCTCCTCGGAAGCCTTCTTTTTCCCTTTTATGTAAGAAAGAGATGCAGGGTTGTCACCTACAAGAATAATCACAAGCCCCGGATGCACCCCTTTTTGCTTCAGTGCCGTTACTTCGTTTGCCAGACTATCTCTCGTTTGTTTTGCTATTTCTGTTCCGCTGATGATTGAAGCAGTCATTTTGCCTTCCTCCAAACTGTTTAGATGGTTTCAATGTCTTTTCTAATGTTAGAAAGTACCCCATTTACAAAACGGCTTGATTGATCGTCACCAAATGCTTTTGCCAGTTCAATCGCTTCGTCAATTGAAACAGAAGCCGGAATCCCATCTTCATATTTCATCTCATAAGCAGCCAGACGAAGAATGCCTCTGTCAACATTTGCAAGTCTATCCAGCTTCCAATTAACAAGATGAGGTTTGATCAATGCATCAATCTCCTCTATATGAGAGATTGTTCCTGTTACAAGTTCGCGTGTAAAGGAATTAATTTCATCTTCATCGAATGCGTGCTGCAAAGCATCGGCTGGATCAATTTGGCTCACATCTATCTGAAATAATGCCTGTAAAGCTTTTTCTCGCGCTGCTCTTCTGTTCATTCTATTTCTGCTCCTTTAAAATACGTTTATGTCCATTCATTTTATCCATGTCCATGTCTAGCCAAATCATATCATAATTTTGAACGCGAATCACTTCCAAAATACGCATTTTTGCACAGGAACCGAATAAAAGCACTTTTTTCACCCTGAACATTCGTCATTTAATTTTATCGTTCTATTCATGCAAAAAGGACTGCATTAAGCAGTCCAGTTTGTAAGTGAGATAAATCCCGATTACATTTCCTGATCAATCTCTACTTCAGGAGTTTTAGTATCAAAAAGAATTCCGACAACATGCACATTAATTTCCGTTATGTCAAGAGCTGTCATCGTAAGCAAAGCCTGACGGATGTTATCCTGAATGGATTGGGCCACATTTGGAATGGATACACCAAATGCCATTGTGCAATAAATATCAATGGAAATGCCTTCTTCCGACAAATCCACTTTTACCCCTTTGCCGTGGTTTTTTTTACCAAGTCGCTCCGCTACGCCCGAAGCAAAATTACCGCGCATATTTCCTACACCTTCAACTTCAGAAGCGGCAATTCCTGCAATCACCTCAATGACTTCCGGTGCAATTTCCACTTTCCCAAGTGTACTGTCTTCCTGGTTCATTTCAAGTAAACGATTTTCCTTCATATGTTCCTGCACCTCCATAGGATTAAGTTTCCATTAACGGATACAATTCCAGAAACTTGGTGTTAAAATTTCCGCTTTTGAACGTTTCATGCTCCAGCAATTTCAAATGGAAAGGGATCGTTGTATATACGCCTTCAATGACAAATTCACTAAGAGCACGTCTCATTCTGGCAATCGCTTCTTCTCTTGTTTCCCCATATGTAATCAGTTTCGCAATCATGGAGTCATAGTATGGAGGAATCGAATAGCCCGGATATACTGCTGAATCAACCCGTACACCAAGTCCGCCCGGCGGCAGATACATTTCAATTTTCCCTGGAGAAGGCATAAAGTTTTTGGAAGGGTTCTCTGCATTAATACGGCATTCCATTGCCCAGCCTTTAAATTGCACATCTTCCTGCCTTAATCCGAGAGCTTCTCCAGAAGCCACTTTGATTTGCTCTTTAATCAAATCTGTACCAGTGACCATCTCTGTAACGGGATGTTCTACCTGTATTCTCGTATTCATTTCCATGAAATAGTATTTTTGTTCATTATAATCAAAAATGAACTCAACTGTTCCCGCTCCTGTATAAGCCACTGCTTCTGCAGCACGTACTGCAGCCAGTCCCATTTTTTCACGCATCTCAGGGTCCAGAGCAGGTGACGGCGATTCTTCTACGAGCTTCTGCAGCCTGCGCTGAATGGTGCAGTCACGCTCTCCAAGATGGATTGTGTTTCCATGGGAATCTGCCATAACCTGAATTTCAACATGGCGGAAATCTTCTATAAATTTTTCAATGTATACACCCGGGTTTCCAAAGGCTGTTTCTGCTTCCTGCTGTGTAATGCGGATTCCTTTTTCAAGATCCTTCTGGTCTCTTGCCACTCGGATTCCTTTTCCGCCGCCGCCTGCAGTAGCCTTTATAATAACCGGATACCCTATTTCATCCGCTAAAGAAACCGCTTCTTCTATATTTTTAATAATTCCTTTTGAGCCGGGAACAATCGGAACATTTGCTGCACGCATCGTTTCCCGCGCTACATCTTTTGTGCCCATTTTAGAAATGGCTTCCGGACTCGGCCCGACAAACGTAATGCTGCATTCTCTGCACAGCTCGGCAAAATCAGCATTTTCCGCAAGAAAACCGTATCCTGGATGAATCGCATCAGCTCCTGTTAAATTCGCGACACTGATGATATTTGTAAAGTTTAAATAGCTGTCCTTAGAAGAAGTGGGTCCAATACAATACGCTTCATCTGCAAGCTGAACGTGCAGGGCATCTCTGTCCGCTTCAGAAAAAACAGCCACCGTTTCAATTTCGAGCTCTTTGCATGCCCTAATGATTCTGACTGCTATTTCTCCCCTATTGGCAATGAGTAATTTCTTAATCATAACAGTTCGCTCCTTATTCAGGCTTTACGAGGAACAGAGGCTGGCCGTATTCTACTAGCTGACCGTTTTCCGCCAGAATTTCCACGATTTCTCCTTTAGTTTCTGCTTCAATTTCATTAAACAGCTTCATTGCTTCTACAATACATACGACGGAATCATTTTTTACTTTTGAACCGATTTCGACATAATTTCCTGACTCAGGTGATGAAGCTGCATAGAAGGTTCCAACCATTGGGGAAGTAATCTTCACCAGGTTTTCATCTTGAGCCGGAGCAGAGGTTTGCTTCTCTTCTGCTTTAGGCTGTACTTGCTCAGCCTGGTGATTGGCGGCCTGAGCCGGTGCTGCTGCCTGAACAGGTGCATCTGCCTGCGGCTGAACTGGAAGACTGTAAACAGCTTCTGGCGCTGACTTTTTCAGCAAAAGCTTTGCACCTTCATTTTCGTATGTAAATTCGTCAATTGAAGATTGGTCGATTAACTTGATCAGTTCCCGAATCTCCTGGATTTTCAACATAAACTGGCACCCCTTATTGGAAAGTTACGTGATATTTTCTAGATATTATCATCTAGTACTAAAAGCAAGTCTCATGAACATCTTACGATACTATGCAAGCTTAATTCAACTTAAATCAATCCGCTATCCGACTTTTTGATTAATCCTGATTCTTAGTCCCCTTCTCATTATAGTCGAAATATCATCTTTTTGAAACGCTCTCATTTTAATCATACTTTACATGGCAGAATCCTTCATAGCAAGGCTGCACCCGGGAGAACAGAGAAAAAGGCATCAGCCATCTGCCTATTTATCCTTTCATGATCCGGCTGAGCCTATATCCCCTTTTTCATTTCAATTAAAATAGACGCTGCTAAAGCATGATGTTGGTTTTTACCACCCGATGATTGGGGTCTCAGCGTGACAGGTGAAATACCGCAGGTGCAAAGCGTCGAGGACCGTCCGTCCCGCGCCTGCTAACTGCATTCAGCAGCCAAGTTTAACAGAGCGTAAAAATAAAATAAATCAGCCTGCACCATGTTGGCAGGCTGATGAATCCATCTATATTTACTTATTTCGCCGGCTCAAAAGAAACGGCCACATTTTCCATGCCTGCAATTTCACTTCTCACGAGCATGATAATATCATTGGCATTTGCTGCACTGTGTTTTTTCGCCTTAACCGTAACAAGCACCTGATTATCTTCCACTCTGACTAAAGCATCATCATAATCTTCTGATTTTATCAGCGTTTCAAGCGTATCTTCTTTTCCCTGTATTTCAGAAAGCTCCTTCATTTGCTCATACGCTTTGCTTTTTTGTTCTGCTGAGGCGTCTTTGCTTGCAACAATGGATTTCAGCTGGCTTTTCAGCTCACTGCGCTGGTCTTCGAGTTCCATTCTTAAGGATGTAAAGAGCTCATCGCTTTCGACTGCAGAAACAACGGTTCCATCTTCACCGGAAGCTGATTTAGCCTCGCCCTTCGAATCCGCTGCCTTCTCATTTTTCGCACTTCCAGGTAAAGCCCCTTCTGTTTTATCCTTTTGCTTTTGATCAGGATTCACAGCAGCCATTTCATTTCCTGTTCCGCCTTCAGGGGATGTAATGTAATAGACAGATAGTACGACAACTAAACTCAGCATGGTAAGCAGCCAAACCGTTTGTTTTTTTAACATCATTTTATGAAGCCTCCTTTATTTTTTTCGGAGCTACTGCAACTTTGAAGCTTTCAACCCCAAGCACCCGCGTCACAGAGTCCACGATCATTTTTTTTATTTGAACGTTGTCCGCCCCTTTGGCGACAACGAGTACACCCCTGATTGCCGGTTTCGTATATTGAAGAACAATCGGCGTTTCTTTATCGCCTTGTTTGATGATGACAATCTGTTCATCCGATTGAACATCCTCAACTTTCCTTTCGCCTCCGTCGCGGTCGGTCTCATTCGTAGTCTGACTCTGCGTATTCCGGTTTTTCTCAAGAACTTTAAGGGACGTCGCATCTACGTTAACGACCACTGAAACATCATCAATTCCACTGATGGTCTCCAGTACTTCCTTCAGCTGATTTTCATACTCCTGTTCGTAGCCTGCGATTAAATCCTTTTCTGAGTCGCCGCTCTGCTTGAAAACCTCTTGTTCCGCTGAATTCGTGGTTCCCGGAGAAGCGGCGGCCTGCTGAACTTTACTCGCCGGGCTGCTCCCCTGCCCCGTCAGGCTGCTGATCAGCATTACCCCGATACCTGCTGCGAGCAGGATCAGAATGGTTTTTGGATTGAATTTTGATTGTCCCTCGTGCTGCCCGAAGATTTTTTTCACTTTATCCATCCATGCTGTTTTTTCACTCATGAACTTGATTTTCCCCTCCTTCCGCATGAATCTGAATCTGGCTCTGATCCAGCTGCCATATTTTCGCAAGCAGCACGGTCATTTCTTCCAAACGGTTTTTGTCTATTTCCTCCTTAGGAGCCAGTTCTTTTGATGTATCAATTCGAACCGGTGTGATTGCTTCTACGGACGGCTGCTGCTTTTGGGATGCGGTGCTTAAAAATACATCAACAGACTGAACATCTTTACTGCTTTCGATCGCTTCCTGCCCATTCTGTATGTGAATGTCAATGCTGCTGATATTCATATGAAACGATTTCTCCAAATCCTCCCCGGCATCTTTTTTCATTTGGACAGCCATTTGTTCTAAAATATATGCACGCTGTGAGGCTTGTATTTCTTTTTTCTGAGATTCGATTAATTTTTTTGATTCTTCATCTTGGGATAGGTTGTTTATTTGAAACTCACTGATCAGCTTGTTAATGTCTACAGAGAATAAATTGAAAACGGGATTCAGTATGATCACAATCAGCATCAGCCCTATGACCATTTTTGCGTATTTCTGCATGGAGGAGTTTGGCAGGAGCAGATCAATCACAATCGCGAGCAGGATAAACAGCAAAATATTGGTAATCCAGCTTGTGAGAAAAGACATGTTTACCCTCCTATCGGACCATTAAAGTTAAATTCCCCGCGGCAATAATAACCGTCAGACTGAGGAAAAACATAAAAGAGACGATAGCCAGAGCCGCAAATATATAAATGACGCTTTTGCTGATAATATCGAGGCATTTGATCACAGGCCCGCCGCCCACCGGCTGAAGAATCGCTGCGGCAAATTTATAAATGAACGCCAGGGAGAGAACTTTCAGTGCCGGAAAAGCTGCAATCGCCAGCAAAATCGCCACACCTGCAATCCCTACCGTATTTTTCAACAGGACCGAGGCACTGATCACGGTATCTGTCGCATCGGTAAACATGCGTCCCAATACCGGAATAAAATTACCCGTCAGAAATTTAGCTGTTCGAATCGTAATTCCATCGGTTACGGCAGCAGACGCCCCCTGTACCGAGATGACCCCAAGGAAAATGGTAAGAAAAGTCCCGAGCAGGCCAATTCCCGCCTGCCTCATGAGCTGGGCGAGCTGGGTTACTTTGTATTGATCTGTCAAGGTGCTGACAATGCTCAAAAGCGCCGATAGAAAAAGAAGAGGCAGCACGATATGCTGAATTAAAACTCCGCTTGTATTCATTAAAAAGAGAATAACGGGATGAAAAAATGCTGCCGAAACAAGTCCACCTGATGAAGCCATCAGCGCCAGCAATAAGGGTATAAGGGCCATAATAAAGTTTGTCATAGACTGAATCGCTTCACTCGTATACTGAATAGCGATATGAAAGCTGTTCAGCGCAATAATCATCAGCACCATATAGACAAGTGCATATGCTACCTTACTGACTGTACTCTGCTGAAAAGCATTCTGAAGGAGCTGAAGCAGAACACTGAAAATCGTCAGCAAAATTAAGGTTCCCAACAGTTTTCCGTTAGCCAGAATTTCATGAAACAAATATTTCAGGAGGGCCTTCAGCCAGTCCATCAAGGAAAAGTGCTTCTCTCCCGTCACAAAATCGTATAAGCTTCCTTTTTGGCTCTCCGGCAAAAAACCGCCGTATTGAACGAGGAGCTCGTCCCAGAAATTTTTAACCTGCTCTAAATTAAGCTTGTCCGCCTGCTGTCTGATGAGCCCCTCCTGGGCGGCCGGATCCAGAACGGCAGAAGATGGATCAGGTTCAGCCGGCTCTTTGTTTTCCGGCAGGGTTTCACTGTGAATGTCTTCTGTTTGAACAGGCTCTCCGGGGACGTTTTCAAGAGCTTGTACACGGTAAGGAGCGACCATCAGAAAGCAAAAAATTAAAGCAGACAGCCATTTCATCTGTTTGCCTCCTTTCAATCAGAATTTCGGGATCATTTTGATGACCGTTTCAATAATGACGGTTAGGATCGGAATAGCCATCGTTAAAATCAGGATTTTGCCGCCCAGTTCAATCTTGGAAGCAATCGCTCCCTGGCCCGCATCCTTTGTGAGCTGGGCGCCAAATTCAGCAATATAGGCAATTCCGATTATTTTCATAATGGTTTCTACATAAATCAGGTTGACGTTTGCATTCACTGCAATTTTTTCAATCATCCGGATGATTGCATATACTTGATCTACCAGGTACAGAAAAATAACACATCCCGTAAAAACAACCAAAAGAAAGGCGAAAGTCGGCTTTTGTTCTTTTAAGACCAAAGCAAGAAATGTCGCAACTAGACCCAGACCTACAATTTGGATAATCTGAATGGAATTCCCCTCCTTACCCTTGGAAAAGAAAGACCGCTTTAATCTTTTTAAAAAGGTCATCTACAATCGATGCCACCATAAAAAGGATATAAATAAACCCCAGCAGGGTGACCCATTGCGCATATTCTTTCTTTCCCATTTGATCCAGGATCGTGTGCAGGAACGCGACAACGATTCCGATACCGGCTATTTGAAAAATGATATTTATATCGACGCCCATTTTTCCGCTCCTTCCCCGCTGCTACAGCAGAACAATCACAAGCAAAAGCCCGCTCAAAAATCCAATGCTTTTAATCATTCTTTCATATCGGTTCTGTTTTTCCCCCGCCTCCGCTTCCTCCCGTTCTAAATGGACCATCGCGAGTCTGATATGTTTTTGCTGAGAAATCAGATCATGTTTTCCAAGTGTTTCTCCGAATTGTTTCATGACCTCAAGTTCCCCTTTTTGAAGAGTACTGGCTGCTGCAAGCTGATCCAGACTCTCTTTCCATGCTGCTTTCGTGTCAATCCCCCCGCGGGATAGAATGTGTGAGAATTGCGAAAAAAATTGGGACAGCGGCTTTTCCAGCTGTTCAGATAAATCAGCCGCAGCGGCTTTTAACGGTTTTTGGCTAAAGACAATTTCTGCTTCCAGTGATTGCATCGCAACCTTCATTTCCCTAAGGAGCCTTGTCCTCTTTCCAAATCTGCCTGCGAGTTCAAACCCGATCCATGTGGAAGCAAATAGAATCATAGCAGCTCCAATCAGCTTGACCATACGATTTCCTCCTCAGTGAGGGGCATCAAATCTGATTTCAGAATACGCATGTGTCTCATACCCTGTCTCCGGCTGAGTTCCACAACCCTTTCAAATACCCCCTGCTCTAACAGAGGCTGAATGGACGGCCTTTTTGAGGCATCATGTGCCCCAAATCCATGGACGCTCACCATCACCTGCACACCTGCATGAACAGCTTCCATGATCGCATGGCAATCTTCCGCTGACCCAATTTCATCTGCCACCAGAACATCAGGACTTAGAGAACGGATCATCATCATCATCCCTTCTGCCTTAGGACATGAGTCCAAAACATCCAGCCGGTGACCAAAAGAATGCTGCGGAATGCCGTTAACAGAGCCGGCAATTTCGGAACGTTCATCCACAATCCCGACCTTCATGCTCCTCCTCTCCTGATCCCCTGTACTGATGACACGGGCTATATCTCTAAGGAGGGTCGTCTTCCCTGTTTGGGGCGGTCCTATAATCAGCGTATTCAGCCAGCGGCGTTCATACAAAAAAGGAATCAGCGGTTCGCCTGCTCCTATTTTTTGTCTGGCTACCCGGATATTGAAAGACGTGACGTCTCTAATCATTTTTACCCGCCCATTCGACGTAATGACTTTCCCCGCAAGCCCGATCCTGTGACCCCCGGAAATGGTAATGTACCCTCTGCGAAGCTCTTCCTCAAGGGTATAAATGGAGAATCCGCTTATCTCACTCAGAAGCACTTGTCCATCTTCCGGTGTAGCTGCATAAGGCAGAAAAAGATGCCGGCCGCTGAATATGACTTCAACAGGTTTATGCACCCTGATACGGATTTCTTCAAGCTTTTGCCGATTCCATTCCTCGATACCATCTACATGATGCCTAATCGACTCAGGAAGGATCCGCATAATCTCTTCCATAGAACTTTCCTCCTTATTCCCGGCTGATATAAAAAATGTATGCCGGCCTGGCCGCTTTATACCAAACGTTACTTATAAATTCCAACTAAAATAAAGACAACCCCAAGACCGATGAACACCATTTTTCCATAAGATATCTCACCGGCAATCTGAAAAATTCCTATCGCCATCGTTCCTATAAAAATGGCCGGACCAACAATAGCTAAAACAGAATTGATTGCGATCGCTTTCCTTACATCATTCACAAACAGCATGCAGATAGCCGCTGTGAGTTCAATACTTGCAGATAAAAACCTGAGACCGGCCATAGCGAGTACAGTCTGATCCAGTCCACTCCACCAATTTTTCATTCTTCCACCTCAGATCCTTTTGTACAGACTATGCGTCTTGTCCAGGGATTAGAAAAGAATCCTGATATTTATCACCTGAAATCAGCTATAATGGAAATAAAAGGAGGTTATTCATATGGATGAAGAGATTTGGATTCATTTGTATACCATTCTCCAATGGACTTTGGCGGCAGGCGTGTATCTGCTGATTCCAGCCATCATTTTGATCAAAGCCTTGAAAAAAAAGCAGTATCCAAGAAGCAGCCTCTATACTCCATTCGATAACATCATTGAAGGCAAAGTTTCATCAGAAAAACTGACTGCCGAACAAATTCGGGAGGATGACAGACATAAGAACCGGTACGGGGAAATTGACTGAGTCATGTTAAAAACAGGCTGAAGCAAAGTAAAAAACCCCCGGCATGCTCCAAATCGAAGCATACCGGGGGTTTCCCCATTGATTATTTTTCCTGTTGCGGGTTTCCGTTTATCGATTATTCCTGCCGGCCGAAGTAAGGGTTTTAACTCTCTTCAGGAGGATTTTCTTTGCAGGAAATCGTTTCCCCTTCCTGTATAGCCTGCCGGATGAATAATATTCTTCAATAATGGCTTCATCGGAATGGGGCACCGCTTTTCCTTTTACCATCTGAGCTCCATTGATGCATCCGCTGGTCAGCAGGATGATATCATTTGATTGGCCAAGGCTCAGTGATTTCAGGACTCCCTCTTTCCTCGTTAGTGTGGGATGAATCCCGGCTGCCTCAGGATAGCGAAAGCCCTTCATGACTTGATCAACGATAGCCTGGGGATCATGATGGCCGGGATGATCGACTGTGACGACGATTTCATCCGCCTTGTGTTCAATCACCTTCGCCATTTTGGGCATTTTAGCAAAATCCCTGATCCCGATTCCGGCAATCATGACAATAAGCCGATTGTGAGGAAGCTTTTTCACTTCTTGTAAAAGACGGGTCAAGGCAACAGGTGTATGCGCATAATCAAGAATAACCTTTTGCCCGTCCATGCCATTTATAATCTGAAAGCGGCCTTCAGGACTTTCCATCTTCGGAAGTACGCCAATAATCTGCTCCATTTCGAATCCGAGTAAAAGACACGCTCCGACGGCTGCCAAGACGTTGGAAACGTTATAGTCCCCATAAATCGGGGCTTTTATTGCATAGGTGAGGCCTCCATAGGTCAAGTCAAATGCTGTGCCGTCTTTACTGAAAATCAGTTTGCTTCCTTTCAGGTCGGCAGCTTTATCGTCTGAGAGGCTGTAGGTGAGCTGTTTTCCGGAAAAACTGTCCGAAAGCTCCTTCCCCATCTCTTCATCATCGGCATTAATAACCGCATGAATGGCCTGTTTGAATAATCTCATTTTACATTCTTTATACCGGGCAAATGTTTTATGGTATTCCAAGTGCTCTTCCGAAAGATTTGTGTGAATCGCCACATCAAATACCATCTGATCGACGCGGTGCTGGTCCAAAGCGATAGATGATACTTCCATCGCTACAGCCTCATCTCCCAAATGATAAAGTTCTTGAAACATATACTGCAAATCAGCCGATTCAGGCGTCGTAGGAGTACTTTTTTGGGAGGATAATTTCTCCGTTGAAGACCAAAACCCCGTGGTGCCGATTGACCCTGCCGGCATCCCCAGCAGGGTCAATAGTGACCTTACATAAGCAGCGACTGTTGTCTTTCCGTTTGTTCCTGTAATACCGACTGTTTTTAGCTTCTCATCTGCTGCTTGAAAATATCGTTTAGCGAATTTCGCCATCGTTTCTCTGACATGGTCAACCACGATAAACGTACACTCAGGATACTTGGCGCTTAGTGATTTAAGATGCAGATAGCTGGAACCATAAACGGCAGCAGCCCCATTTAAGATAGCCTCTTCAATATACTGGTGTCCATCCGCGCTTTCTCCTTTCATGCTGAAGAAAACCGATGATTTTTTTACTTGCCGGGAATCGTATGCAAGATGTAGAATCCTTTGTGACAGAGGGCCGAATAGATGGTTTATTGGCACTTCATTAACTGAATCGAATTGTATTAGCATAGCTGACCTCTCATCAAGTTAGAGGAGCTGTTTTGGAACAGCTCTCATTTATTTTCAAATCCGGATTTATTTTATAATCCCCCGAATTCTTTACCCTCATTTATGCGACTTGAAACGCATTGAAAATGAAGCCTTAAAAAGAGGCTAAGCGAAATTATACCCAAATAAAAAATCCCGCCGGCGGCGGGATTTTTTTATGCTCTGGAAACATAGGAGGATTCTGTTGTGTTGATTATAAGCACGTCCCCCTCATTGATAAAGAAAGGTACGTTCACGGTTAGTCCCGTTTCTAGTTTAGCTGGTTTCGTACCTCCTGAAGCTGTATCACCTTTAATTCCAGGCTCTGTTTCCGTAACTTTTAATTCAACTGTGTTCGGAAGCTCCACTCCAAGAGTTTCAGCCTGGAACATCATGATTTGAACTTCCATGTTTTCTTTCAGGAATTTCAGCTCATATTCAATGGATGCAGCCGGAAGTTCAATTTGCTCATACGATTCATTATCCATGAATACATGCATATCATCACTGGCATATAAATATTGCATTCTGCGCGTTTCAATCTGTGCTTTAGCTACTTTTTCGCCCGCTCGGAATGTTTTTTCCTGAATAGCACCAGTTCGCAGGTTGCGAAGCTTGGAGCGGACGAATGCCGCACCTTTACCCGGTTTAACATGCTGGAAATCAATAACGCGCCAGATACCATTATCCACCTCAATGGTTAAACCTGTGCGAAAATCATTAACTGAAATCATAAATGTGTTCCTCCTAGCTATCTTTTACCCCGGGTCAATGCCCGGATGGCTTATGTAAAAAAGCAAATGCGCCTTTTTTTACAAAATAATCAGTTCTTTTGGGGAAGAGGTCAATGCTTCATTCCCTGCTTCCGTAACGACGGTGTCGTCTTCAATTCTTACTCCTCCGAGCCCGGCAATGTAAATACCCGGCTCTACGGTTACAACCATGCCTGGTTCCAGAACCGTATCGGAGCGAAGGGAGAGCGCCGGCCCCTCATGGACTTCCAGTCCGAGACCGTGCCCGGTAGAATGGCCAAAGTAGTCCCCATAGCCTTTTTCAGTAATCAAATCACGGGTAAGGGCATCGGCTTCTTTACCAGTGATCCCAGCTTTAATTCCATTCATACCCCTCATCTGCGCTTCAAGAACAACGGAATAAATTTCCTTTAGTTTATCAGAAGGTTCCCCTACTGCAAACGTTCTCGTAATATCCGAGCAGTATCCTTTATAATAGGCACCGAAATCAAGCGTAACAAAGTCGCCCGATTCAATTTCTTTTTCGCTCGCTGCGCCGTGCGGAAGAGCTGAACGGTAACCGGATGCTACGATGATATCAAAAGAAGAAGATGCGGCCCCGTTTTTTCTCATAAAAAATTCAAGCTCATTGGAAACATCAAGCTCTTTTAAGCCCGGGCGTACGAAATGCAGGATGTGTGAATAGGCGGCATCGGCAATCTGCGCCGCTTCCTTTAATATCTTAATCTCTGCCGGTGACTTAATCAAGCGTAACTTTTCAACCGCACCTGATACAGGAACGAGGGATATTCCGCTCATCGCTTTTTTGTACTGCTCATAGGAAGAAAAGGTCATATGGTCCTGCTCGAAGCCTAATTTTGCAATCCCCATTTTTTTGGCCTGTGCTGCCGCTTCTTCTATGATTGAACCGGTATGCTGAATAATTTCATATCCCTGTGCCTGCTTCCCTGCCTGCTCGACATAGCGGAAATCGGTAATAAAAACAGCCTTTGATTCCGAGATGATGGCAAGACCTGCCGAACCAGTGAACCCGGTCATATAGCGCCGGTTAAATTCACTCGAGATGATCAATCCGTCAATTCCTAAGTCGTGAAACGAGTTTCTTAATTTTTCAAGCATGTTCAGTTTCCCCCTGACTGATTCATTAGCGCAAGCAGCGCTAGTCTGTATCCAAAGAATCCGAGTCCGGCAATCTGCCCCGCCGCTACGGGTGCAATGACAGAGTGACGTCTGAATTCTTCTCTTGCATATACGTTTGAAATATGTACTTCCATTACAGGGACAGATACTCCTGCAACTGCGTCCCGAATAGCATAGCTGTAATGTGTGAACGCTCCCGGATTCAGAACGATCCCCGCATACTGTTCATCTGCTTCATGAATAGCATCAATGATATCGCCTTCATGACTGGACTGAAAACAAGTAATCTCTATTCCGGAATCTTCTCCGAATTGCAGGAGCTCACGCTCAAGATCCGTCAGTGTTTTTCTCCCGTAAACATCCGGTTCCCGTTTTCCAAGCCTGTTTAAATTAGGGCCGTTAAGGACTAGATACCGCTTCATTTCTCTCTCTCCCGTCCTAGAGACTAAAACCCGGCTGTTGTTCAGGCAGCAGGGGGCATAAGCCGCTATTTAATCTCATTTATTTTACCATAGTCAGCTGTTTTCCTCTATTGATTTAGGGGGTTTTGAATCGGATTCTTTCATGACCTCGCTGTAGTCATAGGAAATCGAATACCCAATGAAGGTGCCGTAAAGAATATAAAGGCACAAAGTCGCAACCACTGTATTGGAGCTCAGTTCCGTAATCGTTTGGAGGACGGGAAATAAGGGGGTAACGAGGAAAAAAACAAAGGCCCACAGAGCGATGCCAAATCCAATACCCGCCCAAATTGTATGAATTTTTCTAAGCAGAGCGTAATAAATAAAGGCGATGCCGATTGACAAAACGCTTATTAAAACAATACTGACAATATTGCCTGCTGCCCCATCTTTCCATGCACCTGCTGAAACAGGCTGGAGTATGATATTCGGACTTATTTGCGAAAGTTTAAAATAGGATGCTATAAACCCTGCTGCCGACCATACGAATCCCCCTGCAAAACCGCACGTTGCCACTCTTCCTAAAATAGAAGCCGGAGAAGGACCTTTTCTGACGTTTCCTGTACTTTGATTGTTCATTATTCCTTTCACCTCCACCTCAGTATGCCCTGTTTTGTTTCGGACAATGTCAGTGTGTCCAGTATGTGTAAGAAAAAAAACGGTGGGTATACTGTAAATAGACAGAACGCGGTAAATAAATGTCAAAACAATGAAACATCAGCCTAGAGGTTTACCTGTTTTTTAGGTAAAATAGAATCATAACACTTTTGAATGAATTTTCAGCAAGAGTGACCACGTTTAGATAGGTTGGTGTTTCATGTCTACAGAAAAAAAGCCCGCATATGGCGGTCAGGCAGTGGTTGAAGGAGTTATGTTCGGCGGTAAGCATCACTATGTAACTGCAGTGCGAAGAAAAGATCAATCCGTTGAATTTTTCCATTTGCCGAGGAAGGTCAGCCCGATTCTCGCCAAATTGAAGAAAATTCCTTTCTTAAGGGGCATTATCGCCATCCTGGAAGCCAGCGCCAACGGTACAAAACACTTAAATTTTTCAACTGAACGATATGATGTTGATCCTAAGGATGACCGTAAAGCAGCATCCGAAAGGAAAGAATCAAAATTAACAATGATTCTCGGCGTAGCTGCTGCGGGCATTTTATCCTTTTTGTTTGGAAAATTCATTTTCACGTTAATTCCTGTCTTTTTGGCCGAATCTACCCGTTTTATTTTTAAAAGCGATTTTTCTCAAATTATGGCAGAGGGTGCCTTTAAACTCATTCTGCTGCTCGCTTATATTTATTTTATCTCGCTGACTCCGCTCATAAAACGTGTTTTTCAATACCATGGAGCGGAGCATAAAGTGATCAACTGCTATGAGAACGGGTTGGCTCTGACAGTGGAGAATGTCCAAAAACAATCCAGACTCCATTACCGCTGCGGGAGCAGTTTCATTTTATTTACCGTCATTGTCGGGGTCTTTGTTTATATGATCGTTCCGACAGACCCGCTTTGGGTCAGAGTTGTAAACCGGATTACCTTAATTCCGGTTGTCCTCGGCATCTCTTTTGAAGTGCTTCAGCTTACAAATATGGTGCGGAACGTTCCGGTTCTGAAATGGCTCGGCCTGCCCGGCTTATGGCTGCAGCTGCTGACCACGAAAGAGCCGGATGACCGTCAAACTGAAGTGGCAATTATGAGTTTTGAAGAGCTGTTGAAAATGGAAAAAGAAACAGCTATGTCTGAAGAACAAATTGTTTAACTGTCTTTCTTAATCTTCTGGGAGGTGGGTTTATGAAACGCGGATCAAACTGGTTTTTTCTGGCTATCGCAGGTCTTGCAGGATTTTATTTAATTACTACATTACTGACAAATCCCGCTGCTTTGTTCCAGCAGGCAGCGATCATCGCCATAACGGTTGCCATTATCTATCTTGTCTTCCGTTATGTCATGAGAAAAAGAATGGGATTGGATTATTCATCCTATTCAAAAGCAGCTAAACATACAAAACGAAGCGCATATGAAAAGACTCATACCGGATCCCCTTCCAAGACGGTTACTCCCATTAAAAAATATGCCAAAACGAAATCCTTTAAAAAGAAAAACTCCAGTCATCTAACCGTCATTGAAGGAAAAAAAGGAAAAAAGAAAAACAGGGCCCTTTTTTAAAAGGCCCATGTTTGAAGAAAAAGCTCCGTTTCACTTCTGCCTAGCTCAATTAGAGCTAGCTTTTTTTCTTCCGTTAAATCGAATTCTGTCGTCAAAATGTGATCCACGGGCAAAAACACAATGTTCCGCTCATGCTTGCTTGAAATATGCCTCGCATCATGAGCATCTTTCATTGTCTCAAATAATGCACCATACAGCTCAATAGCGTTCGTGATTTTGTTTTTTGGACGTTCCTGTTCGTTAGGCGTTAACCGAATTCCAAGGACCGGCCGTTTTGGAAACAGATCAGATGTAAAAAGCCAAATGGGGAAATTGCTTAAAACCCCGCCATCCACTATCACGCAGTTTCCTAGTTGTGAAGTCAGTTTCACCGGTTCAAAAAAGTAGGGCAGACTGCTGCTCATTCTTACGGCCCTTGCAATCGAAAAATGCTCGGGAACGAGGCCGTATGAAGGTAAATCATCCGGAATGACGACAATTTTTCCGTTAGTCAGATCTGATGCAACGACCTTTAATGAACCGGCACGCAAATCTCCAAAAGTTGAGATCCCTTTGGCTTTTAATTTCTCCGAAATCCAATTCTCTAATTTTTGGCCTCTATACAAGCCAAGCCTCCAATAAATCGATATCCATTTAAGAAACCGAAGCGGGAAAAAGGAGATCCTTTCATCCATGAAGTCTCTTAAATTCACTTCTTCGAGCAATTCAATAATTTCATCACTTGTATAACCCGCTGCAATAAAGGCGGCAACAATGGATCCGGCGCTTGTACCTGCTAAACGCGCAAATCGAAGTCCTCTTTTTTCAATCGCCTGGTATGCTCCTGCCATTGCGAGCCCTTTTATTCCCCCGCCTGAAAAAACACCGTCAATATACACAGGAATCCCCCTCTGTATGCCGTCTGTTTATCTTATTTCAGTGCGCTGTTTTCTTAGAACTTCCTCTGCTTGGTCCGGGTAAAATGGAAAGTTTTCGAAGTGTATATGGGAGGTTTAATCGGGAAGATTGGAAGAAGCAAGAGCGTGCGGTTCCTTATTGAGCCGCTCTCCTGCTGCTGTATATCAGGTTGGGTTCTGTTCACTGCGCTTTTGAACACTTTTTAAATCTTCTGTACGTTTCGGATTTTCCTCGAAATACTGGACGAGATCCCCAATTCTGTCAATCGCATTCCAGCTCAAATGATGTTCGATTCCTTCTACATCATCATAAATGATTTCTTCTTCAACACCGATAATTCTCATAAATTGTTCAAGCAATTCGTGTCTGTAAACGAGCCGTTTACCGATTTTTTTACCTTTCGGCGTGAGAATTAGGCCTCTATATTTTTCATAAACTAAATATTCATCTTTATCCAGCTTCTGTACCATTTTTGTTACAGAGGAGGGATGGACACCAAGCGCTTCTGCGATATCAGACACTCGTGCATATCCTTTTTCTTCTATCAAATTGTATATTTGTTCTATGTAATCTTCCATACTGGGCGTTGGCATGTAGTTAAGTCCCTCCATTGCTTACCAATCATCTTCTTCAATAAATCATAACAAGTGTACACTTTTTTTAAGGCTATGACAAGGAAACATCCCGTCAGATAAGGCTTTTGGCAGGGGATTTGCCCTGAACAATCCACGATGTTCGCCTGAAAAGAATGAGCGGGGCTCTTTGCAGAATCCTGAACAGTCATATACCCTTAATCGTTTTGGCCTCTCTAATCGAAAGCTCTGTTAAACTTGGCTGCTGTTTGCAGTTAGCAGGCACTTTTCTTTCCTTTGGCAGACGGTGGTCATCCTTGCCGCTATGCTCCCGCAGGAGTCACCGTGACTTCCACTCCGATCAGCAGGTGCTTTAACAGAGACAATAGAAAAAAACTGCCGGGCTTAACCCGGCAGCCATAAAGCAGTCTTCATACCTTATAATCCGCATTTCAGCTGTGCGCCGCAGCTTGTACATGTGTTGCATCCGCCCAGGTCTTCAACCGTACCCTCGCGGCATACAGGACAGGTATTTCCTACCTCATTCCCGATTGTCACATCTGTGGAGCGCAAAGCATTGATTGTATCCACAAGAACTACCTTGCCCTTCTCTTTCGGGGTTTCTTCACTGACATCATCGAACGTATTCTCTTCAGCTTTTAATGTCAGAACTTGTGAATCCCGGCTTCCATCGACATAAACCGTACCGCCTTTTGCTCCGCCTTTGTAAAGACGCTCATACACAGCCTCAACCTGCTCAACAGAATAGCCCTTAGGTGCATTAACCGTTTTACTGATTGAGCTGTCAATCCAGCGCTGAATTACACACTGTGCATCCGCGTGGGCTTCAGGGGACAGTTCCATCGCTGAAATGAACCAGTGAGGAAGATTATTGGAATCCGCAGCAGGATTACGATCCAAATACTCCTGAACAATGTCCGCTTTGACTTCAATAAACTTCCCGAGTCTTCCGCTCCTGAAATAAGAGAAGGAGAAATACGGCTCAAGGCCCGTAGACACGCCAACCATTGTTCCGGTTGAGCCTGTAGGGGCAACCGTCAGCAGGTGTGAGTTGCGAATTCCATACTTTTCGATCTCTTCGCGGAGATCTTCCGGCATTTTCTTCATATAGCCTGTTTCAGTAAACTTTCTGCGAAGCTCCATCGTTTCCGCTTCTCTGGAACCCGTGAGGAACGGGAAGCTGCCTTTTTCTTTGGCCAGCTCTACAGAAGCACGGTAAGCGGTAGTCGCGATTGTTTCAAATACTTTATCAACAAGCGCGTTGCCCTCTTCTGTTCCATACTCTGTTTCACAGTAGATCAGCAAGTCATGCAGACCCATTACACCAAGTCCGACGCGGCGCTCTCCAAGTGCCTGTTTTTTATTTTCTTCAAGAAAATATGGAGTGGCATCGATGACATTGTCCTGCATTCGGACACCGGTTTCAACCGTTTTGCGAAGCTTGTCAAAGTTAACCGTTTTCGATGTCTTGTCGGCCATTTCTGCGAGATTGACAGCGGCAAGGTTGCAGACTGAGAAAGGAGCGAGCGGCTGTTCCCCGCACGGATTCGTTGCCACAACCTTTTGTCCGTATGCTTTTGCATTTGTCATATCGTTCGCATTATCAATAAAGAAGATTCCAGGCTCCGCTGAGTATGTCGCGCAAATGTTAACGAGGTTCCAAAGCTCTTTTGCTTTGATTTTGCGATACGTGCGGACTTTAAAGCCTTTCGCTTCCCATTCACGCACATCCCCTGATTTGTGCCACTCTTCGTTGTAAACCTTCATTTCCTCTTTGCTGTAGCTCTCCACATCCGGGAACCTCAAATCATAGTCCTGATCCAATTCTACAGCTTTCATGAAATCGTTCGTCAGGCAAATGGAGATATTTGCTCCAGTCAAGAATTCAGAGTTGTGTACACTGTACTGCCCGCCTGTTTTAAGTTTCGTTTCCGCATCTTTCATTACTTTGTCAGAGAAACCGCCGTTTCCAGGTATGGCTTTATAATTCACGATTCCCTGGTACATATCTTGTTCAGCCTGAGTGAAAGGGGTGAATTTAAGTTTTTCCTGAGCCGCCCGTTTAATGGATTCATCTTTTGTATTTTCAATCAGATAGCGGAGAATACGCGGATTTTGCATTTTGGAGATGATAAATTCCACGATATCAGGATGCCAGTCGGCAAGCATAATCATTTGTGCTCCGCGTCTTGAGCCGCCCTGCTCAACCAGATGTGTAAGCTTCGCAATATCATCAAGCCAGGAGACTGACCCGGAAGACTTTCCGTTCACTCCTCGTGCAAGCGCATTGCGAGGACGAAGTGTCGAGCCATTTGTTCCGACACCGCCTCCGCGGCTCATAATTTCCATAACCTGTTTGCGGTGTTCGGAAATCCCTTCCCGTGAATCCTGCACAAAAGGCATCACATAGCAGTTAAAGTAGGTGACATCCGTACCTGCCCCGGCTCCATAAAGTACACGTCCTGCCGGAACAAAATTCATGCTCACAAGTTCCTGATAGAATTTTTCAAACCACTCCTGGCGCTTTTCCGTTGTTTCCTCTACGGAAGCAAGACCTGTAGCATTCCGTTTCGCAATCTGCTCGTAGAAAACCTCTAAAGGCTTTTCAATCACATCAAGAGATCGGACAATCACTCCGGTCTCTATTTCTTCCGGCTTGTCCAGAGAATGCCGGTACTCTTCTTCTACTAAAACAGTCGCTGTTTTGGATGACCAGTCAAGATGAAGTATGTATCCAAGTCCCCGTGCAGGAAATTTTGGATCTTCTTTGATTGTCAGGACAACGAAGTCGCCTTTTGATAAAGTCACCTTTTCTGTGTCTTTGAATGTGTACCGGTCCAGCATGACAAGGCGGGAAACCCCTTTATGTGTAATGTTCATATCTTCAGTGACCGGATGAACCTGCGGGAATAACGTTATATCCTTATTCAGCTTCTCTCTATCCAATTTCATTTTTTCTGCTAGCGAAACGGGCATCTTAACAACTCCTCTTTCTATTGTACTTAGTAAAAATAGCATAGATGCTACTAATTTATCAACATATAGTGTATTCATTATAAAGAACAATACTAGATATTGATTATACCTTGGCTTTTCCCCTATTTGTCAAATTAAAAACTAAATAAAAACCAGAGAAAAACAGCGGAAATGAAAGCTTGTTCAGACTTTTTTCTATAAAACAAACCATTTTGTGATTTGCAAAATTTCAAGGTGAATTAACTTCTGATAAATAAAGGAAATATTTGAATTTTTTTCTATAGGCAAGAAAAATATTTTTGTTCTCGTTATTATAGAACAAACGTTCCTGTTAATCATTGATCAATTCCTGGAAAAAATGAAAAAGCGGCTATTTGCCGCTTTTCGCTTGCTTATCTTTTAAAATTCCATTCATCGCTTTCATATTTGCTTTTTGCAAGGTTTTGCACATATACATATTCCTCATCCGTCAGTTCATAAGGTACAAGTTCAATATTCAGCCCAGACTCAAATCCCTGCTTAAAAGCAGCTCTCGCTTCCTGCATAGTGACCGGGGTTTCCCTTAAGTCATTAGCCGCAACCGCCTTGCTGCTGAAGTTTTTCCGCATCCGGTCTTTTACACGCTCACTCGGATAGTTGAATAAATCGAATAATTTATCTTCGTCCAAATCAAGCAGAATGGACCCGTGCTGCAAAATTACACCTTTTTGCCGTGTTTGAGCACTTCCGGCTACTTTTCTTCCTTCTACTACAAGTTCATACCAGGAAGGGGCATCAAAGCAAACAGACGATCTGGGGTTCTTCAGTCCCTGTTTTTCTTCTTCTGTCCTCGGAATCGCAAAATATGCATCAAGCCCCAGATTTCGGAACCCTTCCAATATCCCTTCAGAAATCACTCTGTATGCCTCTGTTACCGAGCCGGGCATCTCAGGGTGCTCTTCTGTCACAATTACGCTATATGTAAGTTCCTGATCATGAAGAACGCCTCTGCCGCCGGTAGGTCTTCTGACAAAGCCCAAACCATGGCGCTTTACCGCTTCAAAATTAATTTCTTTCTCCGCCTTTTGAAAATACCCAATAGAAAGGGTCGCGGGATCCCAGCCGTAAAACCTGATAACAGGGGGGATTTTCCCTTCGCTATGCCAATCAAGCAGTGCTTCATCCAACGCCATGTTAAAGGAAGGTGAGCAATTGCCCGAATCAATAAAACGCCATTTTTCTTTTTCCATACGCTTCCCTCTTTTAGCCATTTTGTCATTGCCTCAAAAGATACTTTTCCAGTCTAACAAATCCAGAAAGACTTGAAAACAATTCTGTCCTCATTTCAAGTGACATTTGGGATTGCCTCTTATATAATTAAAGGTATCGCTTAGACATGGTATTTTTACATTGACAGAAGGAGTCGAGTTTCATTGGAATGGATTATTTTGATTGTGCTTATTGCAGCCATTATCGGCTACAGCGTTTTCACCTATTTTTATCAGCGGAAAATTCTTAAAACCCTTACTGAAGAAGAGTTCCGGGCTGGCTACCGTAAAGCCCAGCTTATTGATATAAGAGAACCGAATGAATTTGAGGGAGGCCACATCTGGGGTGCCCGCAACATTCCCCTGTCACAGATGCGCCACCGGTATAAAGAAATCCGCAAGGATCAGCCTGTCTATCTGTACTGCCAGAATACAACACGAAGCGGCCGTGCAGCACAGCAGCTGAAAAAGAAAGGCTACAGCGACCTTTACATGCTTAAAGGCGGCTTCCGTTCATGGACAGGAAAAATTAAAAAGAAATAAAGAACACCGTCCGCATTCAGCCGCGGACGGTTTTTTCTGTTTTAGCGCCTTATCTTTGAGGGTATAGGACGGGAAAAGGAGGCGGGCTTAGTGGCTTTTGATTATGAAATGGATTTTGAACATACTGATTTTAGAAAAGAGCCTGAGAAATACAGAGTCGGACGGGGCGAGCAAGGTGTATTAATGGTCGAACCCTACAAAAGCGAAATCCTTCCCCACTGGCGGTTTAAAACACCCGATATCGCCAGGGAATCCTCTGAAAAAATTTACGCCCTTTATCTTGAATATAAAGAGAAGGGAGATTTCCCCGGAATGGATATGGCACGAAAGTTTCTTCAGATGGGGTATACACGTTCACGGAGGTATGCCAACTATAAAGGAGGCAGGAAGTACAGCAAGGAGGGAAAAGTGAAGGAGCGGAGTATCAATGAAGAAAAGGCCGAATCTGCTGCGATATTTGAAGAAAAATGGAAGCAGGTACGAGCAGACCAGGATTACCTGAAGCTAAAAAAAGAGCACCAGCAGAAGTATGGCTGATTTCTGCCGGAGCTCTTTCTTTAATTCGTTACAGGTTCTTTTTTCTCATATTTAAGCACTGGTTTTCTTGCCGCCAGGGTTTCATCCAGGCGTTTGATCACCGTAGTATGCGGAGCTTCCTGAACAATCTCGGGATTCTCCTCTGCTTCTCTCGCAATCTGGATCATGGCTTCAATGAAGGCGTCGAGCGTTTCTTTTGATTCCGTCTCCGTCGGCTCAATCATAATGCACTCCTCAACATTCAGAGGGAAATAGATCGTCGGCGGATGATAGCCGAAGTCAAGAAGACGTTTCGCAATATCCAATGTACGGACACCAAGTTTTTTCTGGCGTTTCCCTGAGAGGACAAATTCATGCTTGCAATGCTTATCAAACGGCAAATCATAGTGCGGTGCGAGTCTTCGCATCATGTAATTCGCATTCAGCACAGCGAATTCGGTCACAGCCTTCAGTCCGTCCGGTCCCATTGTGCGGATATACGTATAAGCGCGAACATTGATCCCAAAGTTTCCGTAAAAAGGCTTAACCCTGCCGATTGAATCCGGACGATTATAGTCAAAGTGATAGCTTTCCTTCTCTTTAACAAGCACCGGCTTAGGCAGGAATCGGATCAAATCGCTTTTTACGCCAACAGGGCCTGATCCAGGACCGCCTCCTCCGTGCGGGCCGGTAAAGGTTTTGTGAAGATTTAAATGGACTACATCAAAGCCCATGTCTCCCGGTCTTGCCTTGCTCAGCACTGCGTTCAGGTTCGCACCGTCATAATACAGCTTCCCGCCTGCTCCATGAACGATTTCAGCCATTTCCTGAATGTTTTCTTCAAAGAGACCCAGTGTATTTGGGTTCGTCAGCATTAATGCTGCCGTATCACTTCCCACCACCCGTCTTAAGTCCTCAAGATCGACGAGTCCGGTTTCATCCGATTTCACCGTGACGGTTTCAAAACCGGCTACTGTCGCTGATGCCGGATTGGTTCCATGCGCCGAGTCAGGAACAATGACTTTCGTGCGCTCCAAATCTCCATTCGCCTCATGAAAGGCACGGATCATCATCAGACCGGTCCACTCTCCATGCGCTCCAGCTGCCGGCTGAAGGGTGACTTCATCCATCCCGGTTATTTCTTTTAAGTGCTCCTGCAGATCAAATAAAAGCTCCATCGCCCCCTGAACCGTTTCTTCCTCCTGCAAAGGATGAATGTGAGCCAACCCTGCCATTCTTGCTACATTTTCATTGATTTTCGGATTGTATTTCATCGTACACGAACCAAGTGGATAGAAACCTGAATCCACTCCGTGATTCCGTTTGGAAAGAGCCGTATAATGGCGCATAATATCCAGCTCTGAAACCTCCGGCAGTTCAGGCTCTGATTCTCTCCTGTATTCCGCAGGAAGCAAATCCTCCAATTTCATTTCCGGTACATCCAATTCAGGAAGGCTGTAACCGGTTCTTCCAGGCTTCGTCAATTCAAAAATAAGTGCTTGATCCTGTTTATTCATGGCGATCCCCCAATTCGTTCACAAGCTGATCGATTTCTTCCTTCGTTCTCAGTTCCGTTACCGCAACTAGCATATGGTTATTAAGAGCAGGATTGGTTAATCCAAGGTCATAGCCGCCGATAATGCCTGACTGAATAAGCTTTGCATTCGCTTCTTTAACAGGCTTTTTTAACTTAACAGCAAATTCATTAAAAATGGGTCCTTCAAAGGCAATTTCCAGGCCTGCTTCTTTAAAGCGGTTTTTGGCGTAGTTTGCTTTTTGAAGATTTTGAAGCGCCATTTCCTTTACTCCTTTTTTCCCTAAAGCGGTCATGGCAACAGAAGCCGCCAGCGCATTCAGTGCCTGATTGGAGCAAATGTTCGATGTTGCTTTATCACGGCGGATATGCTGTTCCCGCGCCTGTAGCGTCAATACGAACCCGCGCTGCCCATCCTCATCCACCGTTTGGCCGACCAGTCTGCCGGGAACTTTTCTCATCAATTTATTCGTAACGGCGAAATATCCGCAGTGGGGACCGCCGAATGCCGTCGGTATTCCAAACACCTGGGCATCTCCCACTACAATATCAGCACCGAGGGCACCCGGGGGAGTCAGAATTCCAAGCGCCAGAGGATTGGATGATACGATCATCATGCTTTTTCCCTGATGGGCAATCGGCTCAATATCTTTTAATGGTTCAACTTGACCGTAGAAGTTCGGATATTGGACGATAACGGCTGCCACATCATCTCCCATTTCCTTTTCAAGCGCAGCAAGATCGGTTGTTCCTTTTGAAGCAGGTACTTCTATGACTTCAATATACTGCCCCTTTGCATAGGTGCGCAAAACGTCTTTTGATTCAGGATTTACGGCTTCAGAAACGAGAATCTTCTTCTTTTTCGTCTGCCCTGCTGCAAGCATCGCTGCCTCAGCAAGAGCCGTGCCGCCATCATACATGGAAGAATTGGCTACATCCATACCTGTCAATTCACAAATCATCGTCTGAAACTCAAAGATTGCCTGCAGCTCTCCTTGGGAAATTTCCGGCTGATACGGGGTATAGGCTGTATAAAATTCCGAACGGGAGATGACATGGTCAACGATGACCGGCATGTAATGATCATATACACCGGCTCCCAGGAACGAAACATTTTGCCTCAAATCCTTATTTTTCGCTGCAAGACTGCTTAGTTCTTTTAAAAGCTCCGTCTCAGATTTCGCAGGCTTAATCTTATACTCTCTGTTAAATCGAACCTGACCGGGAATATCCTCGAATAAATCATCTATTGTTTCTACGCCAATTGCATTCAGCATTTCTTTTTGATCTTGTTCTGTCATCGGCAAATAACGGTGCTTCATCACTGTATCCCCTCTCCTTTATCCTCTTGGACGTTTATAAAACGGCGTTGAAACAACCTTTGCTTTCAGCTGTTTGCCGCGGATTTCCACATATACTTCCGTTCCGGGTTCGCAGCATTCTGCCAGAAGGAGCGCCAGGCCGATGTTTTTCTTTAATGTAGGAGATTGGGTGCCTGTCGTGACCATCCCAATCTGCGCTCCATTTTTGTATACCGGATATCCGTGTCTAGGAATCCCTTTATCCACCATCTCAATACCTGTCAATTTCCGTGGTGCGCCATTTTCCTTCTGTTCTTTTAGAACTTCTTTTCCAATGAACTCTGCTTCTTTATTCGGTTTAACGGCAAATCCAATCCCTGCTTCGATAGGTGTAATCGTTTGAGAAAGCTCCTGTCCGTATAGCGGCAAGTTGGATTCAAAGCGCAGCGTATCCCTTGCCCCTAATCCGCACGGCAGGGCCCCCAGATCTTCTCCTGCTTCAAGAATGGAGGACCAAAGCACTTCAGCATCCGCTGCACGGCAGTACAGCTCAAATCCATCTTCACCTGTATAGCCTGTTCTGGACACCAATACGCTGACTCCGGCAATTGTCACTTGATCTTTAAATTTAAAAAATCGGATATCCTGCAAGTTTTCCTCTGTTAAAGATTGCAGGATCTCTTCAGCAAGCGGGCCTTGAAAAGCAAGAAGCGCTGTTTCATCCGATACGTCTGTAATCACAACTTCTCCATCTGCATGTTTTCTCATCCACTCTAAATCCTTCTCAATGTTGGATGCATTGATGACAGCCAAATAATCGTCATCCGCTTTTTTATAAACGAGCAAATCGTCGACTGTACCGCCATCCTCATAGCACATCGCTGTATACTGAGCCCCTCCGGCTTTTAAAAGGGATACATCATTGGTCATCAATCGTTGAAGAAAAGGCAGGCTGCCTTTTCCTTTTATTGATACTTCCCCCATATGGGAGACATCAAATAATCCGGCTTTCGATCTTACAGCGTGATGCTCTTCTTTAATAGAAGAAAACTGAACCGGAAGCTCCCAGCCCCCGAAGTCAATCGTCTTTCCTCCACTTTGCTTATATACCTCAAACAAGGGTGTTCTTTTTAACTGTGACAAAGCTTTCCCTCCCCGGAATATCGTGCTTAAGATGCAAAAAAGGACAGACTCCTCCTGATCAGATCAGAAGGCTCTGTCCTTGGCACCTGAAAGTTTACCCTGTTCGGCAGGGCTTTCCCCTTTGGCGGTTTACGATTTGTAAACTCTCTCCAGAGCTGCGTCAAATAAGAGTCTTTTTGCCTGAGAGATTCACATATGTTTGCTCCTTCGGCGCCGCATGCGGAATTTGCCCGCTGCGATCTCTCCCCTTATTGTCATCCGCACATATTATTCCAAATCATGGTTACACTAATATCAGCCTATCTTTGCCTATCCCGATGAACGGACATGGACATGGGAACAGACAGAGGAATAACAGAAAATGAAGCATTTTGTAAACTTTCTAACTACTTAACATCCTACCACCATATCAGAAGCAGAGCAATCCTATTTTTTCTGAATGTTTTGCGGGTATCTTATCAAATCATTCGTTTTTTAACGATATACCTTCTTAATATACACATAAAACTATGCTTTTTTCCCAAAAAGTGAACAATACAGAGAGTTGGTGAGAAATAGATGAAAAGGTTTACAAGTTTCAATGTACCCATCCACTATGACAATAAATGGGAAGATGAAATGATGGACCGGATGGAAACGGACGGTCCGTGGGCTAACTGGGAGCTTTTTAAGCTGTCCTCTGAAATTCAGCTGCATACCGCCGTTCCAGAATTTGAAGGATTGCAGGCCCCCAAACACCTGCCTGATTTTCAGCCCCTTCCGCATCAGCTTGAGGTGGCAAAAACGGTTGTAGAAAAAATGAATGGCAAAGCCATTCTTGCAGACGAAGTCGGGCTTGGGAAAACGATCGAAGCGGGACTTATCCTCAAAGAATATATGATCCGCGGCCTTGTGAAAAAGGCTTTAATCCTTGTTCCCGCCTCTTTAGTTTCCCAGTGGGCCCGGGAGCTGAATCAGAAGTTTTACATCCCTGCTGTTGAGCAAAAGAAAAGTTATGTATGGGAACAATGTGATGTCGTTGTGTCATCCATTGATACGGCTAAACGAAATCCGCACCGGGATATCGTTTTGAATCAGCTTTATGATCTCGTTATTATTGATGAAGCTCATAAACTGAAAAACAGCAAAACGAAAAACTACGAGTTTGTGCTGAATTTAAAAAAGAAATATTGTCTCCTGCTTACCGCAACTCCGATCCAAAATCGAATTGAAGAAATTTTTAATCTTGTTTCTCTTTTAAAACCTGGTCATCTTGGCAACGAAGCCTACTTTACTGAAGTGTTTTCAGCCAAAAATCGCTCCGTCGAATACCATGAGCACCTAAGGGAACTGATCAATAAAGTCATGCTTCGAAACCGGCGCGGCGATACAGGCATTGATTGGCCGAAACGAATTGTTGAAACGGTTCCCATTGAATTTTCTGAAACAGAACAACATCTATACGATCAAATAACTGCAGTAAAGACCTCTCTTCCCGGAGGAGTGAACACTTTCTCCATCATGACCCTCCAGAGAGAGGCATGCAGCAGCCGGGAATCCGTCTACATGACGCTGAAAAAAATGCTGGACCGTCCAGAGGAAGACGGTTCTCCTATACCGGTTCCTGTTATTCACCAGCTTTTGAAAGCAGTAGATGAAGTAACCCAAAACAGCAAGGCTGAAAAAGTGCTGGAGATTATCCAGAAAATCAATGATAAAGTCATTATCTTCACTGAGTATCGGGCCACCCAAATGTACCTGCAATGGTATTTAAAGCAGCACGGAATTTCTTCAGTGCCTTTTCGTGGCGGATTCAAGCGCGGAAAAAAGGATTGGATGAAGGATTTGTTTAAAGGAAACATTCAAGTTCTGATTGCCACAGAGGCCGGGGGGGAAGGAATTAACCTTCAATTCTGCAATCAGATCATTAATTACGATCTGCCATGGAATCCAATGAGGCTCGAACAGCGTATTGGACGGATTCATCGCCTTGGCCAGGAACGGGATGTTCATATTTATAATCTGTCAACAAGAAATACCGTTGAAGAACATATTCTTAAGCTTTTGTATGAGAAAATCAATCTCTTTGAAAAAGTCATCGGACAGCTCGATGAGATTTTGACACGTTTGGAAATTACAAATTTCGAAGAGCACCTTCAGGACATCCTGTTCCATTCCTCAACAGAAGGCGAAATGAAAATCAAAATGGAAAACCTTACTTCCATCCTCGATTTCGGGCAGCAGGAAACGGAAGAAAAAAAAGTGTCAGGTGACATCCTTTAAGGAGGAAAATGATGAACCAGCAGGAAATTCATACACTGCTTGAACGCTTCTTTCGGGCGAACCAGTGCGATATATCCAAAAAAACACCTGGCGCTTTAGCCATCCAGCTGACAGTCGATCTGGACAAAGAACTGATGAACCGCCCTTTTTACTGGCATTACCTTGAAAAAACCGGGGGCGAGCCGAATCCAATGAGTCTTACGCTGCTCACAGATAAGGACGAAGTCTCAGAAGAGCAGAAAACAGAATTCATCCACTTTGGATCGCCGAGGCTCCATCAAATATTTGGCTCAGCGCGTAAGCTGGGAGCATTTGCGCGTATGTATGAGGATTCATTTATGGAGGGAACACAGCAGCCGCTCCATCCATGGCTTGGAATGAATATGACGGTTTCCTATCAGTGCGATATGAAAAAAGACTTTATCTACTCTATCGGTCTCCATTTAATAAGCGGAACGATGGTCGAGAATTTTCAGGAAAGATTGAATCAGCTTCAGCTTACTCCTAAAATACCGGACTTCCGCTTTACCCTCTCGCCGTTAATTCTGCCCAAAAGCGGAATGACGAGAATCAGGCAGTACATCGAGAGAAAAATAGCAGAGGATTCTCATGAGTGGGCAGAAGAATCGAGGCAGAGATGGAACGCCGATTTAATGCTCCTCCATCATTTCTATGAAGATATGGAGGAAAAACCGGAAGTTTATGAACTCGAAAAAGGCGCATTGAAGGACCTTTATGAACCGAACATCCATATTTCTGTTAATAACGGGGGTATTTTTTACCTGAATCCGCAAACGATTTTTTAATTATATCGGCAGAAAAATCAAAAATTTTAATATATTTTTCCAATTCGACATGATTCAGCACCATTTTTTCTTTTTCCAATCTATAATCATGGTACAAAGGTTCCTTCCGCTGATCGTGACTTTAGTATGACGTCCGCGGAAAGGATGCCGATTCTGTCAGATAAAGGCAAACCTGTTGAAAGGCAGGGACGCAAAATCACGGGTCTTAGGTTGCCGGCCAGGCAATGATGATCGCCGGATTGCCTGAAATACATACGTATTTTAGGAGGAAAAAGGATGGAGAAGGTACTCGTAAAAGAAGAATTGGATGTAGAATGGAAAGAATTGATCCTCGCTGCACTGGACATGGGAATCAGCAAAGAAGATATCCGCTATTTCCTTCAAAATAAGCAGGCAGAAAGAGAGAAATAACCAAATTTTGTCGAAAAAATTTTGTCGATTTTGTTCGATTTATCGAAATGATCCCTTCGTTATATGCTATAATATCGATGGGAAGGTGATGTTATGATTGGGGAACGCATACGCAAATATCGCAAAGAAAAAAATCTATCTCTATCTGAACTAGCAGACCGGGCAGGCGTAGCTAAATCATACCTAAGTTCGATTGAACGAAATCTGCAATCCAATCCATCTGTACAATTTTTGGAAAAGGTTTCATCCGTGCTTGGCATCTCTGTTAATACCCTGTTAAACGGCAACACAGAAGATGCTTATGCAAATCAGCTGGATCAGGACTGGGCATCACTTGTAAAAGAAGCTATGCAATCAGGCGTAACGAAAGATCAATTTAGAGAATTTCTGGAATTTAATAAATGGCGGATGCATCAGCCAAAAAAATAAAACGGCCGGACAGATGTCCAGACCGTTTTATTTTTTATGAAGCTGTTTTTTTATGATTCTCCTCGATTTTTAAAATCGCCTGCCAAATGGTGGAGATAGAATAAATAATCAGTAATATGCCAGGTATGATAGCAAACAGCGCACGGCCCTCTTTTGTTTGGGCATAGCTGCTGATGTAGCCTGCATAAGGAATCGTCACACCTGTGTATTCAGCTACCACATTCGAAGAGAGTACAGGGGCTGAATCCTCCGACTCGTTATGATCCCCCTTCGTCCGATACACTGCCTGTCCCCGGCTTACGGTTTTTTCCGTAATTCTGTGAGTTGCGAGGTCATATTCATTCATCCAGAATGTGATGACATCATCCTTTTTAAACCTGTTCATATCTCCTCCGGTCTTTACTGCTATAACTGAACCGGTCTGGATCCCCGGTTCCATTGATCCGGAAAGAACGGTTTTAAATTGATAACCAAAAACTTGAGGCTCGCCGCCGGAAGCCTTTGAAGAGAAAACCGCGATGGCAAGACTGATCAGAATAAAAAACAGCAGCAAGGTGAACGCTCTGCTTACAATCTTCAATTTCTCTCCTCCTTTTCTTCTGAAATCGGAGGATTCGTTTGCAGAACTTCGGATTCATTCTTTTCATCAGAGTTCGCGGCAGGCAAATCGTTCTCAGGTTTTGGTTTCTCTTCGAGGTCAGGCTTGTCCGCATTCTCTTTGTTCGTTTCTTTAGAAGGAACTTTTGAATCGGGTTTCTTTTTTTCTTCCTTTTTTGGAGGCGGACATTCAGCTACCGTAACTTTTTCACTCTCTGTCCGGACCGTTTCATTCATTCCCTGAAAGCCAGGGCGCTGATCGGCTTCTGCATAATACACTCCAGCCTTATCCGTTCGAATAGAAAGATGTCCTGTCTCATTCTCCCCAATGATTGAAAGGGAGCCCTCTTCTGCAAGCTCGCCATCTTTAAAAATTCGATAGCCTGTAGAACCAATCATTCCGAATCCTGAATTTCTGATTGAAAACGTAAGATTTACGGGACTGCAGTTTGTCTTCGGCTCTGTTTCACCTGCTTTTTCAAAGCTGAGTTTGCTTCCATCCCACCAGGAACCTAATTGAATTCCTATTTCCTGCTCGGCTTTCGCATGAAAATAGGCTTGAACGGGCGTCACGGATAAAGTCAATATTAGCAAAACCGCACAAACAAACACCGCAGTCTGAAGCAGCTTATTTGCCTTTTTCATTTTCTTTCTGCTCATCAATCTTCATCCCCCGTTCGATATGTATGAATTCCCAAGATGCAAAAACCGATAAAGTGAGGCAGGGAGCAGCACAGCCACTTACCTGCTGTACTGCTCCCTCTCTATACACTATCGGAACCGATTGAAATTATAGCTCCTGTCCCTCACCCTGGCGTCCATCAAATGTCCATTTCAGCTGCAGAGAATCTCCCTGGAATTGGTTTTGATCTTCACCATTGTCAACAAACTCAAATTGTACGAACAAATCATCGGTTGTACCGGCTTTCAGTCCTTTTTTCTTTTCAAAAAGCGGGGTAAACACATTGCTAGCTACAGCATTTGGATCCATATCCTTCAGCTCTTCAAGCGTTGTACTGTAAATAACGTCATTCAGCTTGTCCGCATTATAAAGGAAATTCACTTTAATATGGCTGCCGAGATCCTCTGTATTTGCAGGCTCGCCCTCTTTATTCGCTACCGTATATTCGGTTGTTAAAAGAACTTTTTTAATATCAACCGTTCCATCATTTTTCAGTTTAAAGGTTCGTGTCATCCAATCTCCGGGCTTCATGTCCTTCACATTCACAACCTCAGTAGGAACCGCATTCAAATCAAGCGTTCCCGCCGCAAAAGAGCTCGCCGCTTCTGCTTTGTCATTGAAATAGGCATAAGTTCCCCCGCCGACCAGTGATAATCCGAGCGCTGCAGATGCAATACCCAACCCTAATTTTGTCTTGATCCCCATTTTACATTCCTCCTGATTTTTTCTGCGTGTATGTGAACTCTTTTCCTGTAAAGAAGCTCAACCATTACTATCGAAATCTTCTGATAAATAAACGTGCATGGAGGAAAAAATTCTACAGATGTAAGATTATGTAGAGTCTGTCATAAAATTCTTTCTTACCGCTACTTTAGTTTAGCAGTCGCCTAATTTCGGCAAAAGGTTCTTTGTACCAGAAAATTCACTCATCCATTCGTATGATTTTTCTGAAAAATAACCTTGCCTTATTTTCGAAAACTCTTACTTTTCAGGCATTTAGCCAACTGCGGCTTTTTTCTCTGCATCTATTTATCCGGTAAAATAGCCTATAGTAAGCTCTATGCCAATACAAACAAAAAAACCAGGATACAGGACCTGGTTTTTTAAGCATACAACGAGATGAAAGATTTTTGACGGTGCTGATTTTCATTGTATTTCCCTTTTAATGGGGTAACCTTCGTCTGGGCATTTTCAAAAAGAACCCTTTGGAAGGATAAATCATTCGAACAAACCGGGCAGACCCATGCTCCGCCATTGTAACTGCTATAAGAAGATTTTGCACAGCGCGGACATACTTTTTTGAACATCATCATCTCTCCTAATTGGTTACATGGAAAATCCAAGTTGAATGCAGAATCATGACAAATGTATAAAGAAGACAGGCTGCGCAGGTCGCACCCTTTAAGATTTTCGTTGTTTTCAGCGGAATTAGAAACACCATACAAAGCAGAAGAATCGAAAACATCAGCTTCACTCCGATAAAAGCCACTGGAGTCCACTCGTACAGGTTTTTCATAAGAGGGTTTGCTTCCTTTATAAAACCAAGTTCAAGACCGGCTAATGTAACAAATAAATCGATTGTATTAACAATCGCCAGGTAAATGAATGCGGTTTTCATGAAGCAGCTCCTTTGGCATACAGGCCATTATTTATGCTATGTATGGAATTCAGGAAACTATACCCTCTTAGGCTCCTCCAGCCTCGAAATGACCCGCCAAATGGTTATTATGGAGTATCCAATCAAAAGCAATCCGGGAATAATGAACAAGAGCGCGTTTCCTTCTTTTGACTTAGCATATTCAATAAAATAACCGATATACGGGATGGTGAAACCTGTATACTGGGCTGTCACATTTTGAGCAAGCACCGGTTCAGAATCAGGAGTCTTATTATTGTCTCCTTTTGTCGTATAAATAACAGCCTGACCGCTCGCCTTTTTTGCTACAATCCGATGAGTTGCGAGATCTTTTTCATCCATTTTAAAAGTGATGACATCCCCTGGCTGGAAACGATTCATATCGCCGCCTGTTTTGACAGCAATGATCGAGCCGGTTTGAATTCCGGGTTCCATTGAACCGGATAAGACGGTTTTCAGCTGATAGCCGAAAAACTCCGGTTGACCGCCGGATGCTTTTGAGGAGAGGACGAGGAGGATCATGACAAGCAAGAGAACAAACAGCAGTGCGGATAATGTTTGACTGATTAGTTTTCCCGCCAGTTTCATTTATTAACTCCCCCTTCGCTGCCTATCGTTTCCTCACTCAAACGACCTGATTCGTCTGTTGCAGGATTATCGCTTGAGGATGTTTCTTCTATAGCCTTGTTCTCCTCCTCGGTGCCTTCTATTGGAGATTCTACTTCTTCCTTGTCTCCCTCCATCTCCTCTTTAATAGAATCCTTTTCATGATTCTCCTCCTGCTTTTCTTTTTCATCTTTAGGCGGAGGACATTCAGCTATTGAAACGGACTGGCTGTTTGTTCTGGTTATCTCTGAGTCATTGCCGCCATAGCCTGGACGCTGATCAGCCTCGGCCATATAAGTCCCTGGAGAATCGGTTATAACAGATAAAATTGCCGTCTTTTCAGCCTGGATTATTCCTAATGTGCCTTCTGTAAATACTTCTCCATTTTTATAGATTCGATATGTGGTCGTACCAATCATCGTAAAACCCTTGTTTATTACAGGAAAGTTTAATCTTATTGGTTCACAGCCTGTAAGTTCATCTGCAGCAGGAAGTTCCTCAAAACTCAAATTACTCTTATCCCACCAGGTTCCGGCTTCAATATAAATGCCTTGTTCCTTTTGGTCGTTATAATATGCTCCAGTAGGAGAGGCTGCATAATTTAAAATCAATAAAAAAGAATAAATTAATGCGAATAACTTAAATAAGGAATGACTTTCATACATATTGTTCCGAATTGCCTCCAGCCCCCGTTCTTTTATGGGTAGAGTCATGTAAAAAGAAGGCAGGAAGTTCCTGCCTTCCCATCAGCCTTAAAGCTCTTCCCCTTTTCCCTGACGTGCCTCAAAATTCCATTTCAGCTGGAGAGAGTCACCTTGAAATTCATTTTGATCCTGCTCATTATCAATAAATTCAAATTGGACAAATAAATCATCTGTGGTTCCGGCTTTAAGGCCTTTTCTCTCGAATAAAGGGGTGAAAACATTTTTATCAAGTACATTAGGATCCATATCTTTTAATTCTTTAAGCGTAGTACTGTAAATTACATCATTCAGCTTATCTGCATTGTATAAAAAGTTTACTTGAATATGATCGCCGAAGTCCGAATTATTCCCTGCAGCACCTTCATTAACGGTATAGTCTGTTGTTAAAAGCACTTTTTTAATATCCAGAGAACCGCTGTTTTCCAATTTAAAAGCTCTAGTCATATAGTCACCAGGTTTGATATTCTTCACATCAATAATCGTTGTCGGATTTACATTCAAATCCAAAGTTCCCGCTGCAAATGAAGAAGCAGCGTCTGCTTTGTCATTAAAATACGCATATGTACCGCCTCCGACTAATGAAAGACCAAGTGCTGCAGATGCCAGTCCTAAACCTAATTTCTTCTTGATACCCATTGTAAAAGCCCCCTAGACCAAATTTATATTGAACTTCTCATGTTAAGGAGAAGGATCAATCTGTTTTTATCTGTTTTTCAGTCTGCCTGAACAATAGCCTGTAAGATAGAAAAAGGAGAACTATGCCTGGCAGGTTAAGCAGAATAAGCAAACTTATATTTGATTGGATGCTGGCAAATAGATACCCTGCTGAAGGAATAGTTAAATTGGTATAACTGCCTACGATGTTTTTCCTTTCGACTGTCTCACGATCGGGTGCATCGTTGGCATCTCCTTTAGTTTTATATTTATTTTCATTCAGAACTTCATAAATCCGATGGGTGACCAATATTTTTTCTTTCGTTTTAAATGTTATAATATCCCCTTTTTCATAAACATCTGCATTATTCCTCTTCTTGATTAAAATCATAGATCCCGTTTTGAAAACCGGTTCCATGGAACCCGATAATACATTCTTTAATTGAAAAGGAAGGAATTGGTGGGTATTTCCAAGAAGTAATAGATAAAACAGAATGCCTATTAATAAAGTAAACCTCAAAGCATATTTCTGAACGATTTTCAGCATTACGCCACCACACGCTTTGTTCTTAATAAAGAATTATTTGTTTTAATTATATCTTATGGCCTATTTAAAAGAAAAATCTCGAAAAATGCTGTTTTTTTCATTTTAACGAACGTTTTCGTTCGTTTTCTCGGTTTTTCTTCTTTTTACTAACTATCTTGTAATTTTATTAAGAACGAACTGTTTTATATAATGAACGAAAGGAGTTCATTTAGTAACAAGAAGGAGTCTATTAATGGAAGAAGTCGGGAAGAGGATTCGGGAAATCAGAAGACAAAAAGGGTATTCACTCAGCGAATTAGCTGAGCTGGCAGGAGTTTCAAAGTCTTATTTAAGCTATATAGAGCGAAATGTGCAAAAGAATCCAAGTCTGCAGTTTCTATCCAAAATATCAGAAACCCTGAATATTGAAGTAAATGAACTGCTCGGTGAGCAACAGGAATTAACAAGCCAGCTCGATGATGAATGGAAAATGCTAATTGAAAAAGCGATAAAAGATGGAATGAGCAAAGAAGAATTCGAAACATTCAGAGACTATATCAAATTTATTAAGTGGAAAGAAACCCAGGAGGGCCGAGAAGATGAAAACTGAACAGATTTCAAAAGAAGAGTGGATTGCACTGCTAATGGAAGCTAGAAATCTTGGATTAACTCCTGATGAAGTGAGACATTTCCTTTTTAGCGGAGGAGCAGGACCTGCACGCTAATCCTGCATAAAGCACAATGGGGACATTGGTAAAAGTTTTAGCTGTTTTAATTCCGGTTCTATACGTTTGCGGTATTTGGTTTCAATCAAGTCATTCTACCAACCAAATCCTCGTATTTCTGGCATCTTTAAGTCATCATCCTGCAGGAAGCGGAGAAGAAATAATATTTTCCAGACAGATGGGAACATTGTTGGAAATTCTGCATTTAATTGAATTTGGCCTATTGTTCTTTTTAATGGTTCATTGCATGCATTTGTTTGGTCTTTCCCGACAGAGAGCTTTTCCTCTTGCTCTAATTGCAGCATGCAGCTTTAGTATAATAGAAGAATGGCATCAGTTATTCGTCGCAGGGCGCTCATCTTCCTGGATCGATTTGGCAAAGGACTGGATTGGAGTATTTGTGGTATGGGCTTTTATGCTGAACAAAGAAAGGGATAGAAGAAGGAAAAAGAAATATGAATGGAAAACCAGGCTTGGCAGAAGAGTATGAACAAATACCCGCTTACCCGCACCTGGGCGGATAAGCGGGTATTTGTTGTTTTTTAATGTATTGCTTCCATCTGATTTTCTAAAAGCTGGCTAAATTTGCTGGATTTCTGAATGGATAATTCTTGGAAACCACCTGATTGGATCATACAGCCTTCATCTAAAACAATTACATGATCGGCATTTTTAATTGTAGAAAGCCTATGTGCAATTACAATGATTGTCATTTTACCTTTTAACCGATCTATTGCCTCCTGAATCTTTCTCTCGTTTTCACTATCGAGGGCGCTGGTAGCCTCATCCAATATTAGAATAGAAGGTTTTTTTAGAATAGCTCTTGCAAGCACCAATCTTTGCCGCTCTCCCCCGGAAAGCCTGACACCGCGATCTCCTATATGAGTCTCAATGCCTTCAGGGAGGCTCCGGACAAAATCTGCCGCACAGGAAAACTCCAGGGCTTGCCATATATCTGCATCTGAACAGGCAGGATTTATCAATTGCAGATTTTCACGTATGCTCGCATTGAATAAGAATGAATCCTGCGGAACGTAACTGATGGCTTTTCTCCATGAAATGATATTTTTTTCTTCAAGGGGGAACCCATCAATCAGAACTTCTCCACTATCTGGCTTCATCAATCCCATAAGAATATCAATAAATGTGCTTTTCCCCGCCCCGGAAGGACCTACTATTGCAGTCATTTCATTTAGACGAATCTCAGCATTTATATTTTTAAGTACATAGTTTTGATTCTCATTGGAGTAGCTATAGAAAATTTGACGGTAATGTACACCTTTTTTAAGTTCATAAGGTTCTTCATGATTCTGGAAAGGATTCATCCTTTCCCTTGAAGATTCGCACTCTGTATACAAACTTTGTACTGAGTTAAATGCCGGTATCGTTGCAGCCAGGTTTTGCATGGTAGACTGGATTTCTGTAAAACGCGGCCAAAGTCTTGTGAAAATGAGAATAATAGCCATCAATTCTTCAATATGAAAATGAAATTTAATTATTGAGAAATAGAGAAAAATAGCAATAAAAATTGAAGAGGTTACTTTATAATACAAGTCAGAACTTGTCTGCAGCTTAACATATTCTATTTGCTCCTCTACCATTCTGCCGGTGTGGCGGCTGAACCAGGATAGTTGGGATTTTTCAAGCGTATTGCTTTTGATGTCTTTCATCCCGTTAAATTGATCTGTTACTCCCGCAAGATACTCCTTACCTAATACAGAAGATTGCCTGCCGGCTTTCACCGCCCGGTTAACAAATTTATGAGAGCATAAAATAATAAAAGCACCGCACAGCAAGACTAGGCCTGTAATGCTGGCGGATAGCCAAAAGGCAAGTAGCACCTGTATACTTGTAAAAATGACCGAAGTGATCATCTGCAGGAAAAAATTCATTCCGCTTACCACTCTTGCAAGTTCCGAAGTAATGGAGTTCAGCAAATCAGATTTTCTTTTCTTTATAAAAAAGGACCAGCTTGAGTTTAATACTCCCTTAAAAAGATTAATTCTTAACTCTCTGCTAAACTCATGCAGCAGCTTAACATTCAGAATTCTTATAGCCCGCTGGAGGATACTTTGACTTAGCATAATAAAAATAAAAATAACCAACAGCAGCACCAGTCTTAAATCCTCAGGCAGACCTTCAGCAAAACCAATAACAGACTTAAAAATAGGGATCCCCTTATTCTCCGGAATCATACCGGTCACACTAATCAGCGGGATCAGCAGCAAAATCCCCATCCCCTCCAGTAAGCTGACAATGACTATACCAAATAAATTAACCGGTAAAAGCCATCCGGAAAACTTAAATAGTTCCTTTATATACATATAAACAATTCTCATATGAGCAGCCCCTTAGGTAATAGCTTGTTTCCTGGCTTTCCTCCAAATAGCCAAGAAGGGTCTTAACGGAAAATATAAAAAGTGAAGCCTTTTAGGTAATGGAAAAGTTTCAGCATCAATTGGATATGGATAAAGAAAACTCAAGAGGAATAACAGCTTCTGCCCAAAAGACTTAATGGAAAATAAATACCGGGAGTGATAAAACGCGATTTCCTTCGGAACAGGATCGCTATGAAGGTTGATCATTTGTTTCAAATAAAACATGCATGCTTCCGCTGCCTTTTCAGCACGTCTATTTTTTAGTCCATCCATCTCATTAGCAAGTGAAGCAGAAAAAACCTGTGAATGTAAAAGAAGCACTTGGCCGCCTATTAAAGAAGAATGATATTTTTTCATCTGTTTCTTGATAAATCTCCAATTTAATGGCTTTTCTATAAGTAAATGAATATCCAGCAGCCATCTTAGCCGTGACCAGCCGTGGCGTGCTCCATGTTCTGCCAGGAAAATAAACAAGTCTTCCTCGCCAAGTAAGAAGACTGGATGACTGGTAAGACTGCTCAGCCTTCTTCTATCCCACAACTCCCTAAAACATGGTTCCTTTCCCGGGCCGGGATTTAAACGCCAATGCACTTCTACTGTAATGTCCTTTACAGGATGGAAAAAAGCAGTATGATGGTGTCTCCACTTCCATTCTCCCAGAAAAGGGGAGAAATACTCGTCCTTTTTAAAACCTGAGTCTGCCAATAACATTTCCGCTCTTTCCAAGTCTTTAAACGGAATAAGCAAATCAAGGTCTCTTGACGTTCTTAAAGAAAGGTCCCCGTATAAATCCATTGATAAAACCGGACCTTTAAGAAACAGAACCGGGATATCCTGTTTTGCAAACAGCTGGCTGATTTGGACCATTTCGTTGCTTAGATGGAGCATCTGAAAAGTGTTTTTACGGTGGAGGATGGAAAGTTTTTGCATCACTGAATCGGGAAATACACCGGGATTTTTCTTTGCCATCAATGGGTATAGGTTCGGAAAAATCCGATGATGCACAGCTAATTTGATAAACAGTTCCCAATCCGTATCCGTTAAGTCATTCTCTATCTTCCCGTCTGTTGATAGCAATTGAATAATTAGCTTTAATTCAGCGGGTAACAGAGAAAGATCCAGCTTATACTCTTTTTCTTCCACCAAACTCATCCCCGCTTTCTATTTTCTTTGCAAAACTGCTTATGGCTGTAAACCTTTCTCTGCCCTCTTCTCCAGTGACATACTTATTTCCGCAGCGCAGCCAGGCATGAGCAATGAGTTTACCTTCTCCATCTTTCCCAGTTCCCAGATAAAGCGTGCTGGCAATATTTCTTCGTTCCAGCATTTTCATAGCGGCAATCGCTTTAACCAAGCATTGGCTTTCCCAAAAAGCATATCGACTCATAATGTGAATGCACTCTGAAATGAGTTGGACGGTCTGTGAGGAATTAGAGTTAACAGGTGTTTCTTCCATTGGAGTTCCTAACAGGGAAATGGTTTTCGAAAAAGGTCTTGCCTTTATAATCCTTGCCCATCCGAGAAAAAGAAAAGCTTCGATTAGCAACTTTTTCAATTCGGAATCAAGCCTTATAAATCTCTTTACTTTTTCCATCCATCTCAAATCCTCTTCCGGCGAATTTATTTTTTGATTGAAATTAACTTTTCTTCTCCCAGCTGTTTTATAAAAGAGAGAACGTGGTCTTCACATTCAGGCTCTTTCACAGCATAATTTTTCATAAGAGATTTAATAATTTCATTAACGGCAACAGGTTTTTCAATTAAATCCCATATAGCTCCTCCAATCTCACCTAAGTTGTAATATTTTCCGTTTCCGATGTTTAACATCACCTTTTCGCCATTCATGTCACTTACCAGGTTGCCTTCGTTTTGAACAACTTCACTATCTTTTGATAGGTTGCTATGATTCATTACACACTCACCCTCTCCGTTTTTTTTAGGACTTCGCTGATTAAATGACTGGTAGCAAAATAATGATCCGGTCTTGAAATCCTGAAAACATCTATTGTGTTAGCAAGCTGGGATATGGTTTTAAAGTGCCAATCCAGCAAGCCTAACTTATTCACAAAAAAATTCCGGTATGTATGACACGATAACAGATATAGCTTCTCAAGTTTTGAAATGGACAGACAGCTAACCTCTTCCATTTTTGTTTTCCTCAATTCAAAGATCCCGGCAAGCTCCAATGGCTTGTTTCGAAAGTGCTTTCTTACTGGAATGGCATATTTACGCTCTCTTTCAAAAAGCGGGCTATATTGGGAAGATTCCATGCCAAAGTGTTCCATGCTGTCTCTCCACAGTTTTTGCTGAGGATAAGCCGGAGCTGCAAACGGTACCCCGTTTTCGAATGTAACAGCTATCACGTCGTCGCTTAATAGCAGATGCCCTTCATTCAACAAGGCTGAAGCAAGGGTGGATTTCCCGGCACCGGATTCTCCTATAAAGGCATAAGCTTTTCCATTTATAGAAATGGCGCTCCCATGCAAAGGAAGAATTCTCCTCTGAATAAGAAGTGCCCCGAAGCAGGTCCCAAGTATATATAATTTGATTTTATTTATATCAGAGCCCTGCATGGGAGAAACAATAATTTTAAATCCATCTTCGATACAAAAAATGGCAGTCCCATCAATTTTAAACATGATCCTTTTTTCTTTAATATAAAATTCATTATCATTTATATGAAGAGCTTTCCAAACGTTATTTAAATCTTCAATCACAATATAAACGTGCGGTTCATCCAGGAACCCAACATTTGCTTCCAATTCAGGAAAGAAGATATCACTGGCTACTCTGAGTCCAAAAACATCATATGAGTTATAATGGTCCGGCTGTATGATTTTTCACCCCAGTCTGCTGGCATTATATTTAATGGACCCTTATATGCATAAAGAATATAAGGGTCTTTAAATGGATAACAAATAAAATTAGATCAGCTGTATTTTACGGGATCATCCGGATCTGGCTGAACTGCATCCGGGTATCTGTGACCTGGTCCAGCCATGGTCATATTTACATCCAATACTTCTAAAACTGGTTTTTCCCATTCCTTTTTCATTTATTTCACCTCCTTTCAAGAGATCCGTTTCATAAACCTGAAAAATATTAAACTTCTCATAATTAATCTAAAATCATGTCCATATACTTCATGGTCGGATGGTTCTTTTAATCGATTAAGAGATTTCAGGATAACAGCTTGATTCAAATATTCGCCTATGTGTTTATCTTTTGCCATTCTTTCCGCTTCTAAAAGAAAATTTCCCCACTGAGAATACATTCGAAAAATTCCATCAGCCCCCTGAATTCCTCTCGTTCTCATGTTCAATCGCACATCATCAGGCAGATATCCTTGCAGAGAACGTCTAATCAAAGAGCGGTCGTATCCGTTTTGAACGTATTGGCTTTCAGGGACAGATAAACAAAATTCAGCTACCCTTAAATCATTAGTAGGATCCCGATCCCATAAAGAATGTTTAAGAGAAAGCTTAGTGGAATAGGTGCCATTAATACTCCAATAATATGGTTTCTCGAACTGTGTTTTTCTCATCGAAAACGCATCTGAGTAATTTACACCATCAAAATCAATATTTTCTTCGTTCAGCCTGTCCCATACATGATGTTTTGCTGCATAGTCCTGATTAATAAGCACCGGATATGGATCGGGGCGGTTTTTTGAACTCAACCCTGGAAATGCTTTATGTGCAATCAGTGACAATAATCTTTTTCTGCCAATACCAATAAGTTCGCTGTATAATGACAATTCTTTAGAAAAGCTTTTTAATTTAAGTTTTCTAAGTAAAAGGGCATAGTAATCCAAGGAATGCCCCCAGGAAACGGTCCAATTTCCCCGCTGGCCATTTAACAATATGCCTACTCCTTTTTGCGAAGCAGTTTCATAAATTCCTTTAAGCCAAAAACTGTTCTCAAAAAATTTATAAGGCATTTCCATCGTATCTAGCCAATCATCTATAACAGAATATGGATTCTGATTCTCAAACTCCAGATAATCTCCTTCAATATTACCTGAGTAAGATATGGTAGATTGAATCCATGGGGTTTCGTCAGCATTTCTTCGCTTTGGTGTCCAATCCTTAAAATCTTTCACAGGTATGTAACTGAAAGACAGCAGCTTTTTATCGTTCTCTGCTAATTTCTTTGCAGCAATAGCCGCAGCAGAACCAGAATCCAGCCCTCCGCTTAAATGGGATCCTACCTGTTTATGAGTACGCAGTCTGTTACTAATTGCCTTTTCATATACATCCAGAAATGCTTCTTCGTAATCATGATTCGTCTTCAAGTTTAATTTTCTTTCGTAATCAAAGGAATGATATTTTGCAATGGTTAATGTTCCTCGTTTTATCGTGATTGAATGTCCTGGAGGCACTTGTCTAATTTGATGATAAACAGTCGAATTGTTATCTATAGATTCAAAATTCAGAGGGATAGCGAGATAATCTGCAACCCATTGATTGTTAATGGCATGACTGATAAACGGTAAATTTAAAAGCGGGTTAATGAGGGTACAGAAAGCAAACGTATTGTTATCTAAATGGTAGTAAAGAGTGCGGCAGCCTGAATAATCTCTCGCACCGAAAATCGTATCTCTTTGTTTGTCCCAAATTATAAAAGCATAATCTCCCACTAAGAACTTAGGACATTCTTCTCCCCATTTCTCGTATGCACACAATATAAGAAAACTGTCAGTTATATCCGCTCTTACCTCTTTTTTAATCTGCAGCCGCTCAAACAATTCATTCCGGTTATCAATAATTGCATCTGCTGTAATGGCTAATTCCCTATTGTACTCGTAAAAAGGAAGCTCTTCCGTAATAGATTCCGGAGTAATCCATTGTAAGATGCAGCCCATAAATACATGATTCCATTTAAAATAGCCGTTTTTGTCTGACGGTACATGATTAAGCGATTCTATTAAAATATCTGCATATTCGCCGGGAACTGGTTCATGATCCACTTGGAAAACTCCTGTTATTGCGCTCATACAGCCTCCATCGAAATTTCTTTATAAAGAACAAAAACATTAAAAAAAACGTTATAGTAATTAGTTCTACACTTTTTTTCTCTATAAAGAACAATCTTTTTTCAAAAATATAACACCGTTTAAAATTTTTGTCAACCGATCATAGTTCGGAAGTCTCATATTTACCCTCAATAGAGTAAAGGAAATCCATTAGTTTAAAGGCAGGTCTCATCAACGAAACGAGTGGTTTAAAGTGAATAAAAATGAAGGATGATTATATGAGGTTCTGAAGGAGGACAATACTAAAAAATCAATAAGGACATTAAATAAATTATCGGTAAGGGCTTCCGCATTTAAAAACAATTTTTTAAGGATCACGAAATGAAGCGAACCCCCACTCTTAGCCTAAAGTGTGGAAATTCGCAGACTTTTACTTGAATCACTTAAATTTCTAACCTCAGAAAATTTTCAAAATAGGTTTCCGGCAATCTACCAGTTCAATTTCATCATTGAACACATACGTATGAGTTCCTTTATTATTCTTAATTACTTCTGGAACTATTTCATTAATTTTGCATTCTTTATACTCTTTTTCGGTCAAGATTTCTACCTCATTAAAATTAACAGAATATCCATAAGTAAACTGACAATTTTGAGAGGGCCGTAACAATTTCCCTTCTCTAAAAAACAGATTACCTGCGGGTCTCGCAGTTCTTGAATCTGATACAATTGGATTCATGGGATGCTTTTCCCACTCTCCATACAAGGAATCTGAAAAAAACAGATGCAATTCATCAAGTGAACTTGCCCCATCCGCAAAAACATTTGTAAATAGCCAGTATTTATTTTGGTGAAATAAAATAGTACTGTCCACAGCATTAATGTTACTCATTAGAACTTTTTCCAATTCCCATTCATACGGGAAATTTTTTGCTTTGTATAACTCTATCGTTTTGTTTTCAGATGTTTCCGGTATCATATAGATATTCCCCTTATCTTCCATTAAAAATGGATAAGATAAATGATAGGGTTTGTCCAAGACTTTTACCGGTTTTGAAATCAAGCCTTTTTTCACATCCATTTCTATGAATGAAATAATTCCTTTTCCTTCCCTGTATACATATTCTTCAAAAAAGACATAGTTTTTTTCATTTTGTCTCATGACAAAGGGATCCGCATAAAACCTGTCACCCTGTGTATGAAGCAATGTGAAGACATCCGATGACTGCGATTTATTTTTATACGCTAAATACCATTGTTCTCTAATAAGTCTTGCTTTAAGTTTATGGACCAATAGACGAGATAGAAATATTAGCATTTGTGCATTATTGGGTATTTTTTTTTGTACAGCTTTTCCTTCTCCGACTTTTTCAACAGAGAAGCAGTTCTTTTGCAGATAAAGAAGCTTATCATTATGAAGGCTTTTTAACTTTTCACAAATTATTGAAGCGACTTTCCAATACATAAAATTCCTATTTAAAAATAGAGATTCAAAGTTCATAGAAGAAGTCGTTTCGTAAAGAATCACCTCTTCATTCCGGTTGCTTTTTAAAACATTTAAACTTGTAGTAAAGGGGTGTTTTTTCCCAAACATAGCCCAAAAAGCCTTCGTGCACCATTCATTTGAGCTATATGACCATACACCATGCTCAGCAAGCCTTAGTATCCCTGCTCCCAGGCTTTTACTTCCAAGCTGGATTATTACATCAGGTTTTTCTTTATCGATTTCATTTGCCTGTTCACGACTAAGATCCGCTTTTCTGCCCTCCGATTTAGCTTCAACTATTTTAGTATCTCCCTTTATCAGCAACGGAGTAAGATCAATTTTTTTAAATGAATTTTTTTTCGTAAACCGGCAATAGTATTTATAATCCCATTGGGTATACGTATCGTACAAAAATCTGTCTAAACCTTTTAATATCCTTAAAGGATTTTGCTCATGCGGCAAGGTTGTGTCTCCAGTGACGATTACAATGGAAAGCTTAAATATTTCTGATGAAAGAACTTCTTGAATAATTTTTTCTTTCCAGCTGTTTATGATTAAAGAATCCACAATAATCCCGACTTTAGTAGGTCTCCTTCTCATTTACAAAACCCCCCTCTAATCTTTATCTCATATAAAAAACCTGCCTCACATCGGCAGGTAACGTTCAAAGTTATCGTTAAATAAGAAGGTATCAGCAAGTTTTGCTTACGTTCGTGCAGAATACATACCCTCCAGCAAAATCGGTCAGGGCGCTGGGATTTTACTGGTTCATCTAATCACAGCTGCGCTAAAAAATAACATTGCTGGATAAGTACTCATTGTTCTTGTACTTAAGTGCCGAGTTTTGAAAAACATTTTCTTTTGTGATTACTCTTGTCGCCTTAGAAGGAACCACATCCACAGAAACCCCAATCCTGCCGTTAAAGCCGTTGAATAAATTATCTTGAATCAAAGCAAGCTTTCCATTAAATTCTTTATCGATACTAACTAGCGGTCCACTGCCACTTTGGGTTGAGTACTGAATAATGCAGCCTTTTAATATGAAATTTTGGAAAATATTTTTCACTTTTACTACCCGGCCGGTGCTTCCTTTAATCTCGGATGTAAGGATTGTTAGTTGCTTTATGGAAGCAGTGACCGATAGAATATCATCTGTTCCATTTGAATCAAACATACAGTTTAAAAAAGTATATTTGGCATCCGTATTTCCTGGTATACCAAGAGTAAAATTGCATACTTGACCCGGTCCGCCTATAAATTTGCATCCGGTATATGATCCGGGAACCAGACCTGTTGTCTTTAATAGATTAAAAAAGATGGAATGGTTGTATATCCAGCCATCGGAAGTTCCATTCATTATATAATTCAGGTAATTACTATCTGGACCTTCAAAAACACAATCCGTAAAGATTTGAGGCTGTTTTTCTAAAGTAAGAGTATAGAAAAATTCTGAAAAAGAGGTGCTTTTTTGCTGGTCATTAAAAAACTTGCAGCCTTTGAAATTTACTGTATAGGCCATTTCTTTTGAAACGGTTATACCGCAATTATGAAACATATTATTATATAGAAGCATTTGTCTGCCGATTCCCTGTATCCTTAAAGAACACCCATAAAAATAATTCTGTCCAAGCAAGATTTCACCTGCCAATATAGAACTGGCTTTATCAAAATAATTATTTGCTATAATAACACTGTCTGCCCCTTCATTTATGGCCAAGGAAGCATATTTGGTGATGGCAGTCATTCGATTGTTGGTGATGTGTATAAATTTCCCGTCTACGGCAACTATGTTATAGCCGCTGATGTAAGAGAAATTATTTCCATCTATATAAATGAACTGATTTAAATCATAGCCATCTTCTATATCAACTCCTGCTTGGGGATCTGTACCGCTTATATGATGTATGTCACAGGATTTAATATAGATATGTTTACCGCCCGTTACACTGATGCCCTGACGTCTGCAATGGTGCAAAACGCAATTTTCAATACTTACGTTTCTGGGGAATTGAGGGACCCTTACAGTAATAAGCGTATTCTTTTCAGATGGAAGTTTACTCTGATGAATAACTACCTTTGCATATGCCGCTCCTTCCATTAAATCAACTTCATCAAAAAATTTAATCATTCTGGCAGCTGAAAGATATTCATGAGTATTACTAAAGAAATATAAATCATAGTATTGAGATTGAATATCCGAGCCCAATTCTCCATATCCATTTCCATACAAACCGAAATACCCAAAATTTTGTATCTCCTGTTTAGTCAGGTCAATCCTTATGTTTGAACGAATCCGGTTATCTTCTGCACTGTTTTTCCCGTCTGCCGGATTAATGCCTCCCGGCTCGAAGGATCCTCCAAAGCGATATTCTTCCAGCAGCCCAAAAAGATTGGAGGTGCTGATCGCGTCACCTGTACAATCATAAATCTCTAAGTGATCCAAAGTAATAAACCTGCAATTAGCAGAGGACTCCGTTCCAATCCGGATACCCATACCCCATTCATGAGTACCTTCTATTGACTTGTAATCGTGATGGATCCTGTCTCCCTGAATAATCCCGTTTGTAATTCTAGCATGCACTTGATTGGTGTAACTAATAACAGCATACCCTGAGAGACTATTGTCTCTTATTTTAAATGTAGACCCATTTAAATTTAATGTCATATAACTAGCAGGGTGAATAGGGTTATTTTCATCAATTAAATAAGTTCCCGCTGGAAAAACAAGTTCAGCATACCCTTCATTACGTGCCCATTTTATGGCTTCATTAATACCCTTTGAAGTATTTACTGCATCTTGTCCCACGTTATTAATTTTCCAGCGGTCCAGTTCCAATCTGTAAGAGCCAAAAAATCCATATGAGTTTCCATTTTGTAAGCCGCTCAATCCGTTTTTTTTCTCCTCACTCATTCTTTTCTCATCCTTTTTCAATAAACTATTCGTTCAAGGAAGAGAATGACTGTACAAAAACACAGTCAGATGATGTTTATCATGAAAGAAAAAAACGCTTGTTTCGTTTAAAAGATTGCTTTTACAAAAACGGATTAAGGAGTATGATCCTTTCCAGACGATGTGAGGTATATAGTCGAAGGCAATACCCTCTATATCCCAAATCGGATTATACCTTTTATCCTTAGTTATATCCCGTTTCATCATCATGGGGTCATTTCCATAGGTAAGCATCCAGCTTTTTTCCACGCTGAAATCCTTCCATTCCTTTAAAGATTCACATCCAATTTTCTGCTCTTCAATTTTTTGGAAATGGATGAAAGAGCACCTAGTCCAACCATTTTTACATAGAGGAATTCTTTTGTTCGACAGAATAGTAGAGAGTAAATGAAACTCGGCACAACCAGACTCAACGTCCCTTTAATTAAAAGGGATAAGAAATTCTCTTCAAGTTTGAAAGTCAAAAGCTGACTTAATGCAGAAGTAATCAGGCATGCGAGGATGGTTAACATACCATATAAACAATAGCTTTTAAAGTAATGAGCTAAAGAGGCATTAAATATATATTTATACACGAGTCGAGGAATATTCCAAAAACTGGTTAAAATATTACTCAGCATCGTACCGATAAAAATTCCGGCTAATCCAATTAGATGAACCAAAAGAATAGAAGCAGCTAAATTGATAGCAGCCTCCACTAGTGACATGTACTTATCCTGCTCGAAAATCCCTGCTTTCACTTTAAAAATAGTAATGGTTGCTCTCATGCTCTTCATGTAAAAATCCATTAAAATCAAGATAAAGACAGCACTGTCAAGCAAATACCCTTCTCCCAGCCACACATTTATGAAGGGCTCGATTGTGTGAAAGGAGAAAATAACCGAAACAGAAAATATCCAGAAACTCACGAAATTGGATACCTTGAATGTAAAATACTGTTTTTCACTGCTTTCAGTTGCAATCAAGTTCCCTACACTCTCACTCGCTCCACTAATAATAGGCTTTACTATAGAAGCAATCTGATTAATGATCATGGAGTAGTTGGAGTAAATACCCAAAATAGAGATATTAATAAAAGTTGCTATCAATATTGTATCCGTGCTAAATACTAAATACGTACCAATATTGCTAATAAACAGGGCCTTTACGTTCTTAATAAGGGACCTTTTCTCTTCTTCCGAAATTGACAGCTTAGTTTTCGTTTTAATATAGGGATATCTTTTTTCAGCAATCAGTCCGCTTATTACTGCTTCTGCAAGAGACATTCCTAATTCTACCAGCAAGTACAGAATATAGTTGTGAGTATAAATCAAAATGACCAGTCTGAGGAGAGTTGTCGACAATTGAACAGCAAAATATAAAGTGGATAAAATATAGGCTTTTTGATCAGCGTTTATGAGTGCGATGCGATGAGCATTAAAATAATAGATGAGATTTTTAAAAACAAAAATTAAATAGACAATGGTTAAGTTCTCAATCGCCTCTTCCCCTTTCAAAATAAATCCCAGGAAGGGCAAGAATAACAAACTAAGCACCAAAATAATGACTGCAAGGAAGGAATACGCCTTTTTGTATAATTGGATATATGCAATGATTTTTTCTTTATTCCCTTCTGACATGGGCTTATACAGGTGGTATACAATACTCATGCCTATGCCGCTCTCAACCAGTGCAAGCATGGAAATAACATTGGTAAAAAACCCATTGAGCCCAAGGTAATCCGGGCCTAGATAATCAATAAAAATTTTCCTGGATACAAAACCTACAGCTGTCATGACGAGCTGGGAAACGACCAGTACAGCAATATTTTTCAAAGAGTTTTTTATTCTCATCTATTCTCATTTCCTATTCAAGAAGATTAAATGATTCTGCTTCCATGGTTAGTGCACAATTTATATATGTTTTAGAAAAATTCATCCATCTTTGTATAATTTCTTCCGAATATTCGAAGTTGATTGGCTCACGGAACACATCCCTGCTCCTTTGTTCTGAAGATTGAACGATTCGGTCCGAAAGATTTAGTTCCTCCAATAAGTCACGCATTCTTGTATTGATTGATTCACTCCTGTAGAAAATAGCAAACGGAATTCTAAAAATGATTGAAAACACAGCTGCATGATAAGAATTCGAAATGACATATTTAGCATTTTTTATTAAAGAGACAAACATCAGAGGACCTATAAATCGAAAATTTTTGTCTCCATAGTTTCTCATTCCTGTACTGATTGTATAAATTTTCAACCCCGTTTCTTTAGCCAGATCGATTGCTAATTTTTTTATATGATGATTATTCTCAAAGTCATATATTAATATATATTCTCCTGGGATTTTCTCGTTGCCCAGTTCTTCCCAGCAATTTTTCCCCAGAAGAAATACGGGGTCCAGAACACTTACTGCACTATCTATTTTTAATTTTTTCAGTAATTCTACTCCGCTTTTTTCTCTCACTGATATTAAGTGTAAGTTTTTCACTTGCGTATAGACAAACGTCTCCAGCTCTTTATCAATAAAGTCTGTAGCAAAACTAGGGGCATAAGAAGCCCGCCGTTTACCTGGAGGTACAAAATCCAAATAGAATGCAGGATCCTTGCCATTTTGATGCAGGCTGTTCCATATTTGATCGCTCCCGCAAATGTAAGCATCTGCAATCGGCGGATTATTTTTCAGCTCTTTATTTGACTTATATTCTTTGTCCGTTAGAATTAAGTATTTTTCAGTAAATTGGTCAAAGGCTTTTTTTCTTTTAAGGGCTATTAGTCTTCCTGGAAATTTCAACGTTATATAAAATAACCTAGCCGGTATACTCTTTTCCCATTTTGGATTGTCAATGCTGAAGAAATTGTAATCTTTACTTAAATAATCTGGTCTGTAATTTATTATCACTGTCTCATGGCCGCAGTTTATCAAGTATTTCATCAATGCATAGGCCTGGAGAGATGCCCCATGATTGTAGACATTGTGGCTGGTGATTGTACAAATCTTCATTGAGGTCCACTTCCTTAAGCAAAGTTAATAGGTCTGAAGGATTTTTTTTACAATTCCAATTATGCGCATCTGATCCTCGTTGGATAAGTTTGAGCCTGAAGGAAGACAAATTCCATTTTTAAAAACATAGGTGGAGAAATCTTTATCCATATGGGCATAAAATTTCCGGCCTTTAAAAATGGGCTGTAAATGAAGAGGTTTCCATACCGGCCGGACTTCTATATTCTCCTCGGACATGGCACGAATTAAATGATTTACCGAAGACCCTGTCTCTTCTCCTGAAATCATTAATGCTGTGAGCCAACGATTTGATTTCGTTTCTTGCAGCTCTGGCATAAAGTGAACACCCTTTAAATCTGATAAATCCTTTTTATATAAATCAAAAATTGCTCTTCTGGCAGCTACCCGGTCATCTAGTATTTTTAATTGAGCCCTGCCGATTCCTGCTAATACATTACTCAATCGATAATTAAAACCGATGGAACTGTGCTGATAATGAACTGCAGGATCCCTTGACTGGGATGCAAGGAATTTTGCCTTTTCAATTGCATCTATATCATTTGATACAAGCATTCCCCCGCCTGATGTAGTAATAATCTTGTTGCCATTGAACGAATAAATCCCGAAGTAGCCAAATGTTCCGCTCGATTTGCCTTTATACTCGGAGCCTAGTGATTCTGCTGCATCTTCTATCATCGGAACATCATATAAATTGCATAGAGTAATCAGCTCATCCATTTTGGCACTTTGCCCATAAATATTTACGACAATAACTGCTTTGGGAAGAGTGCCTTTCTCCGCTGCATCTTTTAGTGCTCTTTCCAATGCGTAAGGAGACATGTTCCATGTATCTGGTTCAGAGTCTATAAAAACCGGATCGGCCCCTTGATACAAAATAGGATTAGCCGTAGCAACAAAAGTAAGGGAAGAGCAGAATACAGTATCTCCTTGTTTTACACCCAATAAAATAAGAGCCAGATGAATCGCTGCTGTACCTGAGCTAACGGCAGCGGCGGCTCTGACTCCAGTTTTCTGAGCAAGCTCTTCTTCAAAAGCGTCCACATTTGGACCTAGAGGAGCAATCCAATTCGTATGAAAAGCTTCATTAATATACTCAAGTTCTTTCCCGCTCATATGCGGAGGCGACAAGTAGATTCTCTTTTGCATAATGGCCTGTTCCATTTAAATCTCCTCCCTTTTGTCTGTCTTTTTTAAATGCGCAGGCACACCATATGCCGTACAATTAGAGGGAATGTTTTTTATAACACAAGAACCGGCTCCAATTATCGACCGGCTTCCGACCACTACACCAGGTATGAGTGTTGCAGAAGCTCCAATGTGGGTTCCGCTTCCGACTTGTACATTTCCTGTTAATACTGCATTTGGTGAAATATGAACATAATCAGAGATCATCGTGTCATGTTCAATGATGGATCCGGTATTGATGATACTGTGATTTCCGATTTTAGCGGCAGCATTGATTACACTATTTGGCATGACGACTATGCCGCATCCGATAATAGCTGAATGGCTTATAATCGCGCTGGGGTGAAATAGATTAGCATATCTTTCAGCCGGCAATGCTAATCTTTCTGCCATTCTTTCACGTGTATAGTTATCACCTATGGCAATAAAATATTGATTAGAATCGTAATTAAAATCGGAGTAAATTGAAACGGGTCCATAAATCATGCCATTCAGTATTTTTTTTTCCGAAAAGGAATCGTCCAGGACTGCTGCAATATTAAACAATCCACTCAGATTGGCAATCTCCTGAACCACTTTACTGTGTCCGCCGTTTCCAATAATGATAAGGGACTTCATATCAGGTCAAGCCGGATCCTTTAAATTTTTCAGCTGTTGCAAATCCTTCTTGTTGAATTCCTTCAGACTTTAATGCCTTTAAAAATGTAAGAAAAAGAATTTTCATATCAAGTCCAAAGCTCTGATTACGGATATACCATAGATCAAGTTCAAATTTCTCTTCCCAGGTAATAGCGTTTCTTCCATTTATCTGAGCCCATCCAGTTATTCCCGGTTTAACTTCGTGCCTTCTTTTCTGCTGCATAGAATAAAGTGGCAAATACTCCATTAATAGAGGCCTTGGTCCTACGAGGCTAATATCCCCTTTAAGAACATTTAACAACTGTGGCAGTTCATCTAAACTGTACTTTCTTAGAAATCTCCCAAAAGGGGTTAACCGCTTTTCATCAGGCAGCAATTCAAAATTTTCATCTCTTTCTTCTGTCATAGACCGGAATTTGAGCAGCAGGAATGGTTTTTCATGGAGACCTGGTCTTGTTTGAGTAAAGAAAACTGGCCGGCCGATTTTCAGCCCTATCAGGGTGGCAAGTATAATCATAGGAATCAAAAAAATAAGTAATAAAATAAATGCAGCCAGTATATCAAAGGAACGTTTCAACCCTTCTCACTCCTTATCTTGCCTCATTTATAATTTGCTTTTTAATTTCTTTTATCAACTCTGCTGTTTGGATTTCTTCTCTCTTCTCAGCAATTTGATAAGCGCTAATCATTATTTTTTTCAGCTGTTCCTGAGTCATTTTTCTGTTTGTCATTACTCTCTCACCTTTAGTCTTTTTACGGTTTAACCGATTAATTTATACAATTTATCTAACTCCGAGGAATTATCATAGTTTTCAGCCTTCAAATTATTAGACAGCCGGATCCTTAATTCTTCGTCCTCAATCATATAGGCAATTCCTTCAGCAATTCCTTCAGCACCTAAAGAGGTAATTTTCCCATCAAATCCATCTTTCACCTGACTTGCGGCTGTTGGGAAGTTTGTAATGACCAACGGTTTCCCTAGAATTTGCGCCTCTTTGACTGTCACAGCTTTCCCTTCATAGCGTGAAGGCTGAACATAGATGTCACAAGCATTTATATAAGGATAAGGGTTCACTTTTTTGCCCAGCAGAAAAAACCGATCCTCTAATTTTAAATCGGCAATCAGCATTTTTAGTTTGGCTTCAAGCGGACCATATCCGACTATGTACCATTCGATGTTATACCCTTCATCAACTAAGCGTTTGCATGCTTTTACTGCTTCATCAAATCCCTTTGCCGGAGTCAGACGGCCAACTGAAACTAAAATGGTCTTTCTTTTATCTGCTTTAATTTCTGCGGGTTTAAAGAGTTTTGCCTGCGCTTTTACGAAAGAAGGGGATAGTACATTCTCGATAACGGACGTTTTATATTCTAATAGCGGAAATTCCTTAACAAATGTTTTCGAGCAATCCTCTGATACGGCGACAATATGATCAAGTTTTTCCCATATTCGCAAATCTGACCTTTTATTTACTTTAATATTGGAATAATCAGTGTGGATCCATCCAATTTTCTTTTTGGCTTTCACCTTGGTTCCCACAAAATGATGCGGCCATAGAAATCCAATAGCTGCGTCATATTCCTTTTTTAACTCCGGAAGGATAGGAGAAGTGTAATCCCACCCATATTGGATAGTTAAATATCCGGGTTCTTCAATTTTCTTCAGCTTCCCATACACTGCACTGGAGCACCTGGCCAGCAATCTTCCCAAGAAAATACGATAATGCTTGGACGTTAATACATTTGCCATTGATTTTCTAAAGGTTGTATAAGCCGGTATTTCAGGAAGCAATTCAGGACCTTTTGGAAGAAAAGGCATAAACTCCCCTTCATGTTTAAAAAGGAGAAGATCTACGCTGTATTTTGTGTAATCTATCGAATCTAAAAGACCTATCAAACTTCTTTCTACACCGCCAATAGCAAGATCAAAGGATGAAATTAATATTGATTTCTTCAAGGATTTCTCTCCTTTAAATAATCTCTAAGAGAATTATTGAGGCTTTCCTGATACCATATGGCGTATAGCAGATATCGCATTTGGACCTATTATTCTGCTGGCTGCTTTTTTCGCTCTGCTTTTTAATCTTACAGATGCAGGCAGCCATGTTTGAGCATAGTGGTGAATTGTATAACTATCATCCGAAATGTAGGTGCCTCCATTGATATAATCATAAGGACTGAAATAGGTTCTTGGATAAATAGCAAAGCTCCCATTCAGGTTTTGAAATTCATTATTTTGCACCAGACCATATTCTTTTGAAAGATTGGTCATAATTTTGGTATTGGTTGTCATATCAAAAACACCTTCACTATTAACGAACATTTTATCGTTATAATACTCTAAAAATATCTTAATCATTGGGTGAAGCTTCTTTGCTCCCATTGTACCTGATTGCAAATGCGTTTCATCCTCAAATCCTGAAAATCCTTCATGAACGAGTAAAGGGTCTAATGGTTTTAATACTTCTACATCTGTATCTAAATAGATTCCGCCTTCTTTATATAGAATATCAAGTCTTGCATAATCACTAACGAATGCAAATTTCCTTGCCTTATATGCCTCTGCAGCAAACTGACTTGAATTTATGTCGAAATTAGATTCATTCCATTCTTTGATTTCGTAGCAAGGCAAATGCTTTTTCCAGCTTTCTAAACACTTTAAAAATAATTTAGGTTTAGCACTATTTCCAAACCAGCAGTAATGAATGACTTTCGGAATTTTTTCATCCTCCATGCAGAAATCTCCTTTAAGTAATATGATTATAATGGCAAATTTCATCCGGACTTTATCTGCCGCGCTTCAGAGGCAGATTCACATCTTCCCATTCAATCAGCTTATACAGTTTTTTAAAATGAAAGTATGATATAGCTCAAATTTAAAAAATCACTTTTATAATCTAAATCCAGTGATATGACTTGTTCATAAAAAAAATAAATCAAATAAAAAATCAATATCATAAAATAGACTAACTTTTCATCTTTTCTTTTAAATAACTTTGGCAGCCACGATATTAAAATAAGATTATATAGTCCGAAATATATGGAGAATCTGGCAAAAATCCAGTTCTGTGTCGAAATAATCATGATAATCAATCCAAGAATCGACATGTTCACAATAATATCACTTTGAGGAAAGATTTCTTTAAATCTCTCTCTCCCTAAAAAGGCAATGATCAGCGGTGCAGCATTAACCAGTACCCTGACATAGCTTGCCCCTCCTTCAGAAAACTCCCTATACTCCTGGTACTGAGTGCCTTGAAGCAAGGAAAATAAGCCTTCTGAGAATTGATTAAAGCTTACAATTGCTGCAACAGCTAAAAATAATAGAATAAACGTTTCTGCCCTCCACGCTTTTTTTCGGACTAAAAAATATACCGGAATTAAAACAAGTGCCGATAAATGAAAAAAAGATGCAAAAATGACAAGCATAAAGTAGAGGTTCCTTTTTCCTTTAAATATAAGGATCGTTCCTCCAAAAATAATAGAAGCTGCCAGAAACTGCCGGATTCCATTCATGGAAACTGTAAATAAACCCGACGTAACATACAAGTACGTGCTTAATTCAACTACTCTGGAATACTGATTCAGTACTTGAATAACCAATATATTTGTTATGATAGCGGTTGTTAAAATCAAAATTTGCGGATCGTCCGAAATATGCTGCAGTGCCATTTGCAAAATGCCAAATGCTATATCTTTATTATTGAAGATAAAATTCCAATCGTAATCATTAACCATATAAGCATGGGCATAAAAAAACGTATCGCCAATATTGTTCCTTAATCCCGCTACTGCCGAGAATAAAATCATGACCATTAAAATGAGTAAGCGGTTTGGCTGAATTCCCAGAATTCCATATTGGGTATCAGTTGCAAAATACCTGGAAAATGATGATAACAAAAATACAGCGAAGAGCAGCAGCCATAGGATTGTCATTCAACCAGCCCTTTCCTGAAAATACTAAACAGCTCTATTTTTTGAACGGATGAAATGATACAAAATGAATCCCGCAGGTGAAGCAAGCACAGTTAAAAACTTTGAAGGTGATTGCTGTAAAAATCGATGATTTTTGCTGAAGAGACTGCTGGAAACATAGTGAACTGCCTGTCTGAATTTGAAAGATATTCCTGCATAGGAAAGTTTCATAAGTTCCTTGCGATAAAACGCAAAACCATTGGGATTATTTTTGTACTGTTTATAAATGTTTAATGAAGAACCGTCTGGAAGATACTCCACAATACATAGGACCTCATTCAATAAAAGCATTTTATATTCCTGATCCAATTTGAAGTATTTGTATGCCAAACCCACGTACTTTTCACCGGTAAATAACGGGTAAGGAAACTTTTTTGTTAACTCCGTCCTATAGACCAGTTTTTTGTCCCCTTTTACTTTAAATTTATGGTAAATATCATATAAACTCGACTGGTGAATCTTTAAAGGAAGCTTCGTGCCAATCACTCTGCCGCTGTGGTCCGCATCCAGTCCAATTATTCCGCTCACTTTGTCACTTCCGTACACCTGCCAAAACGCGAGAATTTTCTCTACCGCATCAACTGGCATAAAGTCATCAGAATCGATACATACATTCAGCTCTGTATCTATATTTTCATAGGCTGTATTATGGGCCCCATGCATACCTTGATTGTCCTGCCAAATGTACTTAATCTCTACTATGTTTTCTTCTTTCCATTGATTTACCAAGCTTCGGGTATGATCCGTTGAACCGTCATCAATAATGAGCCATTTAAAATTTTTATTTGTCTGCATCTTTAAACTCTCATAAACTTGATGAAGACAATATGCCCTATTAAAAGAAGGTGTGAATACAGTTAATATTTTCATAAGCTCACCTCGCAGCTGATAAATAAAATTCCTGAACCCAATCTGCTGTGTGCCGGATATCATATCCCTTTTTGGCTAATGCAGAATCAGGGATGACTCTTTGTTTTTTTCGAAGGAGCTCCTGTGGAATAGCTGAAATCCATTTTTCTTGATGATCGAGTGATAAATAGGTAACCAAATTAACTCCCATATCCGCCTCTTTAGTTATCCTATCGGAAATAATGCATGGAAGGCCCGATCCTTGCGCCTCGATCAACGTTACCGGCAAGCCTTCATGAAAGGATGGAAAAACGAATAGATCAAATGCTTGAAGCAGTTGATCTATATCATGCCTGACTCCCAGAAAACTGACTTTGTCGGTTAATTTTAATCGGGTCACTTTATCTTCCATTTGCTGCTTGAGCTGGCCATCTCCTGCTAAAACTAGGTGAAGATCCATGTATTTTTTTGTACACTCATAAAAAATATCAATTAAAAAATCATGATTTTTCTGCAGATTGAATCTCCCGACGTGTCCAATGACATATTTATGATTGAGGCCGAGTTCCTTCTTTAATCGGTCTCTGATTTCGGGTGTATGCTTAAATCTTTCGGGAGCTATCCCATTTTTCATAACCACTTTTTTCGGATCCTGCTCTCCATATAGCCATTGCGCAGCTGCATTTGAGCATGCAAAATGATGGGTAGAAGCTTGGCCAATCAATTTCCCTGAATAGTTTTTATAGATTTTCGCAAAAATATTCCCTTCACTTTCAGTATTGTGACTATGGGCTATTCGAACTGGAATTCCTTGTTTTTTTGCAGCCTGAAGGACAAATCCGCTCATTTTATCCATGTGAGAATGAACAATTTTATAATATGAATGACGGTGAAAGAAGTGATTCAAATTTCGTATATAGTTAAAATGCCCGCTTTCTGTCATATATGGGATGCGGTGGATGACTCCCCCGAGAAGACGAATTTCTTCATCAAACACCCCTTCATTGCAAGTTAAAAAGTCAAACTGAACTTTGGAACGGTCAATGTGGCGGTAAAGATTCATAATCATAGTTTCAGCCCCTCCGCGGTTCATATTGACTACTGTGTGGAGGATTCTTACAGGACGGCCCATTCCGGTCTCCCCTTTTCATTCATATAGGCTGAATAAATCGATTTTTTTTGCTCTAGAACAATCTGTTCACTGTATTTTTTTTCAATTTTCTCTCTGCCTGCTATCCCCATTTTCTGGAGCTGCTGCTTAGGATACCTGCTGCACTGCAAAATTCTCGCAGCCATATCTTCTATATCCCCCTGTCTAACGAGCCATCCATTTTGCCCAGAAATAATCAGTTCCCTGTGTCCCCTGTTATCGGCTGCAATGACAGGTAAGCCGCAAGCCATTGCCTCCATAATATTTACTGGAAGACCTTCTCTGAAACTTGGACCAACCGCCGCATCGCAAAGTGGCAATAACTCCGCAATATCCTTTCTAAAACCGAGAAACTGAATGAGGTGATCCGTTTTTAATTCTCTTGCCAGCTGCGTACATCTATCTAACAGCACTCCTTCTCCAGCAAGAAGAAGTCTCACATTTGGGACTTTTTCTTTGATTAGAGCCAGAGCACGGATAAGCAGCTCCTGATTTTTGTTTTTGTTAAATTCAGCTGCATTGAACAAAAGAAACTGATTTTCGTCAAACCCAAATAATCTCCTTGATTTATCTCTTACGGAAGAATTGATTCTATTAAATCGCTCTGTATTGACTCCAACTCCATTAACCCGTTCAATTATCCTGCTAGGGAATGAATGTGCTTCAGCCAGATTGTAATCCTCATGGTTAATTGTTATCAGGCAGTCTGTAAAGGCAGCTAGTAATCGTTCGATAGGATAAAATACAAACCAGCTTGAAGCAGAGCTGCCTTTACAGAAATGGAATCCATGAGCAGTATAAATAAGTTTCGTCCCTTTCTTCCGTGCTTTCATTGCAGCTAATCTTGTGAGCACTCCCCCCATAGGAGTATGGCAATGAATGATGTCGTATTCATTCTCACAAATAATATTTTTTAATTCTTTAAATGCATACATATTTTGTGATTTAATAGGGGACCTCTGGATTGGAATATTATATTTAACATCTGCATAAGGCAAGTCCAAATCTCCTGAGGCGGCTATATGAACCTCCCAATTTTGTTCCTTAAACCACTTCATAACAGGTAAATGAAAAGCTTTAAAATGATAGTCAACTGTTGCAGTCAAAAGCACTTTTTTAGCCATCTGTCCATTGCTCCCATATAAAAAACGCCGCAAGGACGCTCTGTTTTTTTAACCCGGAACGGATAAAAGCTCCTTCACTGCCGGACGTTTATTAGCAAGCTCTAACAGCTTTTCTTTAAGTTCCACTGAACTCATGTTCGGATAAGAGGTAATCAAATGATCAATTTCATCTATAAGAAGTTCCGATTTTTTGCCAATATAAATTTTAGGATAGATCTGTTCTTCATATACTTCCTCTTTCTGCAGAAGCTCTTCAAAAAGTTTTTCTCCTGGACGGATACCTGTGAATTCGATTTCAATATCCTCTACTGCATTCCCGGACAGAATGATTAAATTTCGGGCAAGGTCCACTATTTTCACCGGATCTCCCATATCCAATACGAAAATTTCGCCTCCGCTTGCCAATGCTCCTGCTTGAATAACCAATCTGGAAGCTTCTGGAATGGTCATGAAATATCGAATCATATCAGGATGAGTGACCGTGACCGGCCCGCCATTTTGAATTTGTTTTTTGAAAAGAGGAATAACGCTTCCCCTGCTACCGAGCACATTCCCAAAACGAACTGCTACAAATCGTGTTTGACTTATTGTATCCATACTTTGAATGACCATTTCTGCCAGTCTTTTTGTAGCGCCCATCACGCTGGTTGGATTTACCGCCTTATCTGTCGAAACCATGACAAATGTTTCTACCCCACTCCAGCTTGCAGCTTCAGCAGCATTCTTTGTTCCAATCAAGTTATTTTTTACTGCCTCTTCGGGATTTCGCTCCATCAGAGGAACATGCTTGTGCGCAGCCGTGTGATAGACAACATGCGGTTGATGTTTTGACATTACTTCCTTTATTTTATTGAAATCCTGAAGCTCCGCTATTTCTGTAACAAACTGAATGCTGGTCTCACTATAAAGGGCCTTTAATTCCATTTCGATTGAGTAAATGCTATTTTCTCCGTGCCCTAATAGAACTAGAACACTGGGATTAAACTTAGAAATCTGGCGGCAAATCTCCGATCCTATCGATCCGCCTGCACCTGTAACCAGGACTGTTTTTCCATGTACATACTCAGAAATGCTTTCTATATCAAGCTGTATCGGCTCTCTTCCCAATAGGTCCTCCACCTGCACATCCCGGAACTGACTCACGGCTACTTTTCCGGTGACCAAATCTTCAAGCATCGGTAATATTTTGGTTTTTGCAGAGGTTTTCGCACACTCTAAAAAAATCCTGTTTAATTCTTTCTTCTTTAGCGAAGGAATGGCTATTACAATATTTTCTATTGATAGCTTCTCAACAGCCCCCGCAATCTGGCTGACCCCTCCAATAACCGGGAGACCCATGATGTCCAGCTTTTGTTTTCTTTTGCTGTCATCTATGAATGCGATCGGCTTCAATTCAGCTTCTCGATTGTTTTTGAGCTGCCTGGCAACCATCGTACCTGCTGACCCTGCTCCTATAATAAGCGTCCGCTTCTTATTGCTGGTTGCTTTCATAAGTGAATCTCTATACATTCTCCAGCAAAATCTCGAACCCCCAATTAATAGCATATGAAGCATCCATGTTACGGCAAGAAGCCGGAAATACACATCCTGAAAAGCAACTTCCTGTACAATTCCAGCGGTCATTATGGAAAATGTCACAGCTTTCATAATCATCATCAGCTCATCTATGCTCGCATACTCCCATGCTTTTTTATAAAGCTTGTATATATAAGAAAATACATGATGGCAGATAAGAAGTGCCAGAGAGCTAATGATGATTGGAAGAGTTGCTACATGTATATCTGCTGAAACAATAAAGCGGCTGAAAAACACAGCAGTTAACACAATGAAGGAATCGATCAGAATGAGTATTGAAAGTCTTGTCCGAAAAGTCAAACTGCTTCACCCCTTTATAAAAGTATTGAAAAACTTAGCCATAATTTCCTCCGCAATCTTTTATGGCTAAGTTTTTCAATTAAAAAGTGGGGCATTTAACCCCTCCTCACATTACACTTATGACGACTGGCGTCTAAGGTTCATTAACCCGCAGCGTAACCGAGTGCCTCCACAGATAACGGCAAGGAGACATGACCGAAACAATCGTTCTATTTAAAGAACGATAAGAGTATAAAAAACCAAGGAATCGATTTCAATTCAATGACCTAAATCATTTAAAATGATTCCAAGAATGGCCGTATCAAATGTTTCTAATCTCTTCTTTGCTTCAACTAGCTTTGATTGATCTGTCCTGCCGGCCCTCGCTACCAGGATAAGACCTTCACATTGATTTGCCATGACCTTTACATCAGAGGTTTCTAAAATAGGTGGCGCATCAATAACGATACAATCGTACTCCCGTCCAGCATATTGAATGATATTCCTTAAAGACGGAGAAGCCAGTAATTCAGAGTGATTAAACTTTATAGCACCGCTTGTCATAATATCCATACGGCCTATTTCTGTTCTGCCAACTGCTTCTTCAAGCCTGCTTACGCCCCTCAGTACATCACTTAAACCGACTGTGTTATCAATTTTAAATGTTGTGTGCAGACTTGGCTTTCTAGAATCGCCATCAATCAGAAGAACTTTTTTTCCCTGAGAGGAAAATGAAATGGCTAAATTGGCACTTGTGGTGGATTTTCCCTCTTTATATCCTGGCGATGTAACTATAAATGATGTGAATTTTTCACTCTCTGGATTTAGCTGTATGTTTGTCCTGATGGAACGATATTGGTCTGCAATTTTAGACATTGGGCTAAAAAAAGATATCAATCTGTGTTTATCTGTTTTAGTTGCAGAACGCTTATTTATATGTAACAACAGATTCACCCCTTATAGAAAGCTTCAGCCTTTTATTCTTGTTATGCGGGGCTGTTTTCCGATTAATTTTAGATACTGTACCGAGTACTGGAAGCCCAGCAAGTTTTTCAATTTCAGACTCATTGCGAACCGTATCATCGAGAGAGTCTGACAGGAAGATTAAACCGATGCCGATTACCAGACCAATGACCATTCCCATCATAATTTTATTAATGGGATTTTCTTTGTAAGATTGTACGTTCTCTGTAGCAGCAGTGAGTATTTTAATATTTTTAAAGTTTAAAAGCCTTGGCAGCTCTTCTATATAATGCTTCATCGTAGAATTGGCTATTTTGGCTGCCAAAACGGGATCTGTATCCGTCACTGTAAGCTGGACAATTTGAGATTCACCTACCGGAGATACAGATATTTGGGATGCCAGTCTTTGAGGAGACCTGTTTAGTTCTAATTCGGCTGCAACCTTTGTCATAATAACAGGCTCCCGTATTACTTCCGTTAAAGTATTAAAAAACTTAGTATCATCCCTAATGACCATCCTTGCAGTGGAATCATATACAGGTGTAATAAAGTACGTACTATATATTGCTCCTGCAAATGAAAATAAGAGAACAGAAGTAACAAGAATCCAGATTCTCCGCTTTATGACACTGAATAAATTTTTTAAATCTATCTCCTTTTCCACTAATGCCATCCTTTCAATAAGAAATCGCCCCTTCGTTTCCAATAAAGAACGATTTTATTAAAATTTTTTTTACTGATATGAACAGTTTAGTTCTTTATACAGAACATGTCAACGATTTAATCGTTCTTTCTTGTTAACTTTGTACGGATTTAACGTCGAATCAGCTCGTCTTATATAATTTTGTTCTTCATAATGAAATTTACCTTTTTTCTTTTATTAAATCAAGCCTTAATATTTTTGTATTAAAAAAAACGCCCTCTTATTACCAGGCGTTAAATCATCGTCTCTCTTTCCTTTTCCTCACCCAAAGCATAATCGAAAACGGCAGCACCCCAAACCACCTGCTCCAAAAAGGAGTTCGCATTTCCTTTTTAATCTCTTTTTGCTGCTGCCGCTGTTCTTTAGGTGTATCCATATATTTTACGACTTGCTGGGTTACATATTTCACATAGTCATTGGATGACATCATGATCCCTCCTGTCCTTGTCCCTATTATGGACAGGAGTTTCTTTTTATAATCTTGAGATGATCTCAAGGGCAACCGCTTCCGGAGGTTTTCCAGTTGTGTCAATCGGAACGGATCCATCCAGGTAGAACGGTTTTCTGCTGATAAAAAGGTCTTTCATTTGGTCTTTGTTCTTTTCCCGCAGAAGCGGCCGGGCTGTATCCTCTTCCAGTCTCCCGTAAAGAACGTCAAAATCACAGTTTAAAAAGAAAATCTTCCCAAGCTTTTTCAGCAGCGTGCGATTTTCTTCTTTTATCACAATGCCTCCGCCGGTTGTAATCACCGCAGGTGCTTTCGGCAGATCATGGAGGATTTCAGTTTCAGCAAGACGGAATCTTTCTTCTCCATATGCAGAAAAGATTTCTTTTACCTGCATGCGGAATTTTTCTTCCAGCAGATGATCTGTATCGTACACAGGAATGTTTAATTTCTTTCCAAGCTCAATCCCGGCTGTTGTTTTTCCCGCTCCCATAAATCCTGTTAAAATAATTAATTCCACTTAGATCACTCCGTTAATTCGATGGTTTCTATCATACATCGAACAAGGGGACGGAGTCTACCATTCATTCCAATTTGATATTTGTATTGTGCGGATGTTTAAATCATACGAAGCATGAAAAACAGGCTCTTTTTTCAGCCTGAATTCCAGATCAACCGTTCTTCTATCAGCAGAAGCTCGAGCAATAGAAAATCGAATTGTTCCAGCTGTGTCTTCCATGATCAGCTCCCCTTCCTCTCCTGTCACCGCTTTTTTGAAAGATTGAGAAGCACCAGTAGAAATGAGGTGCTGCAGCAGATAAAAGTTTTTTGTATCCTCATAATACTTTTTTTCAATGATCAGCATTTGTGCCAGGTGGAGGGCCGTCATTAGAAATAGCAAAATCAGCATGACAGTAAATGGATAGATAAAACCGTTAGGCCGCTTATTTATGACCATATATGAGAGACCCGACCGATACTGAACGGGATTTCCCGCTCTTACTGATCACACGAATGGTAATGAGTCCGTTAGAAGCTTTCATCTCTGCCTTTTGTACTTTCTGCAGGATAATTTCATTGCCTGTATGATTGATTTGCCTTCTTACATAGGTGTTATATCGCTGATACGTGACGGTCTGCCCCAGTCCGTTGCGGAAAGAGAGAGTCTCACCTGTGACGGCAGGATTTTCGGCAGCTTTGAGTTCGTTGACTGCCTGTTCACTGAAAAACTCCCACTCAAGATGGCTTATATCACTGTATCCTTCAATGGACTTGTAGAAAAAAAGGAGAAGGGGAAGCAGGGAGGACACAATTAAGCTGAAAATCCCGAGGGAAAGCAGCATATTCAAAAATGAAAAGCCTTTCGAATCAGTGAATTTGGAAGCAATATTCTCTTTCGTTGCTTTGGACGTCTTTCCAGGATAAACAGGACTGATCAGACTTGTTTTGAATGGTATACGAAACTCCCCCCACTTCAATGTATTCCGTTTCAGCAAGGCTTTTCCCAGCCATTCTGTCCCGGGTATAGCTTTGCAGGTATTTTATTGATTGAATCTCCAAGCGTGCATTTTCCCTTTGCTGCATAACCGTGACAATAACCGGAAGCAGGGTCAGCACAGCCATACACCATATTGAAAAAGAGGCAATGGATTCAAGAAGCGAGAAGCCATTATACTTTTTTAACAACAAACCGCCCCTTCCCCAAATAAAATGTCACTCTATACGCTTGTTTTCTATACATAATCCCTACCGTACCGCTATCCGATATATTGCCGTTCGTAAGAAAGGTGACCTTCAGGCCTAAAGACTCCATCACGATTTTCATTCCTTCCGGAAGTTTTCGGCTGAGGAGATCTTTCGTTTCAGCAGCCCTTCCGTGTCTGATCCGATAGCCGGTCTCATCCTGATTAAAAATAAGGGTGCATGGTATTCTCGTCATCACGGCATGCTGCTGCGCAAATAAAATATCCTTTTGAAACTGCTCAAAAAAGTGTTCAGCCAACAGCTCTTCCTGTACGGGCTGAAAATGAAGAAGAGCCGTTAACGACAGGACCGTAAATATGGAAAGAACGAGCAGGGCCTCAATAAGAGTAAAGCCGTTCTTCTTATTTCGATGCTTCAACAACGGCACCGTTTGTATCCAATGTTACTTCACTGCCATCCGGGCATTTGTTCGATTTAATATAGCCTTCCGTTTTTAAATCTGCAATGGTTGGCACCTTCTCTTTATTCATCCGGTAGGCTTCAGCTTGAGCAGAAATCATATTCCGCAAGCCGGAACAGCCTTTGTTCTGTATATTGCTGCTGTGATTTGCGATATTAGGAATGGTGACAAGCAAAAGAATGGTAATGACAAGGAGAACAATGAGCATTTCAATAAGGGTGAAGCCTTTTTGTTTTTTCATGAAAATTCCCTCCTAAATTTGATTGATCATCTGATACATCGGGAGAATCATAGAAAGATAAACAAGGAGAACGATAAGCCCGACCACACTGAAAATAACTGGCTGAATGACCGCTGCTGCTGCGGAAAGTGCTGATTCCAGCCTTGTGAGTGTATACTGGCTGTACGTATACAGCTCCCGGTGCAGCCTCCCGTTCTTTTGGCCATAAGCGGCGATTTCTCGAAGCTGTGGGTCATAGTGGACCACGTCGAAAAGACCTTCAAAATGTTCCCCGTTTTTTAACCGGGCGATCATTCTATTTGCTTCTTCACTGAAAAACGGGTGCAGACTCTGTTCTTTGAAGATCAGCAGGCTCTCATAATAAGACAAGCCTCCCTTCAGCAGATTGCTAAGCTGAAGGCTGATATAATAGCTGTTAAAAAGCTTTAATCCTTCACGCAGCAAAGGAATTCTCATAAGAAGCCCCATCTGTTTAGAGGGTTTCATTTTTCTAAAGGAAAGAAAATAAAAGGCAGAACAAAGAACGGCAATGACCGGAAGAACTGATGCAAAGGCAGATATGAACTGAAAACTGCCGAAAAGGACTGTGTTTAAAAAGGAAGGCTTCATATTCATGGAATCGTATACAGAGAGAAATTGCGGGGCAATTACATGCTGAACAATATATAAAACACCGAACATAATTAAAATGAGAAGAACGGGATATCTGAGCATTTTTTCAATTTTTTTATACTGGTCCTGTTTCCTTTGCAGAAGCTCGGCACTCTCATTCAGTGAGAAAGCCAGATCTCCATGCTGCTCAGCAAAAAATAAATACGTCACTACATCACGCTGAAATTTGAGCTGGTGCATAATCTGAAAAAATGGAATTCCTCTTTTCAGTTCTTCCAGACAGTGCTGAAGGTCCGCTCTTTTCTTTTTATCTATCTGCAAAGATAAAAAGCGAATCGCTTCGTCCAGTGAGTATCCTTTCTGAATAAGACCGTTTAACCGGGTAATAAAGAGGGCCTGTTCCCGGCTTTTCCACCTACTCTTCATTTGAAAAGATCCATCTGTGATATGTATTTTGGGATAAATAGCCGAGCGCAATCCCTTTTTTTATCACGTCTTTTAAAGTAGGATAGTCCGTCCCGTCTCTTGCCCCTCTCGTCTGATGAAAAGCTGCCGTAAGATTTCTTCCGTATAACAGTTCGAAAACTGCTGCTTTTCGGGTCTTTCTCATTTTTTTGCAGAATGGCGAGCACTTTCCGGCACAGTATGGGCATTTTAAATCCACCAGTCTTTGAGCGGACACTGCAATCAGAGTTTGCTCCATTTCAGCCTGCGGAACACCAAATTCAAGCAGGCGATAAAGGGCACCCTCGGCATTTCTTGTGTGCATGGTGCTAAGGACAAGGTGTCCGGTAAGGGCAGCGCGTATAGCGATTTTAGCGGTTTCCGAGTCTCTTATTTCTCCTACCATGATAATATCAGGATCGTGTCTTAATATGGCTCTCAAACCAGCAGCATAGGTGATTCCTGCTTTTTCATTCACCTGAACCTGCATCATTTCCTGATACTTCGCTTCAACCGGATCCTCAAGGGTAATAATGTTCCGGTTGAAATGTTTTTTGGCATGATTGAGGAGTGTATAAAGGGTGGTCGTCTTGCCGGAGCCTGTCGGGCCTGTAAAAATCATGAGACCATGAGAATGATAGAAGAACGAAAGAAGTTTTTTCGTGGCAGAAGGAAAGAGAGAGATGCGTGAAACAAGGGGAACTTTTTCATAAGAGAGGAGCCGGATTACCATGCTCTCTTCATAAATGGTCGGCAAAGTAGAAAGGCGAACGGGAATTTCCTGATTTCCAGAAGGGACCGAAAGAGATCCGCTTTGTGGTTTCCGGCGTTCCCCTATATCCATCGAGGCTGCAAATTTCAGATGCGAGATCAGCCGCTGCGACATTTCCTTTGGCAGCTGCTGCTGCTTTAATAGATCATCATCAATTCTATACAGAATCTCCGTATAATGTTCTTTCGGTACAATATGAATATCGGATGCTTGAAGTTCGATTGCCTGTATGACTATGTTTGAACACAACGCTTCTATTTCCTGCACTGGCTGCCCCCCTTTATCCTGATTGATTTGAAGTATATCTCTAATTAAAGAATGCGTCACCTTGAGATATATTGATTTTGATAGGTGATTCTTAAAGAAAATGAAATTATGTACATAAAAAAAAACCGTTTTCTTGTCAAAACGGCTAAATTTCATACTTTTTTATTCGGTAACATAATAAATATAGGTCTTGGTTTTTCTTTTCAATAGTGAGGACTTTTCATAATAAATTCTATAGCCGCTCTGCAGGGATTCATGTCCTGCATACTTTAGCTTACTCTCTTTAGCAAATTCTTTCGTCGCATCAATGATGCTTGCTCCTCTTGATACAAAAACCGGATGATCGTAGCTGGTTGTTATGGTTTGCATATTAATGCCTTCAAGAAAAAATTTATAATCACTCACACTTTCCATCCCCTTGTTTTCTTTATAAAGAACAACATAGGTATAATATACCATTTAAAATAGCGATTAACAAGAGAAAAATGGAGAATCCTCATTATTTTGTATCTTTGAGAGAACAAAAAAAATCACCCGCAAGGTGATTTTTATGATACGGACATATGAAGATGGCTGGTTTTTGCCAGTTTGCTGAGCGCCTGCGGATTGTAGCCGACGACCAGCTTTTTGCCGTCTGTCAGAATGGGTCTCCGCAGCAGTTTCGGTTCATCGGAAAGCAGTTTGAGAAGAGAGGAAAGATTCATGTCTTCAATATCCAGGTCGAGTTCTTTAAACGTTTGACTTCTCGTAGCCAGAATTTCATCAATTCCATCCGTTGTGAGCTGGAGGATTTGTTTAAGCTCTTCTTCATTAGGAGTTTCCCGGAACATGTGTCTTTCTTCAAAGTCGACTTCGTTTGCTTTCAGCCAGTGTTTCGTTTTTCTGCATGATGTACAGCTTGGATAAGTGAAAAAAGTCAAATCGCTCATTTTTAATTCCTCCTTATTTATGGTCAAAGGCTTATATATGGCTAAGTAAGTATTTTTATCTCTGTATTTGTATTGTACATCAGTTGTACACGTTTTGTACATCAATATGCACCAAATAAATTTGACAGCCTTAAATTTAGGATCCGTCTTTCTCTTCAGGTTTTCTTAAATATTTTTCAGCTTTAGAAACAACCGCATCAGCAGGCATCATCAGTGCAATCTTTGTTTCGTTTCTCCTCTCTGCACGCTTCCTGGATCGCCGGTCCGTGTTAAAGTTTTCAACAAATGTAAACGCTTATTTACAATGAAAGGAAATGTCCTTTATAATAAAAGAGGATGGACTAGAGGGGTAAGGGAGGAATGGCATATGGATCGGATGTTTCGTGTGCTCGGATTCTGGACTGGGATCTTTGCAGTCATGTTTTACTTAGGGGGAATGGAAGAAACCTCATTGCTTTTCTTTGCACAAACGGTATTTTTTGTCTTTTTATCCTATCTTAAATTATCAGAGCGCATGTACATTTATATTTTCGGTGCTTATTTAACGGTTTTCTTTGTTGGCTTTACGTACTGGACTACATTTATGATGGTTCCTGGTCAAGGGGGCCATTAATCATTGGAAGAATTGGATAAGAACAGAAAAGAGGCTGAATTTTCAGCCTCTTTTCTTATGAATCATAATGTAGAATGATTCACTCATCCCTTCCTGCGAGAGAAGAGATCTAATTGCCCGGTTCTGCTTTGCTGTGCCGGAAAAAGGGTTCGGATCATACGTATCTTCAAGAAAGTCAGAAAGGCCGTTACCCCAAAAAAAGTCGGATTGTTTTTGTACAGAAATATCCTGCCACCCAAATTCTCCTGTCTTTTTTAAATAAACATCCAAAGGAATATCATAGGTAAGGTCCATTTCAAATGGATAAGCCAGGGGATTCGAAATAAGAGTGTGATTTTTAAATCCCCGGATGGTTCCTTCCCTTCTCGTATTCAGCTGTTCAGAGAAGTGGCCATAGTCCGCAGTAATGACATAGGCATCGCGCATCTTGTGATTCATCTCTTCGAGCATACACAGCATGGCTAAAGGAACCTCCGCTCTATAACCTTCCTGCAGTTTAATCCCTGACCATTCCAAATACTGGGCAATCAGGTAATCCTGCTTCCCTTCTTTTTGTTTGAAAACGAGCGAGCCATGATCATCCGTGCCTACGCCAATTTCCACTGGCTGTCCATTGTCCATTTCCACAAGTTTTACAGGCATCGCATCAAATAGTTCGTTCGAGAAGATTACGCCTGAAAATTCGTCCGGAAGCTCACTGAGCGAGGATAGAATGCTTACATTGAGATGCTGAAGGCGGAGAGAATGATAAGGACTTTTTTCTATACAAAAAACCTTGCCTTCTTTATACGAATCGGGAGACTGCTTCTCCCATTCTTCTAAAAAAGCGCGGATGAACTTCCCCGTTCCGCTTCCAGCTTCACAAAAGACCGGAGGAATTTCCCCGGTCTCTGTTTTTTTTATAAACCATCTTGCAACAAGGACACCATATAATTTTGATACAGAACTCGTTGTGTAAAAGTCCCCTTCTTTGCCGATTTTAGGATGCCTGGACATGTAATAGCCGGCATCCGGATCGTACAAAGACATCTCCATGTAATCATCAAAGGGCAGAAATCCTTTGTTTCTCTCGATGTTTTTAAATATAACGTTCACCATTCGTTAAAACCCGTTTAAAAATGGATTCCGATCCATCTCATCCTGAATGGTTGTTTCAGTGCCATGTCCGGATAAAACGATCGTATTCTCAGGCAAGTTCAGCAGCTGATCATGGATGCTTTTCATTAAAAGTTCATGATCTCCTCCCGGTAAATCTGTACGCCCTACCCCCTCTTTAAACAAAACATCTCCGCTGAATACAGACTCCGTTTCTTTATGATAATAAGAAACACTTCCAGGTGAATGGCCCGGAGTATAAAGGACATCAAAATTAAATTCTTTAAATGCGAGCGGTTTTCCAGGCTGTACATATTCATCAGCAGGTCTGGCATGGATGGGGCCCGCCTGAAAAAAGTGAGATCCATTCAGTTCAGGAGACGGAAGCCAGTCTTTTTCCTTTTTATGAGCATACACAGGAACATTCCATTTATCCCGGACTTCGTCTACAGCCCCGATGTGATCGAAATGGGCATGTGTGAGCAGAATAGCCAGTGGCTTGAGCCCCCTGGATTGAATGTGGCGGTTTAATTTAATCCCTTCGCTTCCGGGATCAAAAATAATACATTCTTTCTCTTTGTTGCTTAAGATATAGCAATTCGTTTGCAGCGGACCTAGCGGAATCCGTTCCCAATTCATAAAAGCACCTCATCAGTCATTTAAAATTCACTCATTATATACCCCATTATTCATGAAAAAGCAGAAAGTTTCAATCATATTAGACCACTTGGCACAGGTGAATGATAAGGGATTTTTATCTCGACATTCATTTTGAAAACGTTTAAAATTAAAAGGGAACTTGTTTCATTTTTTTCCAGAAGCGATGCAAGGGGGATTGGCAATGGGGTTAGTCATTATCTTTTCATTGATTTCGCTGTTAGCAGTATATGGATTATACCGGGCCTTTAAGGAAAAAAACATGCTTTCTATGCTGTTTTGTCTGGCCACTTTCGGTGTATTTGGCTGGTTCACTGTTATGACGGTGCTTCATCATGGATTTCCGACACATCATTAAGAAAAAAAGAAAAGCTGGCCGTCATTTGGGCCAGCCATTTTTATGTTTATGTAGAAGGGTTCATATGTTTTTGGACACTTTCAATCTTGCCCTTCATCGTCGTTTTCTTATCTCTTCGGTCATCAATCCGTATATTGGTCGCCACTCTTGATATTCCTTCTTGAAAAGGAGCTTCATGAATAGCCTGTATAACTTCAAATAATACTGGCAGCTCTCCTTCAATCAGTGTATTCATTGGAGTGAGCTCATACTCGATTTTCCCCTGTTCTTTATATCCTGAGAGAATGCTTTGAATGCCGGCCACATGCTTGCTTACACTCGGTGTGTCCGTTCCAATTGGAATAATCGTTACATCAGCGATTGGCATGATTTTTCCTGCCTTTCTTTTTGATTCAGTATACCATATGCCTTACCTATTAGAAACGGATGAGCGTTTTCAGGCTTCCGGTCGCTAAATTATACATTTTTTCCAGCTGGAATCCATAAAGAATCTTCGTTCCATCAGGAGAAAACACCATGGGAGCATTCTTTGCGTCCGCTAGAAGGGTGGATTTCTTCTCTTGATCTAAAGAGTATGAAATTAAATTCAGCTGATGTGCTTTATCGTCATACTCAAAAGAGAGGAAGCTATTCCCAGACGGATTGATTTCCACTTTAGGCACATTAGTTGCGGCATCTTCCGGTATCAGAGAACCTGTAAACTGTTGCTTCTTCAATCCTTTATGAGCAGCATAAACTAACTGCCCATTTTCGCCCTTTAGCGCAATCCACGTCCTTCCTCCCGAGAACACAGCCAAAATCCCGTCAGAAAGGACTTTTTCCTCCCCTCGTTCAAGATCGTATTGATAGAGGAGGGAACCGGATGACTGAGTGCCATCTTTCATGTAAAGCAGTTTATCGTCCCCGTTCCACTCAGCAAAAGCGGCATCAACCGGGCTGATCCTTTCAGAACCGCTCAATGGATAGTATATAGTGGTCTTGTATGACCAATCTTCATTAAAGGTGGTGACAAAGAGTCTGTCGGAGTTCGTTTTGCTCCAGGAGAATGCGAGATCATGCGAGGAAAATTGCTTTTTAAAGCGGACCTTTCCGTTTGAATCAATTAGCAGCAAATCCGTTTGCTTTGGAGAAGAACTTCCCTGGAGGAGAATGTAATCTCCCTTGGAGGAAGTTTCGAAATGAGTGATGGCTATGTCTGCTTTGAACAATTCGTTTTTTTGCCCGTCCGTATAATTGTATGAGTACAGAATCGTTTCTCCCCTGGAATATTCAGCAAACACAACGGTATCATTTTTCAGCCACCCCCCGACCATCTGGAAGGTCTGTTCATTAGCCTGATAAGGGACGAGTGTCTCTATTTTCATTCCTTTTTCATGCTGCACCTCGCTATTAGCTTCAGCAGACGGTGTCTCTGCCGGTGTTCCGTTTACACAGCCCGAAGCTGCTGCTGTCAGAACCATAGCTGCTGTCATTACATAGAATCGAACGCTCCCCATACCTGCTTCACCTTTCATTATCATTTCTTACATATATAACGCAGCCCAAAAAATTCCTTCTCCTTTTTGCCTAATGTCATTGTATTGATCAAGGGGCAAAGGATTCTCTCCCAATCCCAGTTCAATTGTATAGCCCGGCCGGCCCCGCTCATGGATAAACCAATCCCGATAGCCTGCGTGACTGTCAATATTCCGCACCGCTGCGTAGCCGCTCAGGATAGAAAATTCTTTCACAATCAATGCAGATTCTTCCGGTTCTTTATTCAGATACCCCCAATAGATTTCTTCCCCCTGGGTGTGAAAACAAAGGAGACGGTCAAACTCTTTTTCTTGTGATAATGCTGCCATCGCGATGGATTCGGGCTCGGAAAGGGGCTTATCACCCGGATAATCTCTGGAGGCCGGAGATTTTGGAATTTTCCTTTCCTTTTCAATCTCCCAGTAGGCAGGATATTGATTATTCAAATCTACCCCTCGAATATTGGCTTTCCATTGTGAAAAATCTTGAGATTGCTGATTCAATTGGAGAACTAGCTTTCGAAGATTGTCTTCTTCTGGAAGACCTTCTAATACGAGGTCTACCCCATCAGGATTTACCATAGGAACTATTGAAAGGGAGTTGTGAGTATAAAGCTGAAGAGAAGGATGGCCGTATCTTTTTTTTCCATGAACAAGATCATTTGCATACTGTTCGAGCCAATCCATTAAGACGGCAGAAGTAATCCATTCGTTTGCATGAAAGGACGCGTTCATATGAACGGTTCTGGCACCTGTTCCGATTGTTATCTCTATTATAGGCTTTTTTCGTATAGTATTTCCAATTATACGAGTGCGAATGAACGGGTACTTTAGAACCATTTTTTCTATATCGCGATAGAAACAGGAGGAAGTATATTCTGTCTTTCTCAATGAAATATCGTCTGAAACTTTCATCGCCTTACCTTTCCCTGTCATGGGGATATCCGGTTCATATAAATCAGGGAAAGGCTCATCCGCTGTGACCCATTCATATCCGGGTATATCGATTATGGATGAAGAAGGTATCCATTCAGGAAGAGGCGGATTGGACTGTTCAATTAATACAGCATCAATCTGGAAATGCGCAGCAAGATCACTTATCCGGACATGTTTCCTTACTTTGATTTTCAAAAAAAATCCCCCTTTCAGTACAATTCATTTTATGAAGGGGATACTCCTTTCTGAACCATTCAAAATGAGCCAAACGACTAAAGAAAAAAGCAGTGAAATGGTTATATCTACCTAAAAAAAGCTTTGGCCCCTGGGCCAAAGCTTCGTATCCATTATTCAGCAGATGCTTTTTTGTCATCTTCTTTATTATAAAATCTGAGCAAATCGCTGTAGATGATTTTATCAGAGTAGTCAAGTTCTTTTTTCGCTTTCGCAACATAAGGCTCACAAACCTCTTTATCCTGGGCAGGCTGGCCTGTGCTCTTATCGTAGCAGATATTATCTGTATATACATACTTGTCCGTTACAAAACTTCCGTCACGCATAACTGTAAATGGCAGACGATCTTTAGAAAACAAGTCATTTCCGAATTCTACTTGATCCTTCGTGTCAATTCCAAGTAAATTCATCAATGTTGGACGGATATCGATCTGTCCTCCCACTGTATCAATTTCCTTTGGATTTTTATCCGTTACACCCGGAATGTGGACGATAAACGGAACACGCTGAAGCTGCTGGGATTCAAATGGCGTTACTTCTTTGCCAAGGAACTTCGCCATCGCTTCGTTATGATTTTCGGAAATGCCGTAATGATCTCCATAGAAGACGATGATGGAGTTATCATATACCCCGTCTTCCTTAAGTTTTTCAATGAAACGTTTTACTGAATCATCTTCATATTTCACAGTCGTAAAATAATTATTCAGCGTTTTACTGTTTGAATCGAACTTATCAATGGTCTGATCTTTCTCGTCTAATTCAAACGGGAAATGATTCGTCAATGTGATTGATTTAGAATAGAAAGGCTTTTTCATTTCTTTCATATGATCAGCTGTCTGTTCAAAGAACTCTGTGTCTTTTAATCCCCATCCTACAGATGTTTCAGGGGTAACCTTGTAGCTGTTTACATCATAAAACTTATCATATCCAAACGAATGATACATAAGATCGCGGTTCCAGAATGATTTATTATTCGCATGGAATGCTGCGGTTGTGTAACCATTCTGCTTCATGATTTCTGGTGCCGCATTGTATTCATTATCGGGATTCGTGAAGAACACGGCTCCCCGGCCAAGCGGATAGAGGGAATTTTCAACCAGGAATTCAGCATCGGATGTCTTCCCTTGTCCTGTCTGATGATAAAAATTGGTGAAATTGTAGCTTTGTTTGGCCAAATCATTCAAGTAAGGAGTAATTTCCTTGCCGTTTAACGTTTCATTCATCACAAAGGACTGTGTAGATTCCAGCGATACAATGATCACATTTCGTCCTTTCGCAATTCCTTTCAAATCCTGATTCGGTTCTTTTTTATTTGCTTTAATATAGTTTTGAATCTCTGTTAAATTGGTGCTGTCTGCCATTGCACGCTGTGCAGAAGTTTTGGACTGGATAATTCCATCATAAACATGGAAGTTGTATACACTGATGTTTTTAACAAGCATCTCCCTGTCAAATGACCTTGTCAGAAGCTGGGGACGCTCCGTTTCAGCAAGTCCAAGATTAAAGAAAAAGATGGCTGCAACCATTAAATAATAGGCTGAGCGCTCTTTGCGTGTTGCCCGTTCCTCAGACCGGAATGCCGGCTTGCGAAGCAGCCAGAACAGAATAATCAAATCAACAAAGAGCAATAAGTCAACCGGCTGGAATAATGATGAGATACTGCTTCCGAGGTCACCCATGTTGCTTGACTGGAATAAAACCGGAATGGTCAGGAAATCATTGAAGAAACGGTAAAACACCATATTGGCAAGCAGGACAACGGTCAGCACGATGCTGACAATAAACACGTACCTGTTTCTGTTTTTTTCCTTCATGAATAGTCCGATTCCGTAAATGAACAGCAAAAAGCTCACCGGATTAATAAAAAGAATAAACTCCTGTTTCCAGTTTTCAATTTTAATTTCAAAGCTAGTTTTATAGACAATGTAAGTTTTCAGCCACATAAATAATGTCGCTATGAGTAAAAATGAAATTTTTGATATTGAATTTTTACGCATTCTTTTACCTCCTTGTTCGGCAGAACTGCGCATTGCTCTCATCTATACTTTTCCCAATTTCAGTAAATGATTTATTAACAAGCTAAATCATATCTTAATACTTCGTTTACAAAAAATCAATGCTTTTAATACGCACATTACATTACAATGATAGAATTATATTTTGACTGTAATCTTTACCCCGCTGGGAATGAAGACAAACCAGGCCATGTTACAGCTTTTTAAAAAAATTTATTATTTTATTACATAATTCAGCGGAACATAATTCCGCATGAAAAAAGAAGCCAGCTTGCCCGGCTCCTCTTATTATGCGCACTCAAAATACTCTCATTAATAATCTGTCAGCATGGTTTTAGCAAGCCACGCTCCGCCAATCACACCTGCATCATTGCCGAGAGTGGCAATCTCAATGCCAGCCCCTTCACCGACTCTTGGGAAGGCATATTGTTTAAAGTATTTTTCAACGTGGACTCGAAGGTATTCCCCGGCTTTTGAAACTCCGCCTCCGATTACAATTTTTTCAGGATTTAAGCCGTTCGCAAGGCTTGAAAGCGAAAGTCCGAGATGGAAAGATACAAACTCTACAACCTCTTGGGAGATGGCGTCGCCTTTTGCGGCAAATTCAAATACATCTTTTGAAGAAATGTCCCCTTTTTCTTTTAGCGTGGTTCTTAAAAGGCTTTCCTGATCCGTTCCGCTTAATTTTTCTTTTGCCAGTCTGACAATTCCGGTGGCCGAAGCAATGGTCTCAAGGCATCCGGTTTTTCCGCAATTGCATGGTGCTCCGCCTTCGGGAATAGAGGTAATATGGCCGATTTCTCCGCCGGCTCCATTTACACCATGAATGACATCACCATTTGAAATGATGCCTCCGCCCACTCCTGTTCCGAGGGTCACTAATATGACATCCTTGGCGCCATCGCCGGCTCCCTTCCACATTTCACCGATTGCAGCGATATTTGCATCATTATCGATAACTGCCGGAAGGCCTGTTTCGACTTCAAGATGGTCTTTTAATGGATAGTTCAGCCATCCGAGGTTAACCGTCTGGTAAACAAGGCCTGAAATGAGGTCAACCGGACCAGGCGCTCCCATACCGATTCCGGCAAGCTTGGATTTCGTTTCTCCAATCTGGCTTAACTTCGCATCAATTGCTTTTGCAATATCAAGGGTAATGTTTTTTCCAGTTTTATCAGTGGGAATTTCCCACTTTTCAATCAATTCTCCATATAGAGAAATAAATGCCATTTTAATTGTGGTCCCGCCTAAATCTACTCCAACCAGCCATTTTTCACTCATCATTATCTCAGTCCTTTTTCACCTATAATTAAGGAAACCGTTTGCACAATCATTTAAAAGTCTGTTTATCACGTTCAATTTGTGCTTCATGACGAAGGATTAGAAGCGCCATCTGAAAAACTTGCGTTTCAATCAGCTTTGATTCGTACAGCTGTCTGACTTCCTCTTCCATGAGCTCAAGATCCGCTATCCGGTCTCCAATATAAATAATGGTTCCGTATTTTTTTAAAAGCTGACGGACATCGTAAACCGTTTTCAAACCTTCACCCCGTTTTAACACAAGTTCGTCCATATATAAAGTATCGGAGTTTGATTAGGGAGTCAAGAAAAACTTGTTTATCAGGATGGAAGCCTGGTCGCTTCTTCTGAGGAAGAAAGACCGTTCACAGCCCTTATTTATGAACATGACCATTTAAGACTTTCAGTATGATGAGGCACTATCCCATGATTGCTGGATTCCAAAAATAACAACCCAAGATCACTCATTCAATGAGCGTTCCTGGGTTGCCTAATTTAAAGATATAGCGGCTTATGCCCATCTTGAATAGCCGAATGCTGCCAGTGAGACCGCAAAAATCAGACACGCTGCGGCGGCAAGAATCTGCCTGCCGGATTTCGATTGTGAAGGAAGCTGGACAGCAAAGGCAGCTGCCATGCCGCCAATCAGCCCGCCAATATGTCCGGCATTATCGATATTGGAAACGGTAAAGCCGATGGCAAGATTAATGAGGATCACAACGATAATATTCGGTCCAATGGTTCTAAGAAATAATTCACGCTGAACGACTCCGAGATATAAGAGAGCTCCAAAGCAGCCGAAAATAGCTCCTGAAGCCCCTGCAGAAATCGAGGAATTGAAAGCGAAGCTCCCTAACGTACCTAAAATTCCCGAGAAAAAGTAAATAATAAGGAATCTCACCGATCCAAACATTTTCTCGACAGCTTCTCCAATGAAATAAAGGGCAACAGAATTCATCAGCAGATGGATAAAGCCGATGTGCAGAAACATAGGGGTAATTAATCTCCACCAGTCTCCCTCTATGATGTACGGATTAAATTTTGCCCCGAATTGAACAAGGGTCTGATTGTTCTGGCTTCCGCCTGCTAACTCCATCAGGATAAATAGAATGATCTGAATAGCAAGCAAGATTTTTGTCAGTTTCGGTGTTCCATATGAGAAAACCTGTTTTTCCTGATCAATCCTACTATTTTCTTTATCAATTGTATTTTGCTTGAAGGCCTGCAGCTGTTCATAGTCTTTAATGGATGGCAGCTGATTGTTTAAGCGGACTGCTAGCATATCCTCAATCGCCATGATTCCACTCGAGCGCTTTTCATCATAAATTAATTCATTTTTCAGAACTGTATTTCCGAGGGAATAAGGTTTTTCGACAATATGCTCCCAGTCATCCACCGGGGGAAAAGCCGAAATATATACATTTAAAACATTCATGGATTTTCTGCCGGCGTTTTTCCTGACTTCTTCAAACATGCCTGCAGCTCTCTGCATATCCTGTTCGAGCCTGGTTCCCCAATCCGCATCCGTTCTTAACAAACGGACAATCTGAAATTCAGCTCCCCGGGGATTTTCAAGCCAGATTTCCTCATGATCCTCAGCCATCGTAATGATTCTGTATTTCATGTCCAGCAGCTGATCGATTATATTCCAATAGAAAACATCTTGCTCTAAAGCCATAGCAACCTCTCCAGCAACCATTTTTGTTATGGACATTATATCAGGAGTGATTGTTAAATAGGAAGGAATAACGTCTGTTCTATAGGTTTTTGCGCAGCAAAAAAGCACCAGCTGCTGACTGGTGCCGCGGTCAGAAAAACGCCTTATGCAAAAATTTATCCCTCACAAACGGGACCCTTAAGGAAAGGCGGATAAAAAACGCTCTCAATGCAGGATTTCCAAGAATCAAATTTAAGATCCTGTATCTTGAGCGGTAAAGCAAATACCCGCCAATCAGTGCAAGCAGATAGCTTATCATGCGGTTCATATCTATCCCTCCTGCTCATACTTTTTGCGTTGGCTCCCTTTTTTATCCGCCGATTTTTGAAATTGCTTATTATCTGTTTTCAAAGAAAACGGAGTAAAGCTTTATGATGCTGAAAGAAGCTGTTTGCGCGAGAGCCTTTAAAAAAATAGCTCTGTCAAACTTGTCTCCTGATTGCAGCCTGCAGGCGCTTTTCTTTCCTTGGGCAGGCGGGTGAGCCTGTCCGGCGCTTTGCGCCTGCGGGGCTTCCCTGCCCGCTGCTCTAAGCAGAAGTCTCGCGCCTTCCACTCCATGTGTCAAAGGGCTTTAAGCCTAAAAAATTATAAATACACAGACCGACAAAAGAGCCGCAATACTGATAGAAAGAATATTTACAACATCATTATTAAAAAAGGAATTTCCCTGAACGACTCTTCCTTCTTTGCTGCAATGAATTCTCTTCTCCGTTACTTTTCCGCATACCGGACATTTGTATTTCACCTGCACAGAACCTCCAAGGAGTGTATCGGCAAGGTTTCCGAAAAAGCCAAGTACAGCGATCATTAATCCCCATCTCCAGCTAAGCTGAAAAATAAAGACAGAAAGAATGGCAATAAAAAGAGCTCCTGCTGCCGCAGCGATTGTACCAAGAGGAGAGACTGCGCCGGATGTACCGCGAACTGTTTTCTTAAAAGAAAGCAGCATCCTTGGCGCTTTCCTGCTTAATGTTCCTATTTCTGAAGCCCAAGTATCTGAATTCGCTGCTGCAATGGAGGTACAAAAGACCGCTGTCCATAAATCTGCGCCGGTCAGCCAAAACAGAAAGCTGGCAATAGAAGAAATTCCGCCATTCGCCATTACTTGAATTGAATCACGCCGGTCTCCCTTTTCAAGCATCTCGTCAAGCACCATTTTCCTGTTCCTCTTGTATTTACTTAATAAGCTGGAGCTTGCAAAAAATGCACCCAGCAAAAAAAGACCTTGAAAGCCATATCCTAAGTAAATCAGAACTCCTGTTATAAAAGCAGCAGCCGCACCGCTCCCAGTCAAAGATCGTATTCTCCACCCTGCAATTGATATACATGCGATGATTAGCAGTCCTAAAATATGTATGGGATTACTCACGGCAATGAAGCACCTCTTTTTCAGTTAGAATTCTTTGAACAGGCACATCAAAGATTTCAGAAGGAATAAAAGGAAGTACTTGAAAGGAAAAAGCTAAAGACACGGTTTTGCCCGGGTAATCTTTTAAATACCGATCATAGTATCCTCCCCCATACCCTATTCTGTATCCTCTGGGATCAAAACCAATGCCAGGGACAGCCATTACGTCTATTTCATTTTTTTCCACTCGTTCCGTCTGATTTGGAATCGGCTCCTTCAGTCCGTAATAAACGGTTTCGAGCTGCTCAAAAGAAGTAATGATTCTGAATTCCATCTCTTTTCGGTCAGGAAAACATTTGGGTACCGCCATCCGCTTCCCTTTCTCCCAGCCTTTCTCGATGATGTTCCTTGTATCTGCTTCCCTGTTTTGAGAGATCGTTAACCCGATTGTGTGCGAATTTTTCCATAGTGAGGACTGAAAAAACTTTTCTTCAATGGCTGCCGAATACTCCGTATATTGCTTCCGGCTCATTTGATTGAGGAGAATTTTCATGTTCTCCCTGATCATGGTTTTATTCATTTTAATCACCGCTTTTATCTGTACTATTTCCATTATATAGGCAAGCCTTTTAATTCTCAGTAAAAATGCATAAAAAAAAACAGCGGGAATGAATTCCCTGCTGCTTACTTCGTTTCGCGGTGCACTGTCATTTTTTTCTCTCTGGAGCAATATTTTTTAAGCTCCATACGATCCGGGTTATTACGTTTATTCTTTTTAGAGATATAGTTACGCTCACCACAGTCAGTGCAAGCAAGTGTAATATTCACACGCATGATTATCCCTCCAAACTATTCAATCATTAAATCTAATCAGACTTTAACATCATACCATTGATGCATGGAAAATTCCACTCTATTTTTCATTTTTGAAAGTGTTTTATTTTATTGGTATATACTTCGTTTGTCTTTAATGCTTCTTCTGGCCTTGAATTCATCGTAATGACTGTTAATCCTGCATCATTCTGGACAGCCGTTATCCGTGTCCAGCTGTCTTCTCCATGAAGAATATTGACGCCATCTGACAAACGGACCCGCTCTAAATCCTCCTCCGATATCAAGCGGCTCAGCACCTGGTTTTCCTGACCCGTCTTACACGAGACATGTTGGCATGCAGCTTTTGAATATAAATCAAGCTTGGTTTTAACGCATTGATTGTCCCTCATTCCCTCTATAAGAGCAGCAAGCAGATGGATAGGGGTTTCAGCTTCCGGCCATTTAAGATCTTGCTGAAACAGTTCATGAAGGATAGCAGAATTAAGCGGGAGATTCCCATGCTCCCCCTTCAGACTAAGAGTTTGCTTTTGTTCATCGAGAAAGAATATTAATTTCAGTCCTCTGAAATGCTGCTTGGCTGCAGGAGATAAGACCGTTAATAAGCAGGAGCCCTCCAGTAAATCACGGTAAAAACGGAATGATAATGGATCCATTTCAAGTCCATACTCAGGAGGATACACCGGTGAACCAGTCATCATGAAGACGGACTCAAGTTCTTTTGCCAGTCCGGCTATCCTCGTTTTCGTTCCTGCCACGTTATTTTTTACGGGCGTTGCTTTGGAATAATGCAGTTCTATTGATTTTTCCATTTCAGCTGAAAGAATTTGGCCTGTGCTGTCAAAAAAAAGCAGTGTGCAGCTCTCATTGACGGAAACAGCATATACCCCCAAACGCCGCAGTGTATGACAGCCATTCCTCAGAGCTGAAGGGGGAATGGGATCCTCTTCAAAGTAGATGTGGCACCCAAACGACCTTAAAGATTCAGTGAAAAGGTTCATGAATAAACCGGATAAAGCGGTCCCG